>CALAOW010000152.1 GCA_937889395.1 uncultured Pseudomonadota bacterium | reverse complement strand
TGGCGCACGCGCCGATTGTGGGCGGCGTCATGAAAAAAGCGCTCGCGATTCATCCAGATCGTGAATTGCCGCGTTTTGCGCAGCGGACGTTCCGCTCATGGTTCGAGCGCAGGGCGGCTCCCAGAGCGGGCGGGCGCGACGTCGTGCTGTTTCCCGACACCTTCAACAACTTCTTCGAGCCGCACGTTGCAATCGCCGCGGTCGAAGTTCTGGAGCGGGCTGGATTTCGCGTGATCATTCCACGCCACCAGCTATGCTGCGGCCGCCCGCTCTACGATCAGGGGATGCTAGAGCAGGCGAAGGCGCGCCTGAGAGACGTGATGGAAGCGCTCGATCCATTCGTCGCGGTGGGTATTCCGATCGTCGGGCTCGAGCCGAGTTGTATCCTGACTTTTCGCGACGAGTTGCCGTCGCTCTTCTCAGAAGATCCCCGCGCGAAGGCGATTGCGTCGAGCGTGTTCCTGCTCGACGAGTTCCTCGCCCACGAAGCGCCGGATTTCGCGCCGCCCGAACTACATCGGCGGACTTTGGTGCACGGGCATTGCCATCAGAAGGCAATCGCGGGAATCGGCGACGAGGTCATGCTGCTGTCACGCGCGGCCGGCGCGGAACTCGAGGTGCTCGACGCGGGATGTTGCGGGATGGCGGGAGCATTCGGTTACGGCCGCGAGCATTTCGAGGTATCGAAAGCGATCGGCGCGAGAGTTTTGATTCCGGCGATCGAAAAGGCGCCGCCAAAGGCGATCATCGTCGCCGACGGGTTCTCGTGCCGCTCGCAGATTCGCCATTTCTGTCCGTCGCGGCGCCCGATGCATCTGGCGGAGGTGCTGAATCTGCCGACTTCGCCGTCGATCGACAGGTAGGATAACCTCGTCCCGCTGCGCTAGATTCGCATCTCTGAGGAAAACCCAAAGATGCGACTTGGAATCACCATCCCATTCGAACCGTTTCAGAGCGCTCATTTCCCCGAGCTGGTGCGCACCGCAGATCGATGCGGCTACACCGACGCGTGGTCGTATGAATCGTTCTCGACCGACGCGTTTGCGCCGATTGCCGCGGCGGCGATGCTCAGCGACAAGATGCGCCTGGGATGCGCGATCATTCCGGTGTTCACGCGGCCGGCGCCGCTGATTGCCATGTCGGCGGTCACCGTCAACGAGCTTGCGGGCGGCCGTTTCATCCTGGGGCTGGGAATCTCGACGCCGAACATCGTCGAGCAGTGGATGGGCGTGCCGTTTCGCAAGCCGGTTACGATGATGCGCGAGACGATCGAAGCGTTGCGCGCAATTTTTCGCGGCGAGAAGGTCACGATGGCGGGCACGATGGTCAAGATAAACGGTTTCCGGCTCGATGCGCCGATTACGCATCCGCCGAAAATCTATATCGGTGCGCAGGGCGCCAAGATGCTGCGGCTGGCGGGCGAGCTGGGCGACGGCGTGATCGTCAATTTCATCACACCCGAGACGGTCGCGCCGATGTTGGACAATACGCGCGAAGGTATGCGCGCGGCGGGCAAAGATCCCGCCGGGCTGGACGTGGTGTGCAGAATAATCGTCGCGGTGGATGAGGACGAAAACGTAGTGCGAAATCTGTTCCGGCGGTCGCTGACGGCCTACGTGACGGTGCCGCAGTACAACAAGTTCTTTCGCGAGATCGGCTACGACAAGGAAGCGACGATTGCGATCGATGCGTGGAACGCCGGCGATCGCAACAAAGCGCTCGAGACGATTCCCGACGAGATGGTCGAGAAAATTTTCGTGTTCGGCACGGCTGAGAAATGCCGCCGGCGGCTGGAGGATTACGCGCGCGCGGGAATCACGACTACGGCGCTGCAATTTGCGTCCTTCGCAAAGACGCCGGAAGAGCGCCGCGCAAAGATATTGCGCGCGATCGAGCGGCTGGCTGCGGTGTGAGCAGAGGATGACGGAGCGGGGATTGAAGAAAAGGCCGCGCCCCGCCGGGAGAAGACGGGGCGCGGTGGTCGTCAGGAACGGACCAGATACATTTTTCACTAGTTACCGGACGAATTGCTGAATCAGCGGGGCGAGCGTCGAGCCTCCGCCGTAAGGCTGGCCGTAACCGCCGTTGTATCCACCGTTGTATCCGCCGTAGTTGTTGTACGCGGGCGCTCTACCGGCTCCACCGAACTGTCCGCCGGCGTTAGGCGCCGCGCCTCCACAGCCGCTACGGAACGCCCATTGATTATGTGCGAGCACATAAGCGGCGGCCGCGGGATGGCCGGTGTTCCGGTCGTGATAATAGGTGTTCACGATGCCCCGCGCTTGTCCGCACGGCGCTCCGCCGGCGTAACCCGGCGCGCCAAAATACGGGGCCACCGCAGGATAAGCAGGAGCCCGGTAGTAGCCGGGGTTGCCGTAGTTCCGGTATTCGTTGGCGTCGCGCCGGTCGCGGTCTGCGCGCCGGTCGCGGTCTGCGCGCCAGTCACGGTCTGCGCGCCAGTCACGATTAGCTGGCACTGCGTTGTTGTGGAACACACGGCGAGCCACGATAGGCGGGGCGACATTGCGCGCTGGAGCGAAGGAGCGCGCCGGCGCATTAGAAGAACGTGATACGTGCGCCGCACGCGAATTGTGATGGGCGTAGTTATCGTTGTCGTACGCAGCCGCCGTAATCGGCGTCGCAAGCATCGCCAGACCAACCAGCACCGTCATCAGACTTCGTTTGGATTTCATTGTCGGTTACCTCTACCTGATTGAGAGAGCATTAAGGATGCCATCGATTCGTTTCGGAAAACTTCCTGCAACGCACTTCGTCTTCACACGTGGAGATACGCAATCAGCAGAATTCGGTTGCACTAATTCGAAAATAAAAACACGAAAAACGTCAACGGAGAGAACAGGTTAACGCATGTTCAGGTTTCGGCGGCGTGGAGATAAACAAGCGTTCAGGCACAAGCCGGTGAAAAACGAAACAACGAAAACTCAGACGAAGGTGCGCCGCGCGAGGTAGTACATAACGGCGCCGACGATCGCGTAGGCGGCGACTCCCTCGAGCAGCGTCGCGCCGCTGGTGACGACGACCAGGCCGACGACGAGGACGGTGGCAACGACGGCTACGACCTGCTCGATGCGCTTCTCGCGCGCGCGGACCCGGGCGACATGCTCGGTGATGCACGCCCCGCAGTTGGGGCATACGCCGCCGCGCTTGACGACCACGTCCGCCTCGCAGCTGGGGCATTCGATTTTAGTTCGCAGGGGCATCGCAGAGCAGGAATGATGATTGCGATAAAACGCTACAAGGTGTGGCCGCATTTCTGCAAGCTAGTCAGCCGTTAACGACTCCGTTTTCACTTTTTCACTTTTTCACTTTTTCACTTTTCACTTTTTACTGCCGTGCTGGCGCGGCGCCGGGGAAATCGTGCGGGTGATAGCGGCGCGGGCCTGTCGGCATCGCGGGCGGAAGCGGAGGCGTAGCAGGGTGCTTGAAAAAAAAAGCGGCGCGCGTGTCGATGACACGCGCGCCACTTTGCGATTGCCTCTTTGCTGTCTTATGCGCGCGCTTTGCGCAGTTTGCGCGCCGAGCGCTTGGCTATCCGCACGCGCTCGGGGCGGCGCTTGACACGCGCCGGTTTGGCGGCGACTTTGGCAGGCTTTTGAATTGCGACCGCTGCTGCGGGCGCGGGGACTGCAGGGGGCGCGACTGGCGCGGCCGCAGGCTCGGCGGCAGCGCGATCGGCCTCGAGGACGAGCGCGGCGTGCTGGCGCACGATCGCGTCAAGGCGCTTTTCCTTCCACTTGCGCAGACCCATCCGCATGTACTCGGGATTAATGTCGAGCATGTCGCAGACGTTGTCGAACGAAAAGACCCAGCGCTTGTCTTCGTGCGCGATCCATTCGTCAGCGTCGCGGAACAATCGCTGGCCCTTGCTGGTGGACGCATCGATGCATTTCATGAAGCATTCGATCGCGTCCTCGAGCACGCTCAGGATGAGCCGCTTTTCGCCCTCGAGCAGATGCTTCTTGCGCATCGCTTCGAAGTATTGAATGGGCAAAAGAGTGTCGGGCTCGAACAGCCCCGGCAATCTTTCGTCCAGTGTTTCCTTTTCCTGCATCTTCTCTCCGTTACCTGCCTTCAATGTTGTGCGTGCATCCACCGCCCCACCTCCTAGTAGTTATGACGCAACCACGCCTACGCCTATTCAGAGTCGTCTTCGTTCTGTTCCTTGTATATTTCGTGCCATGCCATCTGGATGGCTTCCAATTTCGCTTCGGTAGAGCCCTCGCGACTGTCGTCGAATTCGTCGAGATCGATGACCCATTGACGCAGGTCAGTGAAGCGCGCGGCGAGCGGGTCCAGTCCCGGATGATTCTCCGCAAGCACTTCGGCAATTTCCTCGGCCTGATCCCACTTAAACCCCATTGTCAATACGTCCCTCGCCCGGCTTCCGTTCCAAGTTACCTCGCTAGGAAAGTTCCTCCACTGATTTCTTCTCGAGCGCCAGCTTGATAGCGGCGTCCATGATCCGCTCCGCGAACGGAGTGGTAACTTCGTTCAGCTCCTCGACGAGTTTTGCGATTAGCTCGCGATCGGTTCCGGTTCGGGCCGCCTCCAGCCGCTCCACCACCTCGTCCATGCGCCCACGCTCGCCGACATCGACCAGGGCCCCGAATTCGCCGAGCTGCTTTCGAAGTGCGCCCAGAATTTGCTCGGCGTCGTTGCGGTACGAAATCAGCAGGCGCTCCTCGAGATCCTGCTCCCCGAGATCGATGGCCTCTTCGAGCATTCGCTCGATTTCATCGTCCGTCAGTCCATAGCTTGGCTTGACGTCGACCGAGTGCTCGCGGCCCGTGCGCTCATCGCGCGCATTGACATTTAGTATCCCGTTTGCATCGATGAGGAAAGTGACCTCGATGCGCGGGACACCCGCCGGCTGTGGCTGAATCGGCCCCAGCTTGAAGCGCGCTAAGCTACGGCAATCTTTAGCAAGCTCGCGCTCTCCTTGCAAAACATGGATATCAACATGCGTTTGATTATCCACAGCCGTAGTGAAGCCTTCGGCTACGCTGGTCGGGATGGTGGTATTGCGATGTATGAGACGTTCCATCACGCCGCCCATCGTTTCGATGCCTAGCGAGAGGGGAACCACGTCGAGCAGGAGCATATCGCCCTGCGTGCCCATTAGCACAGAAGCCTGAACGGCGGCTCCCAAGGCGACGACCTGGTCGGGATCAATCGAGCACAGGGGTTCCTTGTGGAACATCGCGGCAACACGCTGGCGGACCAGCGGCATCCGCGTCGAGCCACCGACCAGAACAACAGCGTCGATGTCAGCGGGCGTGAGCTGGGCGTCGGCAACGGCCAGTTCGCATCGCTTGAGGGCGCGCGCGAGGAAGGGCTCGGCCATCTTCTCGAGGGCGTCACGCGTCAAGTGCTTGCGAATCGAGTGGCCGAGGAGATCGACGGCGACGGGGGTCTCGGCAACATCGCTGAGGCGTTTCTTGGCGTTCTCGGCGGCCATGCGAGCGCTGTTCCAGACGTGGCGATCGAGCTTGAGAGCGTCGGGGAGTTCAGCGAGCAGCCAATCGACGATCACGCGGTCGATGTCGTCGCCACCGAGATGGGTATCGCCGTTGGTCGCGAGGACCTCGAAGATTCCCTCCTTGACGCTGAGAATCGAGATGTCGAAGGTGCCGCCGCCGAAATCGAACACGGCGACGTTGCCGGTCGCCCTCTTGTTCAAGCCGTAGGCGAGTGACGCGGCGGTCGGCTCGTTCACCAGGCGCACAACTTCGAGACCGGCGAGACGGCCGGCATCCTTGGTGGCCTGGCGCTGGCCGTCGTTGAAGTAGGCGGGAACGGTTATGACGACGCGCTCGACTTTTTCATCTTTGCCGGCCGCGCGGAGAGCGCGTTCGGCGCCGTCCTTGAGGGCGCGCAGAATCTCGGCGGAGATTTGCGAGGGAGTTAAGACGCGCTTGCCAATTTGAAAGCGCACCACCGAGCCGCTCAGATCGGCGAACGTGTAGCGCGCGCGATCTTCGGGCGCGATCTCGTCTCCGCCCAATCCCATGTAGCGCTTGACGGATCGAATGACGGCGCCGTATTGGCCGCCGGCAAAACCGATTGCGCTCACGCGGCCGTCGCGTTCGACGGTCAGATGCGGTTCCATCTCGATGGCGCATTCGCCGACGGTGATGGCGCCGTCGGGCGCAATCGCGACCACGCTCGGCAGCAGAGCGCTGTGGTTCCCGCCCACCGCGATTACGCGCGGCGCGCCGTCTTCCATGGCGGCAATCAGGCTGTTGGTGGTGCCGAGGTCTATGCCAAAAATCCGTGCCATTTTTTTCAGTGTTAAGTCAGGGTCATGCAGCCTTTGAATTTTCCAGAGCGCGATCGACGTCGCGAATAAGGGTACGCAGGTAGGCGATGCTCGAAAGAATCGCCTTCAGTTCCAACGTAAGCATCTTTTCATCCGGGCGCTGATCCCATTTCACGAAATTTCGTTCGAGTTCTGCCCGGCTGGCATCCATCGTGGCTTGAAGCTGGCTACGGCGCGCAACGACCTGGGCTGCGAGTTCGCACGCCGCGTCCGAGTCGGCAGGGGCGTCGTGCATCCCGGCGAGTTGCTCTTGCACCTCAAAGACCAGCTCGGCGAGCTCGGGCGGAACGCGTTTGTTGTTCTCGGCGAGCTTTTCACCGTTTAGTTCGAGCCAGTAAAGACCGCGGGCGACGGGATCGCGGAGCGTGCGGTAGCTGCGGGTGAGAGTCGCGGTCGCGCGCAGACTCGCGTCGCGCACCCGGGCGACGCTGGATGCGAAGCGGTCGGGATGAATCATCCGGCTCAACTCGTGATAGCGGCGCTCGAGCGCGCCGAGATCGATCGTCAGCTTTCGGGGCATCCCCAGCGCGGCGAAACAATCGAGCGTCGCCGCCAGCGGCGATCCGCAATCAGCGCAAATCAGCAGCGGCTGTTGCCGCCGTCCACATGAAGGGCATTCGATCATCTTGAGACAGCAGTCCCCACGTCCACTCGTTCATACGACGAACGATTCTCCACATCCGCAACTGCGCTTGGCGTTTGGATTGACGACCTTGAAGCCCGACGACATCAGTTCTTCGCCGTAGTCGAGCTCGGAGCCGTTGAGGTAAAGAAAACTTTTCTTGTCCACGATCAGACGCGCGCCGTCGCGCTCGAAAACCTTGTCGCGCTCCTTGGCGGCGTCGATTTCCATCCGGTATTGCAAGCCCGAGCATCCGCCGCCAACGACCTTTACGCGCAGGCCGGCGCCTTCGCCCTTGTCGGCGACGAGTTGCTTGATCTTCTGGACGGCGCCCTCGGAAAGAGAGATCACCACGTAAGACTACGCCTCCTTTGCCCTGAGCGGCTGCTCGCCTGAGGCGAAGTTGTCGCCCCTGCGCTTGCGCCAATCGGCGATCGCGGCCTTGATCGCGTCCTCGGCAAGCACGGAGCAATGAATCTTGACGGGCGGCAGGTTGAGTTCCTTGACGATGACGGTGTTCTTAATCGTTATCGCCTCGTCGATATGCTTGCCCTTGACGAGTTCGGTGACGTAGCTCGAACTTGCGATCGCGCTGCCGCATCCGAAGGTCTTGAAGCGCGCATCCTCGATCACGCCATCGTCGCCGATCTTCAACTGCAGCTTCATCACGTCGCCACATTCCGGCGCGCCGACGACGCCGGTGCCGACGTTGGGCTCGTCCTTGGCGAAGCTGCCGACGTTGCGCGGATTGTTATAGTGCTCGATAACCTTTTCCGAATAAGCCATGATTTTTTCCCCGAAGCGCCGCGTCGATACGACGTTGTGTTATGACTTCCAATTGACCGACTTGAGATCGATCCCTTCTTTCGCCATCTCGTACAGCGGCGACATTTCGCGCAGCCGCTTCACTTCCTTGCTGACCCTGTCCGTCACGTAATCGACTTCTTCCAGCGTGTTGAAACGGCCCAGTCCGAAACGAATCGAGCTGTGCGCCAGTTCGTCGTCGATGCCGAGCGCGCGGATCACGTACGACGGCTCGAGCGTCGCCGACGTGCACGCGGAGCCCGAGCTGACCGCGATATCGTTGATGCCCATCAGGAGAGACTCGCCTTCGACGTAGGCGAAGCTCACGTTCAGATTGCCGGGGAGACGCTCGGTCGGATGACCGTTGACGTAAATTTCGTCGAGGCGCTCGAACAGCCCCGCCTGCAGCTGACTGCGCAACTGAATCAGGCGCTGCGCTTCCTCGGGCATTTCCATCCCCGCGATTTCACACGCCGCGCCCAGGCCGACGATTCCCGGCACGTTGAGCGTCCCAGAGCGCATCCCGCGCTCATGGCCGCCGCCGTCCATCTGGGGAGTCAGCCGCACGCGCGGTCCCTTCGAGCGAACGTAGATCGCGCCGATTCCCTTGGGCCCATAAATCTTGTGCGCGGTTATCGACGCGAGATCGACGCCCGCCTTTTCGAAATCGACCGGCACCTTGCCAATCGCCTGGACCGCATCGCAATGGAAGATGATGCCCTTTTCCTTGGCGATCTTGCCGATCTCCGCGATCGGATGAATCGTGCCGATCTCGTTGTTGGCCCACATGATCGTTATCAGCACGGTCTTGTCGGTGATCGCGCGGCGCACCGCGTCGGGATCGACCGTCCCGTACTTGTCAACCGGCAGGTACGTGACCGTGGCCTTGCCCGCCCTCTCCAGCGCGCGGCAACTGTCAAGCACGGCCTTGTGCTCGGTGACGCAACTGATGACGTGGTTGCCCTTGTCTTTGTAAAACTCGACGACGCCCTTGATCGCCAGGTTGTCGGATTCGGTGGCGCCGCTGGTAAAAATGATTTCCTTGGACTTGGCGCCGATCAACGCCGCGATCTGGTTGCGCGCGCGATCGACGGCCTCTTCCGCCTCCCAGCCGAAGCTATGGTTGCGGCTGGCGGCGTTGCCGTACTTCTCGGTGAAATACGGAAGCATCGCATCGAGCACGCGAGAATCGACGCGCGTGGTCGCGTGATTGTCCATGTAAACGGGCTTCTTCAGCATCTTCTCTCTCGGTCTCTTTCGGCGTTCCCGTGAAAAACGCTCCAATCCTTAATAGTGGACCTGTTAGGTATAATATAGGCCTTCCGCCGCCATAGTCAAATGGAATCCACCCCGAATCAGTTGCCTGATGGAATACTGGACCCAATCAGTCTAGTAAGGCGATTGCGTCCGTTTGTCAAGGACAATATGACCCTTACCGACCGGTCAAAAACTGGAGTTCGATCGAGCTATTTCGGGCGCGGTTTGAGGTCCATCCGCAGATCTTCACGCCAATCGCTGAAGCCCAGGCGACGCCATGCCGTCGCGCCAATCCAGTTGCGATGCAACACGCTCAACGTGACGACCGTGATACCGGCATCGCGGAACCATTCGTAGGCTTCTTCCAGCATCGGCTTCATTAGGCCCCTTCCTCGAAAGTTCTCTTCCATAAAAGCCTGGCTGATATAGCCGATCGATTGAGGAGTGGCGCCGTCGCTGTTGCGCTTGAGCCGAATCCACAGATGACCGACGAGGCGCGCGTCGGAGCCTGCGACCCAAACCGCGTGATGCTCGCGATTGAGCACGAGCCTGAGCCAGTTGGGCGCATCGCGAATTCCGTCCCAATCGAACCGTGCGCGCGGATCGAGCGCTTCCTCCCACGCCGCCAGCGCCGCCACCAGCCGCGAAAGCTCCGGGATATCGGACTGGGTGGCGCGGCGAATCTGAACAGCCATCGCAGAGTTCCTCCGTGAGTCAGAAGGGGCCTGGATTTGTTGGGTCGAACGAAATCTCGAGCAAGTGGCGCTCGGCGCGGATCGACTTCAGCGCGGCCTCGCGCGTTTGCTCGAATTCGCGCTCGAGCCACGGCGCAATCCGCTCGATCAAGTATTCAGGAGAGTCCGAATCCGCATTTTCAGGAGAGTTCGATTCCGCAGTGCGTATCAACTCTGTCGCGATGCGGCATCTGAGCGCGACCTTCTCGATTCCGTCCGCGCGCTCGAGGCCAAGCGTCAGCACGACGGAACCGGCGGCGCGCTCGATCGGCGCGGTGCTCGCGATCGCGTAGATGCCGCGGCCGGTTTTCAACGTTGTTGGCAAGGTGAACGCAGTCCACCGTATCGGCGAATCGAAAGGCCCGGCTCTTTCAGGCCGCGCGCGAGGAGCCTGCTCCGGTGCGAGTGCGGCTGGAACCGCCCTCCCAGAACAGCACCACCGGGCCGGCGATATAGATCGAGGAATAGGTGCCGGTGATGAATCCGATCAGCAGCGTGAACGCCGACGGGCGCAGGATCGGGCCGCCGAACGCGAGCAGCGAGAGCAGCACGACGATCGCGGTGCCGGAAGTCAGGATGGTGCGCGAGAGAGTCTCGTTGATCGCGCGGTTCATGATCGACGCGATCGGCTCGCGGCGGCGCTTGGTCGAATCCTCGCGGATACGGTCCGAGACGATAATGGTGTCGTGGACCGAGTAACCGATAACGGTCAATATCGCGGCGAGCGTGGTCAGGTCGAACTGGTACTGCGCGATCACCAGCGCGCACATCACGACCAGCACGTCGTGGATGAGCGCAATCACAGCGCCGGCGCCGAAGCTCCAGCTCACATGGCGGAACTGGATCGCGATATACACGCCCATGAAGATGGTCGCGAGGATAACCGCGGCAAAGCCTTTGCGGCGCAGATCGCTGCCGACTTTGGCGCCGACGCTCTCGACCCGCACCACCTTCGCGACGTTGGGCCCGTAGGCTTTGTCGAGCGCGGCCCCGAGCTTGGACCCGAGGCTGCCGATGTTCTTGACCGCCTGGAAGCGCGCGAGAAAAGACTGGCCGGCCTTGCCGAAGTCCTGGACGGTGACTTCGCCAAGATCGAGTGGCGCGAGTGCCTTGCGAATCGCGTCGCCATTGGTGCGGGCGGTGAACTCGATTTGCGCGACGCTGCCGCCGGCAAAATCGACGCCGTAGTTGAGCCCGCGGGTGAAGAGCAGCACGATCGCCGCGATGTTAATCGCGGTCGAGAGCGCGATGAAGAAATAGCGCTTCCCGACGAAATCGATATTGATGTCGGGACGGATGAACTGTAATGACATCGGCCCTGTTTAGCTTTTCGTGGTCACGCGCACAAGTACGCTCAACTCGCGGCCGCGCGCTTGCGCGTCGATCGGGCTGGCCGGCGCGACGGTCCGCCGCTTTCCTTGACCGCGGCGGCGGCGGCGGCGCTGTTGGCCGCGGCCTGGGCCTTGGCACATGCGCCGCACAGATTGTTCTGATTGGCGGGATCTTCGCTGAGCCCGTCATCAAGCGAGTGGCAGACTTTCAGGCACGAGGCGCAGATGAAGTAGATGCCCTCGATCGTCTTGTTGATTCGTTCGCGGTTGAGAATTCTTCCGCGCAGCTTCTCGATGCGGATGCCGAGCAGCTCGCCGTACTGGCGCTTGATTTTTCGCCGGCCGGCTTCGTCCTTGGGAAGGTCGGCATCTTCGTCCGCTTCGTCCCCCATATCGCCGAACGAGGCGTACTTGTCGCGCTTGGAAGCCTTGCTCTTGCGCGCTCTGCCCATCGCGAAATCCCCCCTGCCGCTTAGCGCGTGCGTCCGACGAAGCCGCAGTTCTTCTCGCAGACCAGGTAGAAGCCCTTGCGGCCGAAGCCGGCGAACTTGGTCACCTTGCTCTCGGCTCCGCAACCGGGACAGATGTGTTTTTGCTGGAGGCCGGCGTTCTTCTCAGCGGTCTTTGCCTTCTTCTCTGCCATGACGTGGAATGCTCTCGAGTTGGATTAACGGCCCCGATTTGGACTTGGAAATCAGATCAACGTTTACGCAAAACGACCCGGCCATTGGACGATACCATCTGGCCGGGTGCATCCTCAAAGGTAAGGTCGCGAGGCCGTGTAGTCAATAGCCCGACGCGAGCGAAGAGTTGCCCGCGCGCGCGATGCGTGCAAGCGTTGATCACCTTGGACTCGCGCCTGAAAGAAAACGACGCCGTAATATTTATCGATCGCAAGGGCCGCCGCTACCTGAAGATGCTGCGGGCGGGCAAGAAGCTGCTCATCCGCGGCGAGCTGCGCGCCGACGATTTGTTCGGCGTCGAGGAAGGATCGCGCGTCAAGTTCTCCACCGGCGAGGCATTCCTGGTGTTGCGGCCGACCTACGCCGACCTGATCCCGCATCTGCCGCGCGCGTCGCAGGTGATTTATCCCAAGGACACCGGACCGCTGCTGATTTGGGGCGACGTGTTTCCGGGCGCGACTGTAATAGAAGGCGGCACGGGCGCGGGCGCGCTGACGATTGCGCTGCTCAGAGCGGTGGGGCCGGCGGGGCGCGTGATCTCCTACGAGCTGCGCGAGGATTTCGCCGACGCCGCGCGCAAGAACGTGGCCGCATTTTTCGGCGACGCGCCCAACTGGACGATCAAGGTGCGCGATCTCTACGCGGGCTTCGATGAAACCGGCGTCGATCGGATGTTCCTCGATCTGGCGGAGCCGGGGCGCGCGCTCGCGGTCGCGGCGTCCGCCCTTCGGCCCGGCGCCGTGCTGGTCTGCTACGTGCCGACCGCGATGCAGCTCAAGGACACGGTCGAGGCGATTCAGGCGCGGAGCGATTTCGGCGAGATCGAAAGCTTCGAGACGCTGCTTCGTCATTGGCAGGTAAAGGGGATGAGCGTGCGGCCGCACTTCAGGATGATCGCGCATTCGGCGTTTATCATCGTGTCGCGCAAGCTGGTCGCCGACGCGTCGAATCCGCAAAAGCCGTTGGTTGCTGCCGATTCAGCGGAGTCCGACGGCGTCTCGGCGCCGGCGCGGGATTCAGACGAGCCGCTCGAATGATCGCGCGCAGAAAATTCCTGATCGCGTCGGGCGCCGCGATCGCGCTCACGGGCATCCCGCTGGGGATGCGAATCGCGCGCGCGGCCGCACCGGCATCGAAATTCGGTGGGCCGGCGCCGAACTCGGATTTTTACGTGACGTCGTACGCAAGAACGCCGGCTGTGGACGTCAATTCGTGGCGCTTCAGCATCAAGGGCCTGGTGGAAAATTCGCTGCAATTTTCCTACGCGGATATTCGCAAGCTGCCGAAGATCGAGGAGATGCTGACGCTCGAATGCATCTCGAACCCGCCCGACGGTGCCGCTATCAGCAACGCCAACTGGACCGGCGTGCAACTGCGACCGCTCCTGGAGCGCGCGCGCGTCAAGCGGACGGCCAGGTTCGTCGCGATGCGCGGGGCTGACGGTTATCACACGGTGCTGCCCGTCGACGAACTGATGCGCGAGGAGAATTTTATCCCGTACCTCATGAACGGCGAGCCGCTTCCCGCCGAGCACGGCTATCCGCTCAGGATTTTCATTCCGGGAAAGTACGGGATGAAACAGCCGAAGTGGATCACCGAACTCGAATTCGCCGACCACGAGATACCCGGCTACTGGGAGGTTCGCGGATGGAGCGATACCTGCTGGCGCAAGGTCAACTCGGGCTTTTTCTCGCCGCGCGTCGAAGGCGGCCTGCTGTCGATCTTCGATGGAAAGGCCAAAGTGACGGCGCCGGTGGATATTTATGGATGGGCGTTGGCGGGCCCGTCGGGGATCAAGCGCGTTGAGGTGTCGTCGGACGACGGCGTCACGTGGCACAACGCGCAACTCGTCGCAAACAGCTCGCCGTACGTGTGGACGCTATGGAAGTATCGCTTCGCGCCCCAGGCCGCGGGCGATTTCATGATTCGCGTGCGCGCGACCGACGGCGGCGGCGTCGCTCAACCCCCGACCGATCCGCAGACCGGCAGCGGCATGAGCGGGCAGGCGCGGCTCGGACTCGAAGTGACGAGTGTCTGAAAACAATCCGCGAAAACTAGCGGAGTAACGTTGCGGTGTGGAGTGCCCGCGCCGTGGACATCGCGCCGGTCGCGCTAAAGCTGCCGCCCGCCGCGGGATTGAACAGCTCCGCGCTGCTGAGCGCCGCGCCGTGAGCAGCCGGATCTGCGGCCCCTATCCCACCGGCGATCAGCACGCGATGCGGTAGCGGCCTGGTCGCGAGCAACGTTGCGGTATGCCCCGCGCGCGCAACGCTCATCGATTGATTGCATCGGGTCGTTTCGGTGTTAAATCCGCCGACGCAAGTGAAATCCCCGCTGTTCGGATCGAACGTCTCAGCCGAATTGCTGATCAATCCCGACGCTCCCGATAGCACACCGCCCGAAATCGCGACTGAACCGTTGAACCCTCCCGCGAGCAGCACGCTCCCATCGTCGAGCAGCGTGGCAGTGTGGAGCGAGCGCGGCTCGTTCATGAAGCTCGAGAGCAGAATGAATTGCTGCGCGGCGGGATCGTAGATCTCGGCGCTGCTATCCTTGAAATAAAAGCTCGAGCCGCCGACTCCCCCCGTTATCAGGACCTTGCCGGCCAGCGGGCCGCTGGTAAACAACGTCGCGGTATGCGCCGCGCGCTGATGGTCCATCGGGAAGGTCGCCGGGGTAAACGAGTTCGACGCGGGATCGTAAATGTCGGCGGAGCTGGTCGTGTCGCCGGATAGATTGGTCGCTCCCCCCGCCACCAGCACTTTGCCGCTGAGCAGAATCGTCGCGGTGTGAAACATGCGCGGATCGCTCATCGTGTTGTTGGCCGCGATGAACTTGCGCACGGCGGGATCGTACAGCTCCGCGGTATCGAGCACGTCGCCCAGATTGTCCTGGCCTCCGACGACCAGGATTTTGCCATTGCTCAATGTCGTCGCGGTAGAGCCCATCCGCGCCACGGCCATCCTGCCGGCCGGCGAGAACGCGCCGGTCGCCTCGTCGAATATCTCTGCGCCGCTCAGCACGTAGCCTGTGAGAGTGAGCGAAAAATTCTTAATCGCGGCGGCCCCGCTGAAGCCGCCGTCGAGCATCACCTGGGTCGCCGATAGCGACGCCGCCGATGCGCCCGCGCGACTCGACGCCGCGCCGCCGGTCGCGACGAACTGCCCCGCCGACGGATCGAAGAACTCCGCAGTCGCGAGACTTCGATTCGACGCGTCCGCGCCGCCCGCGATCAACACGTCGCCCGCCGCGGGAATCGCGGCCTTGATTGAATCGTCTGCCACGAATCCGTCGTGGGGCGGCGGTTCGATGCTCTCGCCGTTAATGCATCCGCTCGCCGCGACCAGGCCGATCAGTCCAACGAGGCTCAACGCTGCGAGCGCACTTCGCGCCCATCGGGGGCTGGTATGCAGATACTCTTGCAAACGCATTCGGCTCTTGGAACTAGTGATTCACCCACTCAAAGTTGCCGCATTCGCGGGCATCAGATGGGCATAGATGCACCTCAGTTAGACGAATCTCGGCCAAAAAAGTTTCAGATGAAAATTCATCCGATCGGGCGGCCGCGCGAATTAGTGAGTGAAAAGCCCGGAAAAAAACTTTCCGACCGCGCTAAAGACGTCGGATGATGAAGGTCTCCCCGACGCGGCCCGCGCGCGCCGCGTGAATCCCGGCGCCGATGGCATCATTCCCGACACTGGCGCAGATGGAGGCGCGCTCGCAAAAAGTCCGCCGTGGATCGAGCACATCTGCGTCGGCTCGGTGCCGATCAGGAACGGCAGCGGGACTTGCTTGGGGCACGCCGACGTAGCGAGACCGCCGGACTCGGGATCGATCGTGGCCATCGTAATGCCGGACGGCTCGGGGAAATCCTCGGGAGCCGCCGGCGCCGCATCCTGCATGAACTGAACCCACGCCGGCAGCGCCGCCTGCGCTCCCGTCAATCCCAGGCTCTCGGGTTCGTCGAAGCCGACCCAAACGCCGGATACGATCGCCGGCGTGTAACCGATGAAGTACGCGTCCTTGTAATCCTGCGTCGTGCCGGTCTTGCCCGCCGCCGGAAAATCCAGCCCCATCCGGCCCGCGCTCGCGCCGGTTCCATAGCGCAGCACGGCTTTGAGAGCGCCGGTGATCAGATAGGCGACGGCGGGACGAATAACGCGATTCTCCTCGTCCGCGTGCTGGTAAATCAGATGGCCCTTGGCATCGACGACCGCCTCGACAGCGTACGGCGGCGACTGCAAGCCCTCGGTCGCAAAAACCTGGTACGCGGAGGTCAGCTCGAGCAGCGTGGTCTCGTCGGCGCCGATCGAAATCGGCAGCACCGCGGGAAGATCCTCGTGGATGCCCATCTCGTGCGCCGTCTTAACAATCGTCGCGGCGCCGAGCCGGCTGCCGACGTATGCAGTCGGCACGTTGAGCGATTCGAACAACGCCTGCGCTACCGTCACTTGCGGTTGATAATTGCGCTCGTAGTTCGCAGGCGTCCATCCGTTGAACGTCATCGGCTCGTCGGGAAGAGTGGACGCCAGCGTGAGCGGCGGCGAGAACGGCGCGCGGTCGGGATCGAGCGCGGCCAGATAGACAATTGGTTTGAATGCGGACCCGGGCTGGCGCTGAGCGTTGGCGGCGCGATTAAACTGGCTCTCAGAGTAGGCGCGCCCGCCGACCATCGCGCGGATGGCGCCGCTGTCGGCGTCCAGCGCGACCATCGAAGTCTGCAACCTGCCGTCAATCTTCGTGCGGCGCAGGCGGCGATGGTTCTTTTCGAGCTGAGCGATATTTTCCGTGACCGCGTCGACGGCGTCGCTTTGAAGTTCGGTGTCGAGCGTCGTGTAAACCTTGAGTCCCTCGAGATGACCGTTGAAGCCGGGAATCTTGCTCACGAACGCGGTCACATAGTCGGTGAAGTACGGCGCGCGGCGCAGTCCCGGCGGCTTGGTGATTTGAATCGGCGTCGCGACGGCGACGGCGTAGGTGGCGTCGTCGATTACGCCGGCCCGCTTCATCACTCCGAGCACGATGTCGCGCCGCTTGCGGCATGCGTCGGGATGACGGCGCGGATCGTACAGCGTCGGCGCCTGGATCATTCCGATCAGCGCCGCGGCCTGCGCGGGCGTCACCTCGGCCAGGTCCTTGGCGAAAAAATATCGCGCCGCCTGCGACATCCCGTCGATCGGCGTGCCCTCGTACTCGCCCATCGGCACGTCGTTGATGTAGCGGTCGAGGATCTCATTCTTCCTGAGCCGGATTTCGAGCACCGCGGCGACGGCAAGTTCGCGAAACTTGCGGCTGAAGCTGCGCTCGTGGCGTTCCATAAACGTCCGCGCCAGTTGCTGCGTTAGCGTGCTGGCGCCCTGGGCCAGGCGACGGGCGCGCAAGTCGGAAATGGCGGCCTCGACGATACGGATCGGATCGATTCCCGGATGGTAGTAGAAAAAACGATCTTCGTTGGCCAGCAGTCCTTTGACCAGGTACGGCTTCAGCTGGTCCAGTTGGACCTCGACGCGTTCGGCGGGCGCGCCGGGCAGCAGCCGGCCGATCACCTCAGGCTCGAGCATCGCGTCGGACTTGGCCACGCCGAACGAGTCGGCAACGCCCGCGATACGCGTTCCCTCGATGCTCACGCGCACCATTTCGGAGCGATACTCCTTCGCGCCGGCGTGAAACGCTCGCAAGTAAATCGCGATCGCGTGCGGCGCACTTGTGTACTCCCCCGGAGTATGAGCCGCCGCCACCTGCGAGTAGCTCAACTGCGCCAGCCGATCCAGCAGACCGCTGCGTTCGAGGTCGTCGCCGGGGCGGATCGGAAAGGGCGCGGAGAAGATCGCGGAGGTGAGCGCGGCGCGACGATCCTCGATCATCGCGGAGATCTCGCCGTACAGTTGTGCGACATAAAATCCCACCGCGAAAAAGACCAACACGCATGCACCGGCGGCGAGATTCCGCACGCGCCATCCGCGGATTCGCCACTCACGGCGTTTCCCTTTCCCCGGATTCGCTTTCGCTTTCGTTGGCTCCGGCCGTCCGCCACCCATCGCTGTTAATCCCTCAGCTACAAGGTTAGCCGCGTCTCGCCGCCTGATCCATCGCGGCGCTTCCCCGCGCGCGGTTGAGCTTCAACCCGGATT
>CALAOW010000151.1 GCA_937889395.1 uncultured Pseudomonadota bacterium | reverse complement strand
TGATTAGTACGCGTTCGCCAATTTCGCGCGCCTTGGGATTTCCCCAGATTCGCGCCGCCTTTCTCAGTCTCGCCATCAGCAGGGGTAACCCATGCGCCCAATGTTAAAACAAAGATGCGGGCTTGGGCAGGGGGGAGGGGGTGACCCCTGCACCCAATGTCAAAAGCAGGGGTGACCCCTGCCCAAGGAGGTGCGGAACCCACGGTCGGTTCCGCATACAATTAAGTTTTCCCTTTTTGCTCTCCTGCCTGCGCGGTATTGGGCTAGGCGGCGGCACGCTCGGCTCCGCTGATAGACGGTTGAAAGAAAAAGATTGCCTGGCCGGTTCCGATCGCGGCCTCGTATTTTCCGAACTGCTCGCCGGGCCAGGTCCAGGCGTCGCCACCCATCGCACCGGCCATCGTGATGTAGTGCGAGAAGCGGCCCTCGGGCGAGCAATGCGCGCGGTAGTCGTCGGCGGCGGCGAGGACAGCGTCATGCCGCCCGGCCTTGAACCATTCCATGATTTGTTCGTCGTAAAGGCGATTGGCGGTTGAAGCGATGTCGTCGGGCGACGCCGATGCGCGGTCGAGAATTCGATCGTAGTCCCAGAACTTGTGCGACATTCCGCCCGACGCCACGATCACAACCCGGCGATTCGATTTCCAAATAGCCTGTCCGATCGCGGCGCCATAAGCCAAATCGTTTTTGACCGACGCCGTTTGACAGACGCTGGCCGAGAGCACCCGGCGGCGCGCCTCGTGATTGAAAAAGTGCATCACGTTGAGGGTGGGATAGTGCACCGGCAAGTTGCGATGCGCGGACGCAATCGCGCGAATCCCGCGCTCGCGCGCCTCGAGCTCGACTCCGCGCGCAAGCTCAGGGTCGCCCCGGTAGTCATATTCGAGGTCATGCAGCATCGCCGGAAGTTCTTCCGACGTAAACACACCCGACAGCCGCTCGTGCGCATTGAGTACGTATTCCAAGGTAGAGAGCCAGTGAGTATCGATTAGCAAGAAAGTGTCGAATTCGAGATGACGCAGGCGCTCGCGCACGAGCTTGGGCATCGCGTCGTAAAAGGTCGTCACGTGATGGCCCATGTACGCCCGGCGCGCCACCGGATCGGCGATCATCAGCCGGGGTACGTGCGTGGTGAAAACGGCAGCGACGGCCTTACCCATCGTGCTCCTCCTCGAAGTCGCGGATCGTCGGGCTGAAACATAGCAAAACCGGGCGCCGGTGGTATCTCCGCCGCGAGCAGACCGCGGCCGCGACGGTTTTCCTTGACGCTGGATCGTAACGGCCCTAACGTGACTAACAGGCGCCGACCACAAACGTGGCTGCATTACCGACTATCATTCCGATCTTTCCGTTGCCGAACCTCGTGTTGTTTCCCGGGTTGAGCGTGCCTCTGCATATTTTCGAGCCGCGCTATCGCGAGATGATCGCCGACGTCGCCGACGTGCACGGGATGATCGGGATGGCGCTGCTCAAGGGCGACCGGCAACACGACTACCAAGCCTTTGCGGATATTTTCGAGGTCGGATGCGCGGGAAGAATCAGCGATCTCATCGAGCTTGCCGACGGACGCTACAACCTGGTCCTCGAGGGCGTTGGCGAGTTTCGGATCGTGCGCGAAATTCGCGATCGCTCGTATCGGCAAGCGGAGGTGAATTGGTGTCCGGTTCGGCCCGACGCGCTCGATTGCGGCGCCGAGACGATGGAAGCGCTGCGCGAGATTCTGTTCAGCTATCTGGGCGAGGCCGCGGACGAGGCTTGGCACGCGATCGTTGAGCAGCGCGGCCTGCGCGGCGCCGCGCTGATCAACTTCCTGTGTTTTCATCTCGACGTCACGCCGCTGGAGAAACAAACGATGCTCGAGGCGCTCACGGATCGTGTTGATTGCCTGCTCGACGTACTGACCTTCAAGATCGAGGAGCGCAAGCGTGGGCCGGCCAGCACCGGCGGCGGCCCCGACACCGTGCAATAGCGGTATTGCGCGGAACCGAATTGCTCTGATCCGGCCATCGGGTTCTGAATCCGGCTTTCCAAATTCGCTCATAGCGCCTTAAGATCCCGGGCATGAGAGGCAGCCTGCTTATGGCATCTGAGCGACAAATAACGGACGGTCTGTGGCCAAATCGTAACGCATGTCGCAAATGAGTCAGCTTGCGGGCAGAGGCCGGACAATTCGCATAATGCGGAGCGATTTGCGAAAAAATCGCCGATACATGGGATTTCGCAATAACTGGGGATCCGACTTAGCGTTCATGATGCCTTAAGATGCAAGCCAAATTAGTATTAGGGCACTTGCCGATAAATTCGGCATGATCATTGCGTATCCTGCTGTTGAACGACCAAAGGTCGGAATCCCGACGGCGATGGCCTTAGTCCGCTTTGGCGCAGGCACTGTCGGGTGAGGACAAAGTACGATGGAATGGGAAAATAGCGCTCTGGGGAATCTGTTCGTGCCAGACGTTCTGACGCCTGAGCAGTTTTACGACAGTCGGCGCGACGACAGTAACATCCGGCCCGTCAAGAAGCTGATGATGGCTATTCTGGAGGACGCCCTTCGATGCTTCCAGAATAACGCCGACGCCAAGGGCGGACCACGCAAGCGTCTGTTCAGCGAGGCCGAGCAGTGGCTAATCGGGGAAGGCGGAGAAGGCCCCTTCTCGTTCGAGACAGTCTGCGAAACGCTGGGAATCGAACCGCAATTTCTGCACAGGGGTCTGCGCGACTGGCGGATTCAGCAGCTTGCTGGCGAATCCACGCGGCGCTTGGCAAGGCGCTCACCAGTGGTCCGCAGCGGCCGTATAAGTGCACCCGGACGTCGCGATGCAAAACGCACGGCGACGGGCCACGCTCGCTAGAAACATTCGCCCGGCGCGATTCGCGACGGACTGAAATTACGCAAAATAGAAAGGCGGCGCGGCATCTCTAGCAAGATGCTGCGCCGCCTGGGCTTTTTCATGTGGACGCGCTCAGACCCGCGCGATTCGCGCGAACCAGCCCGCCGCCCTCAGACGTATTACTGCTGCGCCGAAGCCGGAGCACTACCGGTATGAGCTTTCGCTGCCGTCGGCGTTCCCGGAGGCGGAGGAGGCACGTAACCTTTGGGCTGCGCCTTAACCCATTGCTCGCAAGCCGGAATGTCCTGCGCCTCGACCGATTCCTGCTGCATAATTTGCTGATCCGACCAGCCCTTCTTCTTCAGGTAGTGCACGCCGGGACACTTGACGGACAGGTTGAAATTTCGTGATGTTGACTCCCCCGGCGCGTTGGCAGGCGCCGTTCCTGTCGTACCACCAGCGCCGCCGCCTTGACTCGCGCAACCGGCGATCAATAATGCCAGCCCCGAAGCCAGCGCCAATCCGATCTTCCGTTTCATGGCATCCTCCTTCAATCTTAGGGACCCCTCCACTAACCGAGCTGACATGGTTATCCGCCGCTCGTTTGAGCAGGGCCAAAATACACCGTCTGGAAAAATTAGCAAACCCCCCGTAACCCGCTCATAACGCCTGGAACACAGTTCGTTCACCCCGCTCCGACCGGCGAGCCCGGCCTTCAAAACAGGCGAGTTCCAGGTGCGCAAGGGTTTCGAACGTCGCCGCCATCACGTGGAATATGGGTCGTTCTTCGCCACCAAATACTTGTTGCGCAATCTCGAACGCCGTCTGCGGCGCCTTGCGCGTCAAATCAAGCATTTCGGCCTCTCGATACCGGTGATGCTCTATCAATTGATTGGCGCGATGACGGTGGTCGTGATAAACGCCGCCGTGCGCCGGCAAAACCAGGTCAACCTCGAAGTTCTGGACCTTCAACTGCGAGTTGAGGAAGTCGCCGAGCGGGTTGGTTCCCTCCGCGTCCGGATAGATTCCCACGTGTGGCGTAATTTTAGGCAGCAGGTGATCGCCGGCGATCATCACCTTCTCTTTGCGCAGGTAAAGCACATTGTGACCCGGGGAATGGCCCGGCGTCCAGATCACTTCGAGTTCACGGTCGCCGATTTTGATTACGTCGCGATCGTCGATGAACCTGTCGGGTTGCGTGACCGGCCCGTACATCGACGTTCCCATCCACGCCGGGCGCATCCCAATGGGCGCGAGTTGATCGATCGGAAATCCGTGGCGTACGAAAAACGCGCGCGACTCGGGCCGATCGTGAGGGCTCATCTTTCCGAACTCGATCATCCTGCCGGCGCGCTCGGCTTCGAGGCGATGAATGTGCGTCGTGGCGTGACTGCGGCGTCGAATCTCGCCCGACGCACCGAAGTGATCGATATGGTGATGCGTGGCGACGACCGCATCGAGATCCTCGATCTTGATCCCGACTTCCGCCACCGCTTCCTCGAGTGCGGTGATGCTTTCGGGCGAGTTCATCCCCGTATCGACAAGCGTCCATGCGCCGTGACAGTCGAGCAAATAAACGTTGATGATCGTCGGCCGCATCGGCAGCGGCAGAAAGATCTCGTAGATACCCGGATGAACCTCAACTATTTTCGTCGCCATCGATTACTCTAAATGGCAGGTTGCGCATGACCGGGAAGTCCTTGCGCTCCGCCGCCTTCCTTCGTGGCCGGAGGTCACCGGATCAACCCTCGCCAGTGCAATCCGGATACTCGCCGAGTTACTCACTCGTGCAGCTCGTCTTTCACCTGGAAAGTCACTTTGACCCGAACCTTCCATCGCACCACTTGGTTGGCCTCGACCATTGCGGCGATGTCCTCGACATGAGCGGTGTGGATGCCTTCGATCGTGACGCCGGCGCGCGAAATTGCCAATTGCACGGCCTCTTCGACCGAGTTGGCCGAGATGCCCGTGAGCTCGATCGTTTTTTCAACCATGACGCTCAGCTGCTCCTGGGGACGCCATTGGCCGGCGATTGTTTGACGTTTCCACTCGCGCGGCGCTACGCTCGCCCCTGCGTAGTGGTTAGCGCACGAAGAGATCGGAAACAAGGTGACATCGCGCCCGCGTGGTATCCGGCAACCTGAATGGAAGCGCGCGATTGGTCGGCCCGTCGGGAGAATCTCGAGTTGTCAGTCAAAATCGAATCACCCTCGGGCGAAGAAGCGCTCACCGAGTTCGTTCTTTTTCAACATCGAGTTTACGAATACCGCAGCGCGCGATGGGCCGCGATGGTCCCGATGCAGCTGCCGATCCTGATGGGCGATGGACCGTTCGCCGCCGGGCGCAAGTTCCGGCCGTTCACCGCCCGCGTCGATGGCGATATCGTTGCGCGCGCCGTCGCGATAATCGACGGCCCCTATCAACGCCATTGGAACGAACCGCTCGGGCATATCGTGATGTTCGAGGCGATGCCCGGCACGCGCGACGCCGTCAAACTGATGATGGACGCGGCGTCTGAGTGGATGAAGGCGAATGGCGCGACGGCGGCGCGAGCCGGCTGCGGATTGCTCGAATTTCCGTTCGTGATCGACGACTATGAAACCCTGCCACCAGACATCGCGCGCCAGAATCCCGCGTACTACCACGCGTTGCTCAAGGACGCTGGATTCGAAACCGAGCGCGGATGGGTTGACTATAAAATTGAGGTGACCCCGGAACTGGTCGCGCGCTACGAAAGCGCACTCGAAGCAAGCCGCCGCGCTGGTTTCCAAATCGTTGCGCTGAAGGATCTGCCTGTCGCGCGCCGACTCCGCGATTTCGAGCACACCTGGAACACCGCCTTCGCGCGTCATTGGGGCGCGACGCCGTTCAGCACCGACGAACTCGCATTCCTGTTCGAGCTCTTCGCGGTGTTCGGCGCGCTCGAGACCTCGGTGCTGGCGTATCGCGACGGACAACCGGTGGGCGCCCTGATGGTTACTCCGGGCACTCCCGACGGCGCAATTCTCAAGCCCGGCCGCAAGCTCGGCGATCACGAGAAACTAAACTTTCTCGGCATCGGCGTGCTCGAGGCGGCACGCGGCCGCGGCGTCAACCTTGCGATGGCGTCGTATGCGTACCTGCACCTGATCCGCGGGGGCTCGAAGTATCTCAGTTACACGCTCGTGCTCGACGACAACTGGCCGTCGCGCCGCACCGCGGAAAAGCT
>CALAOW010000150.1 GCA_937889395.1 uncultured Pseudomonadota bacterium | reverse complement strand
GTAAGAATCGTGCGCCGCTTGCTGCGGGTGAGGTTTATGAGCACGAGCGACAGGTATTTCATGGCGCAGCCGAGCGATGAAGGGGCAAGTCTACAATCGAGTTTAGCCTGATCGCGAAGCTCGGCTACACCAGCAGGGAGCCGCGGAAGGGCTCGTCGCGCGGGGGCGGGAACTGGAGCAGGTTGATGGCCCATTTGCGCGCCTGGCGCAGCGCGTCCTCAGCGCGGCGGAAGATTCGCTCGCGATGCATCACGGACCATACGTACGCATCGACCGACGGCTCCTCGCCGAGCGTGATGTCGAGCATCCAGTCCTCGAGCTGCGGGCCGCAAATCAGCAGGCGCACGACGCGCCCGTGATCGATTACGATGCCGCGCGCCTCGCGTGGGATGCGAAACTCGTCCTTGACGCGCTTGATGACATTGGGCGGCGCATGCTCTTCGGTCATCGCGACGTAAGCCCAATCGCCCTGCGGAGGATTGGCCGCGCGCGCGATGCGCAGGTTGTTGTCGGTCAGGTCTTCCTTGGCGCGATCCTGATCGTAGTCGCGCGCGGCCTGGTAAAAGGCCATCGCGACCGGCAACTGCGGCATCTCAGTTTCGGACTTGGCCTGCTTGGGTTTCTTGAAGGTGGTTTCGACCCACCAGCGGTTTTCGACGTTGGGCTTTTGCGGCATCAGGCGACCCGGCGGGATTTGCGAGCGTCGATCCGCGCAGTGCGCCTCGATTTTCGTGCGATCGAAATACGCGGGCGGCGCTTGCGGACCCGATTTGCAGCGCGCCGCGTGCCCGAGATTCCCGCCCGGGTGCGCGAGCGCGATGAGCCGCGGCGGCCGGGGGCTTTAAGCCCGGTCACCATCCGGCGCGAGAACAGGTCGGCCTTGCGCTCGGCGTCGGACCAGAACAGAAAATGACCCATCTCATGGTAGATCATTTGAATCCACCGGCGCTCGCTGAAATAGACGCGCCCGCGTTTCCAGTTTTCGGGATGCACGAGATGGATTCGGCCGTCTTCGTAGGTGCGGCCGGCGGTCTTGCCCCAATCGATGTACTCGAACCATTCGATACGCGGGCGGCGCAGTTTGAAGTATCGGCACATCGAGGAAATCGCGCGGTTGAAATGCGCGGCGCGATGGCCGCGGAAAAATTCGGCGAGGTTGCGATCAATTTCGCGGCGATGAGCGACAGGAGGAACAATCATTCGCACAACCAGGCGACCTCCGCTGACAGCTGATAAAGATCATAAAGATCATACGGAGGCGCGTTCATCAGAGTCAAACCTTTTCAGGAAAATGTAGTTTTACAACATTGTTTGATTGCACCGGAAGTTCAAAATCGCCTGTCAGCAGGGGGTTTGGCGCATCGTACAGATAGAAATCTAACCCAAGGTGCCCGACGCTTTCAGACCCGCGATCTCGTCCCACGTCAGCCCCATTTCGAGCGCGACTTCCTCGGTATGCTGCCCGAGTTCGGGCGCCGCACGATAGGGCCGTGTGTCGGCGTCGCCAAACTCGACGGGGCTGTTCACGACGCGGCATCCGGGAATACTCGGATGGTCCACGGCGGCGAAAGCGCCGATTGCTTCGGCCTGCGGATCGTCGAGCACTTCGGCGTCGGTGCGCATGGGCGCCCAGATGAGATTGTGGCGATTGAAAATCGGCGCCCAATCGTCGCAACTCCTGGCCGCAATCGCGCGATCTATTTCGCCAGTGAGCGCGGCGCAGTTTTGCGCGCGCGCGGCTGAATCCTTGAAGCGCGGATCGTTGAGCCAATCCGGTTTGCCGAGCGCGAGGCAGAAATCCGGCCAATAGCGATCGCTTTGGATCATCACGAAGTAAATCCATCGCGCGTCGGCGCATCGATAGGAACTCCACAGCGGATTTATGCGCCCGGTCCGCGGCTCGGATTGTGGCGAGTGGCCGGTCATGAGCCCGATGGTAAGATCCGACGCGTTCATCCACAGGCCCATCGAGAACAGCGAGATGTTGACCTCGCGGCCGCGGCCGCTACGCTCGCGTCCGAGCAGGGCGGCCGAGATTGCGCCCGCCAGGCCCAGGCCGACGGCGTGATCGATCATCGCGGGCCGCTGCGCCGGCGGCGGCTGCCCCGGCTCGGCGATCGTTGCCATCAGGCCCGAGCGCGCCCACGAGGCGGCGTAGTCGTAGGCAGGGAGGTTGCGGTCGGGTCCGCGATGCCCGTAACCGTTGATCGACGCGTAGATGAGCCGAGGATTTTTCGCGGAGAGGGTTGCGTAGTCGAGTTTCATGCGCGCGATGGCGTCGAGGCGGATGCTGGTGACGAAGACGTCGGCGTGTTCGATCAGCTTGAGCGCGAAGGCGTGGCCGTCGGGGCGGCGCAAGTCAACGGCGACCGAGCGTTTGTTGCGATTGTCGAGTTCAAACGGCGGACGGATGCGCGCATTGGGATCGCCCATGGTGCGCGTGACGAAGCCGCGAATCGGGTCTCCGGTGGTCGGGTCTTCGAGCTTGATAACGTCGGCGCCCCAGTCGCCCAGCACCGCGGTGGTGGACGGGCCGGCGACCCACATCGCAACTTCGACAACTCTGACGCCCTCGAGCGGACGGTCCATCGGTTCGGTCTCCTTCATCGGATGAGACCGAATTCGTATCAGGAGTCGGCGCAGGAATGAAACCGCGCGCGGAGTTTTTTCTTTTCCGCGCGCGGCCTCAATCCGGCGATTGAATCGGAGTGTTAGTCGCTAGCGGGCGGGATTGGCGCGGCGCATCCCGCGCGCATCGCGCCGGCGCGGTCGATTAACCGTCAAGCGTTGGATCCGGCTCGCTTCCTTGAGCCGCAGGCGCAGCGGACTGCCGGCGCGGCCTGCCACCAGTTCGGACAGCCGCTGTCGCAAGCCCTTGGTATCCATGCCGAGCGCGTCGCATACGTTGTCAAATGACAACGGACAAGTGACGCCCGTGGTGAAGATCCAGTTCCACGCCTCGTTAAACGAGTTGCGTTTGCGCAGGCTGTTTGAGCTGCCGAGTTCCTGCACGACGTTGATCGCGTCGGCCAGCACCGCGAGCATCAGGCGCTGCTCGCTGGAGAGCGATCGCGTGCCGACCGTCTCGAAAAACTGGCTGCGAAGGATAACGTCGGGAAAGGGACGCGGATCGACGTCAGCGATTGCGGAGACGACGGTATTCATTGTTCAGCTTCCTTCCTCCTCCGAGCGAAGAACTTGAGCGTCAAATATTGGCCGCGAGAGATCGGCGAACCCGGTAGCATCTCTTATGCGACTCCTCTCTCCGTCTAATGGTTCGACGGAGAAAGGAACTTAGTTAGAAACCTTACTCATTGCAAGCGGAAGTCACAGCGTAAATTCGCCGCCGCGAGCCTTGGATTGAGCCAGTTTGTCAGACGATAAACGCCGAAATCAGCGAAACGGCATCGCAAACGCACGCGCCGCGTCGGCCAGCGACACGCTCGAAGGAGCGAAGTGCCCTCGTTGTCGATACGCGCGGACGGTCTGCTATAGTTGAAACCAGTGGAAATGAATCAGGCACGAAAACATCGGAAGACACGGCAGATAACGATCGGTGGCACCAAGGTCGGCGGCGATGCGCCCGTGGTGGTGCAATCGATGTGCGCGACGCGGACGAGCGACGTCGATAAGACAGTCGCGCAGGCCCATCAGTTGGCCAACGCAGGCGCGGGAATTGTCCGGATCGCGATGGACAGCGAGAAGGAAATCCCGGCGCTCAAGGAAATCCGCGCGCAGACCAAGGGAATCGTGCTGTCGGTCGATTTGCAGGAGAACTACAAGATAGCCGGCCAGGTCGCGCCGCACGTTGACAAGATTCGCTACAACCCGGGCCATCTGCACCATATAGAAAAGTCGAAGACGATTAAGCAGAAGGTGAAACGGCTGGTGGATGTAGCGCGGGACAACAACCTCGCGCTCCGCATCGGCGTCAACTGCGGCTCGGTCGCGCCGGCGTTTCTCGACAAGTATCCGGGCGATCAATTGGCCGCGATGGTCGAGTCGGCGGCGTACCATTGCGAGCTGATGGACGAGCTCGGCTTCACCCGCTTCGTCGTGTCGCTCAAGGATTCCGACCCCAACAAGGTGATGGACGCGAATCGGCGTTTCTCGAAGCGG
The DNA here is from genome assembly GCA_937889395.1 of uncultured Pseudomonadota bacterium. GTDB lineage: Bacteria > Desulfobacterota > Binatia > Binatales > Binataceae > Binatus. The sequence continues at coordinate 389 of CALAOW010000150.1, read as the reverse complement.
CGCCCGGACGTGCCCATCCATCTCGGCGTTACGGAGGCGGGGTTGCCGCCCGACGGGATCATCAAGACCCGGATAGCGTTCGAAAAACTGCTCGCGCAGGGTATCGGCGATACGATCCGCGTCTCGCTGACGCTGCCCAACGAGCGCAAGCACGAGGAAGTGATCGTCGGGCGCCAAATTATCGAGGATGTCGCGGCGGGCAGGTTCATCTCGGTGCCCGACTTCGGCATGGGGCTCAATATCATCTCGTGCCCGTCGTGCTCGCGGGTCGAGAACATGAAATTCGTCGAGCTGGCGCAGCAGGTCAAGGAACTCACGGCTTACGCCAAGAAGCACAAGATCACGATTGCGGTGATGGGATGTCGAGTTAACGGGCCGGGCGAGACCGA
>CALAOW010000149.1 GCA_937889395.1 uncultured Pseudomonadota bacterium | reverse complement strand
CCTCGACTTGTTGAAGTCGAAATGCACACCGCGTAGCACCAGCTTCTGCCTGACCGGAGGCGGCGGAGGCAGTGGCGGAGGAGGCGGCGGCGGTGGAGGCGGTGGCGGCAGAGGTGGTGGCGGCGGAATCAGCGGATCGCAGATGTAGTGGCCTGCCAACGCGCCGATGCCCGCGCCTATGGCTGCTCCACCCACACCGGCATAAGCCCTGGCGTCTTTGTCGCTCTGGTGACGTCCCGCGACACTGTCAGCGATGACGATTCCCGAGGCTGCGCCGACGCCTGCGCCAACCAGTCCTCCGACGACCGCGCAGGTTCCCCACGAGCGTGGCTTCTGCAAATATGCGCAACCGCTCAAACTGGAGGCGATTAGCGCCGCACCCGCGACGCCAGCGACCGCATTTAAAAGCCTTGATTTCAGTCTCATGAACTCCTCCTCACCCAAGTGTGTCTATGCGCGAAGCGAACCCCTCACTTGCCCCTGAGCCGCAATTATGCCCAAACGGGAACTATCCTACCCAATTTACGGGGGAAATATAGTTATATTCGTAAGAAGAATGCAACATGTGCGGGGGGTGAAAAGGCGAGATTTTTTGCCCGGGCTATCCGGCGTTTTCTCGGCGCAGCCGGGCTTTCTGTGGATAAGTGGCGCTGAAGTTGCCGCGGTTTCCCGGTCAAGCTCGGCTCATGATGACGCTCTGAATGCCTGCAGAGACGCTGTTCGGAGCGGTCGTCTGAGTGGTGGCCATGCTTCTGCGCATTGGCCGGTTGTCTGAAACCGGCCTGACTTGGCGGCGAATTCCGCAAAAAGCGGAAACCCTGCTAGACTGTTTCGCTCATCATGCTCTCACTGGCGCGTGGCAAAGAGGGAAGTTTCAAGCTGGTCTCGGGTTACAAGCCCGAGGGTGACCAGCCGGCCGCGATCGAATCGATCGTCCGCAATCTGGGCGACTGCGTTCCGCATCAGGTCCTGCTCGGCGTCACCGGCTCGGGCAAGACGTTCACGATGGCCAACGTGATCGCGCGCGTGAACCGGCCCACGCTCGTGATGGCCCCGAACAAGACGCTCGCCGCACAGCTCTACAACGAGTTCAAGAGCCTGTTCCCGGAAAATGCAGTCCGCTACTTCGTCTCCTACTACGATTATTATCAGCCCGAAGCGTACGTTCCCTCGACCGACACGTTTATCGAGAAAGACGCGAGCATCAACGACGAGATCGACAAGCTGCGCCATTCCGCCACCAAGGCGCTGCTCGAGCGCAACGACGCGCTGATCGTGGCGTCGGTCTCGTGCATCTACGGCCTGGGCGAACCCGAGGTGTACTTCGAGATGCTGGTGTTCCTCGAAGAGGGGCAGACCATCGACCGCGACAAGATGCTGCGCAAGCTGGTCGACATCATGTATCAGCGCAACGACTACGACTTTCATCGCGGGACGTTTCGGGTGCGCGGCGACACGGTCGAGATTTTTCCCGCCTACGAAGAGCAGCGCGCGGTGCGAGTCGAATTCTTCGGCGACCAGGTCGAGGCGATGTACGAAATCGATGCGCTGCGCGGCAAGGTGATTCGCAAGCTGCAGAGCGTCGCGATATACCCGGCGTCGCATTACGTGACGACTTCGGACCGGATGGAAATCGCGGTGCAGGACATCCGCGCCGAACTGAAGGAGCGTCTCGAGTACTACCGCACCGAGAACCGGCTGCTCGAAGCCCAGCGCCTCGAGCAACGCACGATGTACGATCTCGAGCTGCTGGCCGAGATGGGCTTCTGCCCGGGAATCGAGAACTATTCGCGCCATCTCACGGGACGCCTGCCCGGACAGGCGCCGCCGACGCTGCTCGACTACTTCCCGAACAATTCGCTGTTCTTCATCGACGAGAGTCACGTAACGGTTCCGCAAATAGGCGGGATGTATCGCGGCGATCGCTCGCGCAAACAAGTGCTGGTCGATTTCGGCTTCCGGCTGCCTTCTGCACTCGACAATCGCCCGCTGAATTTCGAGGAATGGGAATCACACATCGTGCAGGCGATCTATGTTTCGGCGACGCCCGGCGATTACGAGCTGCAGAAATCATCGGGGCTCATCGTCGAGCAACTGATTCGCCCGACCGGACTAATCGATCCTGAAATCGAGGTGCGCAAGGCCGGCACGCAAGTCGATGACCTGCTCGAGGAAATCCACAAACGCGTCGCGGTGAACGAGCGGGTACTGGTGACCTGCCTGACCAAGAAGATGGCCGAGGATTTGACCGACTACTACCACGACCTCGGCATCCGCGTGCGCTATCTGCACTCGGACATCGAGACGATAGAGCGCGTCGAGATTATCCGCAGCCTGCGCAAGGGCGAATTCGACGTGCTGGTCGGAATCAACCTGCTGCGCGAAGGCCTCGATTTGCCCGAGGTGTCGCTGGTCGCGATTCTCGACGCCGACAAGGAAGGCTTCCTGCGTTCGGCGCGGTCGCTGATTCAGACCACCGGCCGCGCCTCACGCCACATCAACGGCCGCGTGCTCATGTATGCCGACGTAGTCACCAAGTCGATGCGCCAGGCGATCGACGAGACCTACCGCAGGCGCGCCAAGCAGGTCGCATACAATGAACAGCACGGCATCACGCCCACCTCGATCACCAAGGCGATCGACGCGTCGCTGGTCGAGATGTACTCGCCCGAGTGGGCGGTGGTGCCCGAAATAGGCGACGACAAAGAGGGGGATGAAGAGTTCATCCCGGCGCATGAGTTGCCCGATCGGATCACCGCGCTTCGGCAGCAAATGATGGCCGCAGCGGAAAATCTCGACTACGAGCGGGCCGCCAACCTGCGCGATCAGATAAAGAAGCTGGAGCGGCACGCATTCGGGATGGATCAGCCGCGCCGTGCCGAGCAGCCGTCTCTCCCGCCCGGCTCCGCCCATCAACACGCCAGCGATGCGGCGCGGGGCAGGCACGAGGGCCACAAGATAAAGGACGTCAGCGAAAAGGGCATGCCGGTGAAGACTCGAGGCCGCCGCGCTGCGGGCGCAGCAACCGGCGCCACGCGCCCCAATCGTCCCGTCAAACAAGGCAAGCTGAAGCTGATCCCCGACCGCCCCGACTAGCGCGTCGCGCGCTCACGGAGTTGGCGGGCGGCGCCTGCGAAAAAATTACGCGCGATAAACGATCGCTCGCCGGCCGCCATCGCCTCCAGTATCTCCGCGTTCAACCTGATCGCTTCATTGTCGGACGGATTCGCATTCAAGGCGATCTCGGCCAATCCCAGCGCGCGCTTGAGTTGAGCCGCATCCTTGAGTGCGCGCGCTTTTGCGATGATCGCGTCGCGGCCGCAGATCGCGACGATGTCGTCGCCGCGTTCCTTCCGCGTCGCCGGGAACATTTGCGACGGCTCCCCCGACCACCACCCGGCGTAGCGCCGGATAACGTCGCGCACCACGAACGGAACGCATCCGTAAATCGGCCGCAGGTACGGTTTCGCCGCGAGGTCGGCCGGGATTGAAATGTCAGCCTCGACGATGTCCACCGGCCACTCGCCCGCGTTGAGCCGCCGCACGACTTCATCATGGATAAAGCGGATTGCCCGCGCCGTCTCGCGCAGCACTTCGTTGCATAGCTGCTCGCCGCGATACGCGGGTCCGTGGCCCGGCAGAAGGTAACACGGCGCGCGTTTCGCGATCGCCTCGAGCGTCTCCGCCCATTCGAGCGTGTAACGCTGCACCTTGTTGGGATTGCCCGTGTTCGGCATCGACGAGGCGATCAAATCGCCGACCATCGCCAGCCGCCGCGTCGGCATCCAGACCCAGGTCGCGTCGTCCGTCTCGCCCATCGCGTGATGCAGCTCGACCGGCTCGCCCACCAGGTCGAGAAATTGTTCGTCGCGATAAACCAGGTCGGGGTAGCTGAACGAGTTGGGGTCGAAGAGTCCCTTCGTGGCGAACGCGCCGCCGAACTGGAGCCGATTGATATGCGCCTGCCATCCGCGGGTCAGCGCGTAGCGTTTGAAACGGCCGGCGACGTCCTCGTGCGCCCAGATTTTCGGCCGCGCATGCCCGCGCGCGATCGCGTCGGCAATGAACGCCTTGGCGCCGAACGCGTGATCGCCGTGCCCGTGCGTATAGATGAGAAACGCGAACGGCTCCTCGCTGACCTCGCGAATCGCGCGCACCGCCATCGCGCCCATCAGCCGCGAGCTGGTATCGACGACGATCATCTCGCCGCGCCCGTATGCGAACGCGACGTTGGCGAAGCCATGGAACATCGCGATTCCCGGCTCGAGCACTTCGAGCTGTCCCATCAGCGGGTCGAAGCCGGGCAGGTTGTTCGATTGCTTGAGGTTGGGTGTGGAACTCATGGCCGGCCTCCTGCGGATGCGGGTCGCTTACGACGAATCTATCGTTTAAACTTCGCACTTGGAAATGAAGGCTGAAGTCATCGAGTCGAGCGCGCTACGCGGGGAGCTGGACCGCCTGCTCGCGCTGCAGCATCATGATCCCCATTCGATCCTCGGCGCGCATCTCGAGGGCAAACGCGTCGTGGTCCGCGCGTTTCGCCCCGGGGCCTCGCGGATCGACCTGCTCGTTCCGGGCGACGCGCCGCGGCCGATGCACATGCGCGGCGCAACCGGGCTGTTCGAGGCCGTCGTCGAGGGCCGCATCTCGATTTTTCCGTATCAGTTCGAGATTCACTACCCCGACGGCGAATCGATCACGATCCACGATCCGTACTCGTTCATGCCGACGCTCGGCGAGCTCGACCTATATCTGTGGGGCGAGCAGAAGGACGACCGTGCCTACAACAAGCTCGGCGCGCACGTCCGCGAGGTAGCAGACGTCAGCGGCGTGTCGTTCGCGGTGTGGGCGCCAAACGCGCGCGGCGTCAGCGTGGTCGGCGATTTCAACCGCTGGGACGGCAGGGTCCACATGATGCGTACGCTTGGCAGCTCGGGGGTGTGGGAGCTGTTCATCCCCGGCGTCGGCGCGGGGATCAATTACAAGTACGAAATTCGCACGCGCGACGGCGGCTTGCTGATGAAGAGCGATCCCTTCGCGCAGCGGATGGAAGCGCCGCCCGCGACGGCCTCGGTCGTTTACGAATCGAGCTACGAATTCCACGACGCAGACTGGCTTGCGGAGCGGGCGCGGCGCGAATGGATCAAAAGCCCCGTCTCGATCTACGAGGTTCATCTCGGCTCCTGGCGGCGCGTATCCGAGGAGGACAATCGCTCGCTCACTTATCGCGAGATGGCGCCGATGCTCGGCGATTACGTGACCCGCATGGGATTCACCCATGTCGAGCTGCTGCCCGTGATGGAGCATCCGTTCACCGGCTCGTGGGGCTACCAGGTCAGCGGTTATTTCGCGCCGACCTCGCGCTACGGGAGTCCCGACGACTTGCGCTACCTCATCGACGAAATGCATCGGCGCGGGATCGGCGTGATCCTCGACTGGGTGCCCGCGCATTTTCCCAAGGACGAATTCAGCCTCGGCCGCTTCGACGGCACCGCGCTGTTCGAGCATGCCGATCCGCGCCAGGGCGATCATCCCGAATGGGGCACTTACATCTTCAACTACGGCCGCGCCGAGGTGCGCAACTTCCTGACCGCCAGCGCGCTCTACTGGCTGGGCGAGTTCCACGCCGACGGGTTGCGCGTTGACGCGGTCGCCTCGATGATCTACCTCGACTACGCGCGGCGCGAAGGTGAATGGATTCCCAACGCATTGGGCGGGCGCGAGAACCTCGACGCGATCTCATTCATCAAGAAGCTCAACCAGGACGTGTACCGCCTCAACCCGGGCGTCATGATGATCGCCGAGGAATCCACCGCGTGGACGGGGGTCAGCCGCCCGGTCTTCATGGGCGGACTCGGCTTCGGCTTCAAGTGGGACATGGGCTGGATGCACGATACGCTCGAGTACTTCACGCTCGATCCCATCTATCGCCGCTACCATCATCGCGATCTCACCTTCGGCCTGCTCTACGCGTGGAGCGAAAATTTCGTGCTGCCGCTCTCTCACGATGAGGTCGTGCACGGCAAGCGCGCGCTGCTTGCCAAGATGCCCGGCGACCGCTGGCGCCAATTCGCCAATCAGCGCGCGCTGTTCGCCTACATGTGGGCGCGCTCGGGCAAGAAGCTCATCTTCATGGGCCAGGAAATCGGCCAGTGGCGCGAATGGGACCACGACTCGAGCCTCGACTGGAACCTGCTTGACTATCCCAACCATCGCGAACTGCAGGTCCTGGTGCGCGACCTAAATCGCATCTACCGCGACGAGCCCGCGCTGTGGGAGGCCGACACCGACCCGGCCGGCTTTCGATGGCTCGACGCGGACGACGCCAACAGCAACATGATTGCCTTCATGCGGGTGGCGCCGAGTACCGGCCGCCGCGTCGTGTGCGTATGCAATTTCTCGCCGGTGCTGCGCAAGCGCTATCGCGTCGGAGTGCCCGGACCCGGATTTTATCGCGAGATTCTCAACACCGACTCGGCTGCGTATGGCGGGTCCAACGTCGGCAACATGGGTGGCGTCGAGGCCGCCGCGATTCCGTGGCGCGGATTTTCGCATTCGATCGCGATCCAGATGCCGCCGCTTGCGGTGATCTGGTTCTCCGTCCC
>CALAOW010000148.1 GCA_937889395.1 uncultured Pseudomonadota bacterium | reverse complement strand
TCGCAAACCGGCGGTCGCCACCGGCGCGGCAGCGCCCGCGGCCAATGCCGCAGCAGTCGCACCCAAGCCCGCGCCAGCGCCCGCGCAGGCACCCGAGCCCGCTGCGGTGGCTCCTCCGGTAGCGGCAGCACCCAAGCCTGCGGTCGCAGCAGGAGCGGTCGCACCCAAGCCCGCGGCGGCGGCTGCGAAGCCTGCAGCAGCGGCTCCAGCGGCGGCTGCGCCCGCGCCGGTCGCGACAGCGAAGCCTGCAGCGGCGCCCGGAGCAGTCGCACCAGTAGCGGCCGCGCCGGGTCTCGCGATGATGCGTCTGCCGAAGGACATCAGTGCGTTGCCCGAACCAATGGGCGAGAAACATTTTCCCGGCGAGCTCGAAGCTGATTTCAATGCCGTCCTGGCTTCAGTTAACGCTTCGCCGGTTCGCACAGCGCCGGCGCCGGTGCGGATCGCGTTTCGGCTTGGCGAGCCGATTCTTGGCGCGATGCCGGTCGGCGTAAAGGCGCGACTCGAAGAGGCAGTCGGCAGCAGCGCAGCATTTTCGAGAGTCCGCTCGACGGCGCTCAACTTGATTCTGAATCTGATTCTTTATCCCGCGATCCTGACTGCATTTGCGGTTGTGGTGCTCGGCGACTGGCTGTTTTCGCAAAGTACCGGCGGATGGATCATGCTCGGCATATTGATTGCGTCGGCCGAGGCCGCGTGGCGGTTGCGCGAGGGAGTGATTCACGCCAAGCCTGCCGGCGAGTTGACGTATCGTGGATGCTGGTACGGGCTCGCGCTCGCGCCGATCGGCTCCATCCTCGCAGGTGCGAGGGGCGCGGGCAGGAAGACAGAGCGCAAGGTGGCATTCGACGGGTTCGAGGGCACCATGCATGAAGACAAAACCGAGCGCGATCGCCGCTACGGGACCGTTTACACCGTCGCCGAGTATGCCAACGCGTACCTGGTTCGGCTCGAGATGCCGCGCAAGCTGCCGCTGTCATCGCTCAAGCGGTTGTGGAATCTGCCCGACGAGATGCCCGACTACGATTACAACATCATGCTCGGCGACAACGTGCTTGCGCTCAATGCGAGCGTGCGCGGCGAGACGATCCGCCGATTGTCCTACGTCTCGCCGGCGTTTCCGGCCGATTTCGAGACCCGAATCGAGTTTGGCAAGCCGGTGGGTGCGTTCAAACATCGGATGCGCCACAAGCTGCTCGAGGTCGTCGTTCTCAAGGCGGAGGCGGCCCAGTTTCAGCACGCCGCCTGAAAAATTCTCGCGAGCTTAAACCGGCGGACGAGCTTGGACCGGCGGATTCGGAGCGCTGGCATTGCAGTTGAGTTTGGTTGAGATGGCGATCCACATTCGGGACGCCACAGATCGCGACCTGCCCCGTATCATCGAGATCGAGCGGCTCGCCTTCCCCGCCCCTTGGACGATTGCCTCCTTTCAACGTGAACTGACCCTGCCGTTCTCGCGCATCATGGTCGCGCTCCCGGTGGCAAGCCACGAGCATGGGCGGGACGACGACGACAACGGGAAGATTGCCGGCTTTCTCTGCCGATGGCTGATCGCCGACGAATGCCACGTCCTCAATATCGCCCTTCATCCTGACTCGCGCCGGCTCGGGATCGGCACCGTGTTGCTAACCGAAGCAATCGCCGAGGCAAGATCGACTGGCGCAAGCGTCGTTACGCTGGAAGTTCGCCGTTCAAATCTGCCTGCGCGGCAGCTTTATCGTAAATTTGAGTTCGAAGAACGGCGTTTGAGACGGCATTACTACGGCCCCGGTGAAGACGCGATCATCATGGAACTGCGGTTCGACTGACCGGATTCGACGGTTAATTCCGAACATTGTTCTATCCAGTCCGGCCAGTTTTAGTTTCTTTTTGAGACTGGGGTTACAAATCAAGTAATTTTGTGTCATAGTGCATCTACATTCCAGGCTGATCGGATCGGTGATGAACCCCGTGGTCATCAACTATGTCCGAAATCCAGAGCCTGCCATTGAGTGCCATTATCGCGATGAATTTGCCGTTCAAGAAGGGTGAAAAAGTGGTTTACCCCGCCCATGGGGTGGCCGTCATCGAAGACATCCAGATGCGGGTTATCTCCGGGACGGAGCGACGTTTTTACATGCTCCGAATCCTCGGCACCGAGAAGATGACCATCATGATCCCGACCGAGAACGTCGAGTCGGTCGGACTGCGACGCGTTATCGGAAAGGATATGGTGGAAAAAATTTACCGTATCCTGCGCCAGCGCAAGGTCGAGGTCGATACGCAAACCTGGAACCGCCGCTATCGCGAATATACGGAAAAGATCAAGACCGGTTCTCCGCTGGAAATCGCCAAGGTGCTGCGCGATCTGCTGGTGCTCAAGAGCGACAAGGAATTGTCGTTCGGCGAGCGCAAGATGCTCGACACGGCGCGATCCTTGCTCGTCAAGGAATTGTCGATCGCCAAGGCGCATCCCGAAGAGAAAATCATGGAAGAACTGAAGATGATCTTCGCGAACTAGCCGCCGCGACAATCCAATCGTGTGAAGAAGGCCGGGATTTTCTCCCGGCCTTTTCTTTTGTCGAAGGGGCCTGCGATTTTGTTGAACAGGCTCATCGAGTCTGCAAATCTGCATTGATATGCCGAAGCGAATGTTTGTGCTGGGCGTTGTTTTCCTGGCCCTGACGATTTTTCCCGCTACTCGATGCGCGGCCAAAGCAAACGCCGACGACCTGGCTGTCGATAATCTCTTCTCGGCGATCCGCGATGGCAACTTCAGCGCGGCTACCAGCCATTTCAACGCCAGGATGAAAGCATTCTCCCCGGCGGGGCTGAAGGGGTCGTGGAGCCAGGTTTACGCCGGCCAGGGTCCGCTGCTCAGCTGGAAAATTTTCGAGCGGCAGAATCTCACCAAGGGCGGCGACGAGGTCAGGGTGCAACTCAGGTTCCATCGCTCGACGGCGAATTCGGTCGTCGTGGTGGCCCCGCAGACCGGCGAGATTACGGGGCTTTGGTTCAAGCTGCCCGTGACCGCGCCCCCATATGCGGAGCAAACAAGGTTTCACTTCGAGGATGTGACAGTTGGCACGTACAAGTTGCCCGGCACGCTGACGATTCCAAACGGCAAGGGTCCATTTCCAGCCGTCGTCCTGATCCATGGATCGGGCCCGAACGATCGCGACGAGACGGTCGGCGCCAATCATCCTTTCGCCGACATCGCGGAGGGACTCAGCTCACGGGGAATCGTCGTGCTCCGATACGACAAGCGCACCTATGCGTACCGAACTCTCGATCCGCAGAAGACTATGGTGGACGAGGAAGTCATCCAGGACGGCGTGGCCGCGGTGCGGCTGCTGCGGGCGCGGCGCGACGTGGCGCAAGACAGGATCTTCGTCCTCGGGCACAGCCTCGGCGCGATGCTGGCGCCGGAGATTGCGAAGAAAGCGGGGCAGGTTGCGGGAATCGTGATGCTGGCGCCGCCGGGCCGCAAGCTGCCGCAGCTAGTAGTTGAGCAGGCGCAGTTTTTGGGCCAAGCGCCACCCGGAGAATTGACCCAGATCGAGCGGGATGCAGACGAACTTTCGGCGCACAAGATGCCGGCGACGCAGATTTTTATCGGCGCGCCCGCGTCGTACTACTACGACCTCGATGCGCGCGACGAAGTTGCAATCGCGCGCGCTCTCGACGTGCCGATCCTGATTCTGCGCGGCTCGCGCGACTACCAGATAATCGACGAAGACATTCGGCATTGGCAAAACGGTCTCAAGGGCGACGCCAAGGTGCAGGTCGATACGCTCCCGGGGCTCAACCATCTGTTCATCGCGGGCACGGGCAAGCCCACGCCGGCCGAGTACTATGCACCGGGGCATGTTGACGCGGCGGTGATCGCAGCGATCACAAGCTTCATCGCAAACGCCGGCGGCGCGCCGGCGCCTCAAGCGCCGCCGAATTGAGAGCGTCGGCAATCATCGTCGCGGCGGGCAGCGGCGTGCGACTTGGGTCGGGCGTGCCCAAGGCGTTCGTGAAGATCGGCGGCCGCGCGATGCTCTGGTATTCGCTGGCCGCAGTTCAGCGAGTCAGTTCGCAACTCCATTCGATAGACGAGGTTGTGATAACAGTGCCCGAGGGATTCGAAAGTGCGGCGCGCGCAGAAGCCGCGGCGGCGGGACTCGCCGTGCCGGTCAAGATTACGCCGGGCGGAATCGAGCGTCAGGATTCGGTTCGAATCGCGCTCGGACTGACCAGTTCGGAGAGCGAACTGGTGATCGTGCACGACGCCGCGCGCCCGCTGGCGACGCCGGCAATTTTCGAGGCATGTCTAAGTGCCGCGGCGCGGGCCGGCGGTGCGATCGCCGCGATACCGGTGTCCGACACTTTGAAGCGCGTTGCTGACAGCGCGATCGCGGCGACCGTCGCGCGAACCGGGCTATGGCAAGCGCAAACTCCGCAGGCATTCCGCCGCGATCTGCTGGTCGCGGCGCATCGACGCGGATTCAGCGAGGGAATCGTCGCGACCGATGACGCGGATTTGGTCGAACGGACGGGAGTTCGCGTCGAAGTGGTCGAAGGCTCGACCGCCAACATAAAGATCACGACACCATCCGATCTCGCGATCGTCGAGGCAATCATCGCGGCGCGCAAATGAGTGCGGCCGCAGGCGCCTACGCCTGCTCGGGCTCGTAGCCTGCCCGCTCGATCAGCTCGCGGGTTCGCGACCAGTCCCATCCCGCGGTGGTCAGGTAGCCGTTGACGAAAATCGAATTCACCGCGCTGAACAATTCGGCTTGGCGCGCGCCGACGTTGAGTTCGCGGCCGCCCGCCGCGCGAACCTCGCTGCGCGGATTGAGGATACGGAACAGGCACGCGGCCTTGAGACATTTCTCGGGCGTGAGCGCGCGCCTGGATTCGAGCGGGGTGCCCTTTATCGGATGCAGAAAATTCAGCGGCACCGAATCGATCGCAAGGCGCCGCGTCGAGTAGGCGAGATCGATTATGTCATCGTCGGTCTCGCCCATCCCGATAATCCCTCCCGAGCAAGTCGATAATCCCGCCGCGCGCACGTTCCCGATTGTCTCGACCCGATCGTCCCATGTGTGCGTGGTGCAAATTTCCGGATAGAAGCGGCGGCTGGTGTTGAGGTTGTGATTTATCCATCCCGCCCCCGCGCGCTTGACCTGGTTCGCCTGCTCTCGATTCATCAGGCCGATCGACAGGCACAGTTCCAGCCCCGGCAACTCGGTGCGGATTCGATCGCACGCCTCGCCCAGATGCTCGACATCGTGCGGCGCCGGACCGCGCATGCTGCAGACCATGCAGTAGCGGCGTGCCCCACTCTCGACCGCGATTCGCGCGCCCTCGATCAATTTGGCGGCGCTCTGCATCTTGTAAACCGGGATTTCGGCTTTCGAGACGAGCGACTGCGAGCAGTAGCCGCAATCCTCGGCGCAGATGCCGCTTTGCGCGTTGCGCAGCATGCAAATCTTCACCCGGCGGCCGAAGGCGGCCTCGCGCACGACACTCGTCGCAGCGAGCAAATCAGCAAGCCGATCGTCGGGGCAATTCAGGATTGCCGCGGCGGTCTCGCGTGCGATTTCTTTTCCGGCGATAACTTCTTCGACCATGCGATCGAGTTCGATTTCCTCAAATTTCAACATCACCGATTCCTTGTGGCTCGAAAAATGCGCGCGCCGCAGATTTAGAAGGTTTCCAAAGCTCGATCAAGGACCATTGCGCGGCGGGCGCATCGGATTCGCCGGCTCTACTGCGTCGGCAATCACACCTTCGTTGAGCGATCCGGAGCGAAAGCCCTTCAGATCGATCGCGACGAATCTAAAGCCGATCTTTTTGAACTCGCGATCGATGGTCTCGCGAACGGCGGGCTCGACGATGCGCGCGATCTGGCTTTGCTCGACCTCCAACCGCGCGACCTCGCCATGGAAGCGCACGCGCGCGACTGCAAAGCCCATCGAATGAAGCAGCTTCTCACCCGCCGCGACTTTCTTAAGCCCCTCGGGTGTTATCTCCGTGCCGTACGGAAAGCGCGACGACAGGCACGGCGACGCGGGACGATCCCAGGTCGGCAAACCCATCGAGCGCGAGAGCGCGCGAACATCGGCCTTGGTCATTTCGGCTTCGACGATCGGATGGCGCACGCGTTTCTCGCTGGCCGCCTGCATCCCGGGGCGATAGTCGTGCAGGTCGTCCAGATTAAGGCCGTCCGCTATCTCGTCGATACCAAGTTGCGCGGCCTTTGCCTCGCAGACCGTAAACAGATTGTGTTTGCACAGGTAGCATCGGTCGAGCGGATTTGCCGCGTAGCCCGGAATCTCGAGTTCGTTGGATTCGACGACCAGGTGGCGCGCGCCGATCAGGAGCGCCATCGCCAGCGCCGAGTCGCGATCCTCGTCGGGCATCGTCGGCGAAGTCGTCGTCAGCGCGAGCACGGAGTCGCCAAGCGCGTCGTGCGCAACCTTCAGCACCAGGGTGGAATCGACGCCGCCGGAAAACGCCACGATCAGGCTGCGCATCGGCGCAAATATCGCGCGCATCCGCTCCAGCTTCGCGTCCGGCGTTTTCGATGTGTCCATCGAATCAGCCTGTTAGATTCCCGCGGCCGGAAAAAGATCGGTCGTCAGATATCGCTCGCCGGTGTCGCAGAAAACCACGACCACGATGTTGCCCTTGCCAAGCCGCCTGGCTATCTGGATAGCCGCGCAGCCACTTGCGCCTGACGAGATGCCGACCAGGATGCCCTCTTCGCGCGCGAGACGGCGCGAGTACAGCACCGCATCCTCGTCGCTGACGGTGATTATCTCATCGTAAACTTTAGTGTCGAGATTGCCCGGCACGAAGCCGGCGCCGATTCCCTGAATCTTGTGAAAGCCCGGCTTGCCGCCCGACAACACTGGCGAGTTTTTCGGCTCGACGGCGACGATCAGGATTCTTTTTTCGAGATGCTCACGCAAATAGTGGCCCGCGCCGGTGATCGTTCCGCCCGTCCCCACGGCGGAGATGAACGCGTCGATGCGCGGGAGCTGTTCGAGCAACTCGGGCCCGGTGGATCGATAGTGGATGTCGGGATTGGCGGCGTTGCTGAATTGCTGCGGCATGAAGTAGCCGGGATTCTCGCGGCACAGCTCCTCGGCCTTCGCGATCGCCCCGTGCATCCCGCGCGTGTCCGGCGTCAGCACCAGCTCCGCACCGTAAGCGACCAGCAACGAGCGCCGTTCCTCGCTCATCGTGTCGGGCATCGTAAGTATCAGCTTGTAGCCTTTCACCGCCGCGACCAGCGCCAGACCGATCCCGGTGTTGCCGGAGGTCGGCTCGACGATCGTAGCGCCCGGCTTTAGCCGGCCGGATTTCTCGGCTGCCTCGACCATCGCCAGGCAGATTCGGTCTTTGACGCTGCCGCCGGGATTGAAATTCTCGAGCTTCGCCCATACTTCGGCGTCGTCCTTGCCGGGGATGCGATTGAGCCGCACGACGGGCGTGTTGCCGATAAGTTCAAGCGGCGATTGCGCGACACTGATAGGCATGGCGGCGATTCTATCCGGAAAATACCGCTGGTTGCGAATCTTGCCAAGCAGGGTAATCGACACCCCGCGCGCGGTCTCTCCGTGTCATTCCGAGCTGCCGCAGCGAAGAATCCCGGATCCCGAAACCTCACGCAGGTTTCGGACTTCCCGTCGGTAAAGAGAGGATGCGGGCTTCGCCCTGTTAGAACGGGTAAAGGGGAGAGGCGAGACGCGGCTGCTCTTTGTGTCATCCTTCACTTCGCTCAGGATGACACAAAAAACGGACGCGCAGGCTCTTTCTTGATCAACCCCTTCTAACAGGGACGAAGTCCCGCATCTTTGTTTTAACACTGGGTGCAGGGGTCACCCCTGCCCAAGGAAGTGTGAAACCCACGGTGG
>CALAOW010000147.1 GCA_937889395.1 uncultured Pseudomonadota bacterium | reverse complement strand
CGATCATCATGCGGATGGTGCTGGTCTTGCCGGCGCCGTTGGGTCCGAGCAGGCCGAAAATATGCGCCGGCGGAATCTCGAGCGAGAGATCGTCAACGGCTGTAAAGCTGCCGTACGACTTTCGCACCCGGAGCAGTTCGACGGTCGGAGCCAACGATTGAATGATTACACCGGATCGGTCCAAAAGAGAACGGCAGGGGTGACCCCTGCACCCAGTGTTAAGGCCGCCCGCCGTTGGCGGGCGCGGCCCCTGCCCACGGCTTAATACTGCGCTGCCGTCGCCACGGCCAGGGGTGACGCCTGCAAAGAGAACGGGGCCGCCACGCATCGCGCGCGACAGCCCCGTCAACGATTCGACCTTAGTGAGGCAACTCAGAAGCTACATATTTTCGACGATCGCCTTGCCGAACTCCGAGCACTTTAGCAGCTTCGCGCCGGTCGTCAGCCGCTCGAAGTCGTAGGTCACCTCTTTCTTGCCGATGGTCTTCTCGAGGCCGCGAACGATCCCGTCGGCAACTTCCTGCCATCCCAGGTGCTCGAACATCATCACGCCCGACAGGATAACCGAGCCCGGATTCACTTTGTCCTGGTCGGCGTACTTGGGCGCGGTGCCATGGGTCGCTTCGAAGATCGCGTGGCCGGTCAGGTAGTTGATATTCGCGCCGGGAGCGATTCCGAGTCCGCCGACCTGCGCCGCAAGCGCATCGGACAGAAAGTCGCCGTTCAGGTTCATCGTGGCGACGACGTCGAATTCATCGGGGCGCGTCAGCACCTGTTGGAGGGTGATATCCGCGATCGCATCCTTGACCAGCATTTGGCCGGCAGGCGGCTTGCCGTTGCAATCGTCCCATCCCACGGCCTTGCCCTTGTATTCGCGTTTTACGAGTTCGTAGCCCCAATCGCGGAACGCGCCCTCGGTGTACTTCATGATGTTGCCCTTGTGGACAAAGGTCACGCTCTTGCGCTTGTGGCTAATCGCGTAATCAAGCGCGGCGCGAATCAGGCGCTCGGAACCCTCGCGCGAAATGCATTTGATTCCGATTCCCGAGGTATTGGGGAAGCGCATATTCTTGACGCCCATTTCTTCCAGCAAAAATTTGATGACCTTTTTTGCCTCGGGCGACTCCGCCGGCCATTCGATTCCCGCATAGATGTCTTCGGTGTTCTCGCGGAAGATTACGACGTCGAGTTTCTCGGGATGCTTGACCGGACTCGGCACGCCCGCGAAGTAGCGCACCGGGCGCAGGCATACGTAGAGATCGAGCATCTGGCGCAGCGCCACGTTGAGCGAGCGGATGCCGCCGCCGATAGGAGTTGTCAGAGGCCCCTTGATGCCTACCAGGAATTCGCGGAATGCCTCGACGGTTTCGTCGGGCAGCCAGGTCTTCCAATTCTTGAACGGCTTATCGCCCGCGAACACCTCCATCCACGCGATCTGGCGCTTGCCGCCGTAGATTTTCTTCACCGCATTGTCGAAAACGTACTGCGATGCGCGCCAGATGTCGGGGCCGGTACCGTCGCCTTCGATAAATGGAATGATCGGCCGGTCAGGAACTTTCAGGGTGTGATTGGCGCCAAGAGTAATCTTTTCGCCGTTGCTCGGAACTTTGATGTGCTGATATGCCATCGGTGTCTCGCTTCGCCTCTCTTGTTGAATGATTGAGCGCGAACGCGACGCGCATTCCCGCATTTCCACTCTTCACTTCTCACGGCGTCGCGCAGCGGCTCAGGGTTATCTAATAATCATTACATCAAAGGATTAGCGATGCCAATGCAATGATCGCTCGGCAGCGTATCGAACTGATACACCGCCTGCGCTCGCGCTTCATTAACGCGGCGCGGCGATCGCGCTATACTCCGCGCGGACAAATCAAACGGAGCATCCGATGGATTTCACCTACACGCCGGAACAGGAAAAATTTCGCGCCGAATTGCGGCGCTGGCTCGAAAAGAACTCCGCCGAAGCCTTCGGGCGCACGCGCGAGGGTCTCGGCGGCTCGACCGCCAGCCTGCTCGACGTTCGCGACGACGGGCGATGGAATCAACTGCTCGACTACCATCGCCGGCTCTACCAGGCCGGTTACGTAGCGCTCCACTGGCCCAAGGAATGGGGCGGAGGCGGCGCGAGCATGATCGACCAGGCCATCTACCAGGACGAAGTCTTGCGGCTCGCGCTGCCGCTTTACGGCGCCAATCAGCTTGCGATCGATCGAATCGGCCCGACCATCATGCATCTCGGCACCGAGCAGCAGAAAAAGCGCTACCTGCTCAAGATGCTGACCGGCGAGGAAATCTGGTGCCAGGGTTATTCCGAACCCGGCGCGGGCTCCGATCTCGCGGCCCTGCAGACCCGCGCGGTGCTCGACGGCGACACCTTCGTCATCAACGGACAGAAAGTATGGACCAGTTTGGCGCATCGCGCGGACTGGCAGGTGCTGCTGGTGCGCACCGACCCCGCGGCGCCCAAGCACAAGGGGATTTCCTACCTGCTGGTCGATATGCATAGCCCCGGAATCACGGTGCGTCCGCTGGTTCAGATCACGGGCGACGCCGGATTCAACGAGGTCTTTTACGACAACGTTCGCGTGCCCAAGGAAAACCTGGTCG
The DNA here is from genome assembly GCA_937889395.1 of uncultured Pseudomonadota bacterium. Classification (GTDB taxonomy): domain Bacteria; phylum Desulfobacterota; class Binatia; order Binatales; family Binataceae; genus Binatus. The sequence continues at coordinate 26,367 of CALAOW010000147.1, read as the reverse complement.
GCGAGTTGAACGCGGGATGGCAGGTGTCGATTGCGACTCTCATGTACGAACGAGTTTCCGGCGGCACGCGGCATCCGGTGGAACGCACGATCGGCGAGCTGCTCGAACTCGCGAAGAAAGTGGATTTCCAGGGCGTCCCCGCGTGGAAGCATTCCTACGTGCGCCAGAAACTCGCGCAGTTCGCGTCCGAGGCGCGATGCCTGCGCCTGTCGCGCTACCGCTCGCTGTCGGCGCAACTCAAGGGCAAGGTGCCGGGCGTGGAGAGTTCCTTCGGCAAGCTATTCGCCACCGAGCTGAACTTGAGAGTCGCGATGTTCGCCGATGAGATGCTTGGTGCGTTCGCCAACGTCGAAGGCGGCAGCATCGGCGCGGTCGAGGGCGGCCGCTGGATGCATCGGACGCTCGCGGCGCGCGGGCTGACAATCGCGGCAGGCTCGAGCGAGATTCAGCACAACATCATCGGCGAGCGGGTCCTCAAGCTGCCCAAGGGTTAGCGCACGCTGCGCACGCGGGGGCGAAACTAAAATCGAAGAACTTGATTTTATGTGAAACCCACCGTGGGTTTCACGCTTCCTTGGGCAGGGGCCACGCCCCTGCACCTTAGTGAGGAAGAAGATGCGGGCTTCGCCCTGTTAGAACTTTTTTCGTGTCATCCTGAGCGCAGCGAAGGATCTCGCGCGCAAGCGCGTTTTTGCCTGCGCAAGGCGCCGGACACTGGAGTGTCCGTCGAGATTCTTCGCCGCAGCGGCTCAGAATGACCCGGGGGCGCTCTTTTTTCTGTCTTCCCTTTTTTGTGTCATCCCGAGCAAAGGCGAGGGACCCCGGATCTTTCTCGATGCCAGAATACTTCGACTTCACTAGGGGCAAGCGAAGCTGATCTGCTTCTGATCGACTGTCTTCTTCAATTGCCTCTTCCTGCCAGCGAGAGGCCGCGTCAACGGCGCGGGTGAGGGTCCGCTTTCCAGGATGCCCTTCTGCACGTTGCCCTCGCATGCTCTGCTCCGGGGTTCCTCCGCTCCGCAGACTCCGGTCGGGATAACGGAGAAAAAAGCGCGCGCTCGTCACGTGCCCTGGATTGGGGAGGCCCAGCGCGAGAAGACGGTGTCGGAAATCTTTTCCAGCGGCGCCATGAACTCGGCTGTCTGAGCGATCATTCGATCGGCCGCGATATTCTCGCGATTTAATTCCTTCGCGAACGCAGCGGCCATCGCTGAGACCCCTTCGCGCGTCACCTCGAAATGAAACTGGAAGCCGTACGCCTTGTCGCCGTGACGAAACGCCTGGCACGGCGTCTTCTCCGACGATGCGAGCGAGACCGCACCCGGCGGCAGATCGAAGATGTCGCCATGCCAATGAAACGGCGTCATCGTCGCGGGCAAATCGCGCATTAGACGATCGTCTTTGGCCGAATCGTCGAGCCGGATCGGATACCATCCGATCTCCTTGCCGTTGGGGTTGCGATCGACCTTCGCGCCGAGCGCGGCCGCAAGAATCTGCGCGCCCAGGCATACGCCGAGCACCGGCAGATTCGATTTCATCGCGTCCTCGATCAGCCGCATTTCGTCGCGCAGCCACGGATAGCGGTCAGTCTGATGGACACCCATCGGACCGCCCATGACGATCAAGCCACCAGCGCCCTTCATGCTCGCTGGCACCGGCTGTCCGTCGTGAACGCGCACGTATTGCCAGGCGAGCGCGGCGCCTTCGAGCGCGTCGGCGATGGTGCCGAGATTCTCGACCGGGTGATGCTGCAAAACATAAATCTTCGCCATCGAGTGAATCTCCGATGTGATCGAAGCAATCGCTAAAGCATGGTGCCGCGGCGGACGCGGCCGAGATGCGTATAGGCGCGCTGCGTGGCGACGCGGCCGCGCGAAGTCCGCGCGATAAATCCCTCCTGCAGCATGTAGGGCTCGTAAACCTCCTCGATGGTGTCGGATTCCTCGCCGACCGCAGCGGCAAGGCTCTCGACGCCGACCGGTCCGCCGTCGAACTTGTCGATTATCGCGCCGAGAATCGCACGGTCCATCTTATCGAAGCCGGCCGTGTCGATTTCGAGCAGCTCCAGAGCGGCCAGCGCGATCTCGCGCGTGACGACCGGCGCCTCGTTGACCTGCGCGAAGTCGCGCACGCGGCGCAGCAGGCGGTTGGCGATGCGCGGCGTACCGCGCGAGCGCGACGCGAGTTCGTGCGCGCTCGCCTCGTCGATCGCCACCTTCAGCAAATCGGCGGACCGGCGCACAATCTCGCCCAGTTCGGCGTGATCGTAAAAGTCGAGATGGTAATGCTGGCCGAATCTGTCGCGCAACGGCGAGCTCAGCAACCCCGAGCGCGTAGTCGCGCCCACGAGAGTGAACGGATTGACCGACAGTTTCATCGTGCGCGCGCCCATCCCCTGGCCCACCACGATATGAAACTCGAAATCCTCCATCGCGGAGTAGAGCCGCTCTTCGACGACCCGCTGGAGGCGATGAATCTCGTCGATAAACAGCACGTCATGCGCTTCGAGGTTGTTCACGATTGCGGCCAGGTCGGCTGCCCGTTCGATAGCGGGACCCGAAGTGACGTGGAGGTTGACGCCGAGCTCGCGCGCGATGATGTGCGCCAGCGAGGTCTTGCCGAGGCCGGGAGGTCCGGCGAACAGCACGTGATCGAGCACTTCGGCGCGTCCGCGGGCGGCTTTGATCGACATGCCGAGAATTTTTTTGGTGCGCTCCTGACCGATGAATTCGCCGAGCGAGCGCGGGCGGAGCGCGAGATCGAGCCGGCGATCGTCTTCGTGACCGATGCGCGCGATCAGCCGGCCGGCTTCACCTTCGGCGGCGGCGGGCGTGGCCGTGCCTGAATTTTCGGTAGTCTTATTTTTCGCCAAGCAGCACCGCCAATGATCTGCGAATTATGACTTCCGGATTTTCCGCCACGCCGGCGTCGGCGGCGACGACCGCGTCAACCGTGCGTTTGGCTTCAACCGGTTTCATGCCGAGATTCACGAGCGCGGAAATTGCTTCGTCGGCTGGGCCGGCCGGTCTTCCGTTTCCATCCGGCGCGAGCTGCAGCCGGCCGTCGGGCGCGTTGGTTGACGGCCCTGCCATCTTCAAGTCTGCGACTTTGTCGCGCAGTTCGCGCACCACCCGCTCCGCGACCTTGGGACCGACCCCCGGCACCGCGTCGATTCTGTCGACATCGCCTTTGCCGATTGCGGCGACCAGTTCTTCGGGCGCAAGCACCGACAAAATTGCCAGAGCGAGTTTCGGGCCGACGTGCTGCACGCTCATCAGCAGGTCGAAGGCGCGTTTCTCGGTGGCGCTGGAAAATCCGTAAAGCGTGAGCGCATCCTCGCGCACGACCTGGCGTATCTCGAGCGCGACGCGGTCGCCGAGTTGCGGCAATCGATAGTAGGTGCTCAGCGGAATCAGCACTTCGTAGCCGACTCCTCCCGTCTCGACCACGATCCGGCCCGCATCGCGAACCGCCAGCGCGCCCGTCAGCGACGCGATCATTGCGGCGCCATCCGGGGCTTGCTCGGCCGCGACGTGCGCGGCCGAATGCGCTCGATCGCCTCGACCAGGTTGGGGACGCGTCCGCGGCCAAGATGGCAAAGAGCCAGCGCGAGCGCGTCGGCGGCGTCGTCGGCGAGATCGATCGCCGGGTCGAGTTTCAGCGTCTTGCGCACCATGTATTTCACCTGCGCCTTGTCGGCGTGCCCGTGACCGGCGACGCAGAGCTTAACTTCGTTGGGCGGATATTCGAACATCGCGAGGCCGCGCTCCGCCGCCGCCAGCATCGCCATCGCGCGCGCCTCGCCGAGGCGAAACGCGCTCTGCACATTGGCGGCGACGAAATGACGCTCGAGGCTCAGCGCTTGGGGAGAGAACTCGTCGATGATGGCGAGAAGATTTTCGTGGATGCGGCGCAGGCGCCCGGGTCCCGGCGCGAGCGATGCGCATCGGATCGTACCTGCCGTCACGTAGCGTGCGCCGGGACCTTCGACGACGCCGTAACCGCATACCGCACTCCCGGGATCCACCCCGAGTATCCGCATACCCCACCTCCGCAGCAGAACCCGCGCGCCGCTAGGCCGCCGAGAACTGCGCCATCTCTTCGTCGCTGATGTCGAAGTTCGCGGCGACGTTCTGCACGTCGTCATGTTCCTCCAATTCTTCCATCAGCTTGAGCACCTGCTCGGCCGCATGGCCGGAAACCGAGACCGTATTTTCGGGAATCCGCGTTTGTTCCGAATGCTCGATCGCAAGGCCGGCTTTTTCCAGCGCGTCACGCACGGCGTTCAATTTGTCGGGCGAAGTGAGGACCTGGAACGTATCGCCGTCGCTGGTCACGTCGTCGGCGCCGGCGTCGAGCGCGAGTTCGAGCAGTTTGTCCTCGTCGATGGCGGATTTTTCGATTCCGATCACGCCGCGCTTTTTGAACATCCAACCGACGCATCCCGCCTCGCCCAGGTTGCCGGCGCGCCGGGAGAAGATGAAGCGCAACTCGGCGACGGTGCGATTGCGATTGTCCGAGAGCACGTCAACCATTATCGCGACGCCGCCCGGGCCGTAGCCCTCGTAAGTGATTTCCTCGAGCGCCGCGCCGCCGATTTCGCCGGTGCCCTTCTTGATGGCGCGATCGATGTTGTCGTTGGGCATCGATTGCTTCTTGGCCACCGTCACTGCCGTGCGCAAGCGCGGATTGGAATTGAGGTCGCCGCCGCCGAGTCGCGCCGCGATCGTGATTTCCTTGATCAGCTTGGTGAAGGCGCGGCCGCGCTTGGAGTCGGTAATCGCCTTCTTATGCTTGATCGAACTCCATTTCGAATGACCCGACATGACAAATACCCTCGAGCGGGGCCGCCTTGGCGGGCAGGTCCCGGCGAAGCCGAGATTATCATAAAGATTCGTCCAAGGGGGAATGGCGCGGAGGCGATAGCGCCGCCACGGGCGAGTGTGAAAAACTTGGACGCACAACCGCCCGCTTCTGTTATCATGCTGGGGCGAGCGAGCCATGAATGGGGTAATGTTCAGGGTGAGAGTTTCGATTTTGGGCATGATTGCGGCGCTGTTTGCCGCCGGATGCTTCTATCCGCCGATTACACAGCCACCGCCGGACGAACAGCAGGAAGCGGTGATTCCGCTGCCGTACGATCTCGCGTGGGATGCGGTGAGCGCGGTCATCAGCCAAAATGCGTTCCACGTACAGGCGCAGGACATGACCAACGGGATCATCGAGGCGGTCGGTCCGCGCTTCACGCTGCACGACGCCGATTGCGGGAAAATAAAGAGCATCGTCGGCACTTACACGGCCGAGCCGGAGGCGAATTCGTCATCGGTGTACAACTTCCTGGTGCGGTCACGGGGTCCTGAGGCGAGCATCGTCAAGGTGCGCGCCACGTTCAACTCGTCGGTCAAGGTCCCGTTGCATCAGGCCACCGACGTCGATTGCGTATCGCATGGAATCCAGGAATCGGATCTGCTCCGCGAGGTATTGGTCGCGGCGAAGAAGACCCATCGCCCGGCGTTCGCGAAGCCCAACGCTGCGCCGCAACCGCCTGCGTCGGCTGCCAGCGCCAGATCGTCAGCGCCGGCGACGGCGCGCAATCAACCGAGGCCCCCGTCCTCGATTGATAAAGCCGAAGGGGAAGTGCCGGCGTCGATGCGGGGGTTTTCGCTGAACGGAAAATCCAATATGCCCAATCTGCCCGCGCCCCCGCCGAATTGAGCGCATGACTCGCGCGCCCTTGACATTCTTTTCGTGTGAGCTTGAAATTCACCCGCGGCGCAGGCGGCGGACAAGAGCGAACGGCGCGAAGTCGCGCGCGCAGGATTGCTGCCTGAGCAAGATTAGGGCTACGCGCCGGCGCGGTCGGGGATGAGCGCATCGGCGGGGACGATTTGGTTGTCGGTCGCGCCGGGGATTTTCCAGAATAAGTGTAAATACGAGCCGCCGCTGGTGTTTCGCTCGCCTACCTCGATCCGATGCGGGCCCTCGGTAAGGTGGATTTGGCCGGCGTCGCGACTCTTGTTGATCAAGCCGGGATCGTGAATCACCTGCGTGCCGTCCACCGTGACCCATCCCGAATCGTCAACCTCGATCGTAAACTCGTAGTCGCCGGTCTTTGGAACCATCAACTGGCCGCGCCAGATGTCGCATGACGGAAACGGCATCGCGCCCATCTCGGCAATGTCGGCGAAGTCCAGTTGCCGATCGACTCGCACGATATGCGGCCGGCTCTCGGCGCAATTCTCGCCGACGTAGTACCTGCCCAGCAATCCGTGGTGACCGCTTTGCACGAACCGCTGCATGACTCGCTGATTCATCGAGAGCAGGAATATCGCAGCGATGCCCACCGTCGCCGCGATCTGCGTCAGGCGGCGCGACGCGCCAATTCCCCATAGCCCGAGCGATTCCGACAGATCGAACGCGCCGAAGATCCAAAGCGCGGCGAGCGGCCAGAGCTGAAACGGGCCGGGCAGTCCGATGAGTTTGCCGAGGTTGAAGGCGACCGAGTCGCGGACGATCATGCCGCCGCCGAAGAATGCGTCGCGGTTGGTGGCGAAGTCGCCGCGCATGAATTGCTGAAGCGCGAAGTCGCGCACCGGGTTGTCGTATTCGTACGGAAAATGCGGATTGGTGGCAGTCGCCATCAGCATGATCGCGGCCGACAGCGCGCCTATCGCGCCCAGCAGGTAGTTGCAGGCGGCGGGAAGAAAAGCGAGCGCCAGAACCATGAAGGGAACCGAGGCGACAATCTGCCGCGGACCGGTCGCGGTGCCGCCTCCCCACGATATGATCGATTCGCCGTACGAAGCGTTGAACAGGAACAGCACGACGAACGAATAAACTGTGACGATGAATTCGGCGCGCCATCGTTTCAGCCGCGCGAAATAACCCACGCCGACGATCGACAGCAACAGTACAGGGTTGCAGAAAAACAATCCGCGCTGCGGATCGAGCAGCACGTTCCAGAGAATGCGGACCTTCGGATAGGTCAGACCGACGAATCCGACCGCTTGCTCGGGAAATTGACGATTTTCGGCGGGCGAAAGTTTGAACGCCTGGTAGCTGAAGAAGAGCGGATTTCCGAAGGCGCCCCAGTTGTAAGCGAGCATGATTGCGACGGTGATCGCGGCGCCGGCGGAAAACGCCGCCAGATGCTTCCAATCGGACAGTTTGAACAGGGCGTAGATTCCAATCGCCGCGGCGACCAGGAAGACCGGGTAATCGTTAAGCACGGCCCATCCCGCCAGAAAGCCGGCCGCAAACGCGCGCGTCGAGGATGGGAGAATCTCGAACGTCGCCAGCAGATAGAACGCGGTGAAAACGCATACCGCGGCGACGGGTTCGCCGGTGAGTTCCGTCGCGTACGGAAACGCGATCGTCGCAAGGCCAAGAATCAGCGCGACGCCGGCCGCACGGCCCTCCGACGCGCCGATAAATCGCGCGAAGCGAAACATGACGACGCACAGCGCCGAGATCAGCAGGCCGGTCGAGAACACGGTGGTCAGGTAAGTGACAAAGGCCCAGTAAAGCGGCTCGTGAGGCGCGCTCAGAGGCAGCAGCGCGGTTCGGAAAACCATCCACGGAATCAACGCCGTATAGGACGTGCCGGGCGCCTTGACGGAATAAATATGGCCGTGGAAGGTGATGATGTCGGCGGTGTTGAAGCCGCAAAAATCGTTGATCCACAGAACGCCTTTCTCGATTATCGAGCGCATCAGGTCGAAGCGGCACGCCACGCTCTGGTCGGCGCCCTGATAAAAGTAGGCGTAGGTGATGAACGGGATCAGGAAGACCGCAGTCTCGATTTGGCGGCTGCGATCCTCCGGGGCGATCGCGCGAGGAGAGTTCGCGGCGGCCCACTTCATCGCTTGCTGGAGCGCCCGGACGTGGCGGCGCGAAATGTATTGAAGATGCGAAAGTCGTCGTCGCCGAATATGCGCCAGCCCGCCCATGCGATCGCCGCCAGCGCCACAAACGTGAACGCCAGTGAGATTGGCGAGCCGATCGGCGCCGGCGCCGCCTGTTGCCGAATCGCATTCAAGTCGTAAGTGGGAGTCGCGCTGGGCGGAGGCGCGTCAATCCGGACCAGCGACGCATTTCTGAAGAATGCCTTGCCGGTGTTGAGGCTGCCGAATCCGCCGATTCGCAGCGCTACGTCGATATCCGCGCCGTGTCCCCCGACCTTGAGATACAGCGTCACGCGCTGCCAGTCGGTGGTGCCGTGGATGTCGGCCGACATGATGCCGTCTTCCATGACTGAAATCGTCGCGCCGCTTTCTTTGGCGCCGACATTTTCGGTGCGGAGATCGACGCTGAGCTGATACCATCCCGGCTGCACAGTCAGCGACTGCATCCAGCGCCCGTCGTCGGCCTGGAGGTTATCGACCTCGAGCTCACTGGGCTTATCGGGGTACGAATGCCAATGGGCAACGAACGCATCGGGCTTGTTAATCCATGCCTCGGTACGCCACAAATCGGGCTGATCCTCGGAGCCTTTGGCGAAGTCGCCGTTGAGCAGCAGGTTCTTCTGCTCAGCGGCGGCGCGGCAAGTTGTGGATACGGCGGCGAGCATCGCGCCAAGAAAAACTGCGCAGAGCAAAATCGCGCGGCGGCGACGATACGAATGCAGGTATGCGATCATATCCAACTGCGCAGCCCTCCGGCTTGCAGCCACATCCGCGCGTAGTATCCGCTGCGGCTGATCGGCATGCCGACCCAAATCGGAAAGTAGTACACGAACAGAACCAGCGCGACGAGGACGAACACGCCGGCAACGTATCGGCCCGCGTACGGAGTCCACATCAGGAAAAAGCCGTACGCGACGATTACGACGAGGAAAGTGATCCATCCCAATGTCAGCGGCATCCCGAGGAAAAAGACCGGCGTCATCGTCAGCAACAGCGCGAGATGCTCCCACGGCTCGGCGCGCTCCTTGAAACATTCGGCGAGCAAAATCGCCAGCGCGAGGTATCCGAAATAAACCGAGGCCATGTAGTGGTAGAGGAAGAGCGTGCGTCCGATCCAGGCCCAGAGCAAGAGATAGCTGAGATAGCCGATGACGAGGAACGAGCGGGTCAGGGTTGGGCGCTCGAGCGCCTTGACGGCGGTGATGGTGATCGCGGTCAGCGCGCCCCACCATAGGAGAGGATTTCCTCCGCCCCAGACGGTTTGCACGTCACCCGTCTTGGGGAAGTTCTGCCAGTACGCGATCGGGCGCAGCATCAGCGGCCAGCTCCACCAGGGCGACGAGTACGGATGCGTGGCGGACGAGACGCTCTTCTCGTACCAGACGATGTCGCTGTAGTACTTGAAGAGATCCTCGATTCCGCCCCACCAGCCGAGCCAGTAGTGCGGGAAGAACACCGCCAGGTATGCAATCGCGGCGACAGATCCAACCAGCGCGACTGCGCCAACGCTCATCGGTTCGAAAACGCTCGCCAGCGATGGCATTGGCCACGCCAGCACCGCCGATGACGAGCGGCTGCGCCAGACAATCTCTGCAACGCGGATTGCCAGAACTGCGAGAACGATCAGCAGAATGTGCGCGAATGTTTCGCCGAACAGGTAAAGCACCAATCCGAGGACAATACAGATGAGCGCGGTGAAGGCTATCCCGGGCGGATCGAAGGCGTCGATTTCGATCGGGGCCGGAGCGGCCGCTTTGATTTTCTTCGCCTTGGAGTCGATTGGCGCCTTTGACTCGACGAGCGCGGCCGGCGCGGCGTTGGGACGGTCCTTCGCGAGCACATAGAGAATAAATCCCGTCACCAGCAGAAAGGTTATCGCCGGGATGTAGAATTTGCTTGCCAGGCACAGGCCCAGCGCCAGACCAATCCACGGCAGGATGCGCCGGCGCGCGCCCGCATCGGGCGTTTGCGCGAATCTGAAAAAGAGCAAGTACGCGACCGCCGCACAGGTGAGATAGACGATGTCGATGACGGCGTAGCGCGAGTCGACCAGATACATCCCGTCGCAAAGGATGATCGCTCCCGCGAGCGCACCGACCAGCCGCGAGCCCGACATCCGGCGCCCGAGCAGGTAGGTGATTGCCACGATTGCCGTCCCAAGCGTCGCGTTGCCGACCCGCCAACTCCACGGATGATCGCCAAAAATGAGAATACCCGCGGCGATCACGAGCTTGGCCAGCGGCGGATGAGGATCGAGGAAGGACTCGCCGTGCAAATAATGGCGTCCTTGCGCGACGAAATGGACCTCATCGAAAACGATCTCGGCGGGATGCCCCAGATGCCAGAAGCGCGTGATCGCGGCGACGATCAACAGCGCCGAGATGATGATCGTATCGGCCGCGATCCACGCGGGCGCGGCGGCCGGTTCTTCAACGTAATCCTCGACCTGCCGGGGCATGGCGAACCTCCCGAAGAACGCAGCGACGGCGGCGCTTGCACCGCTTCCGCCCTGCAGCCGCGTTGCGCCGTAGTAAACGGCCAGCGCAAGCGCGGCCACGTTGAGCACCGAGGTCGCCATCGCAAGCGTATCGCGCGCGTCCAGAAACACCACGGTGTTAAGCGTGTGCAGGACGTAGGCCAAATTGATCAAGCCCGTGATCGAGATAACTACGAAGACTGCGAGCATCTCGGGCGCTTCCAGAGCCAACGGCACCGCAAGCACGATCGCGGGGTAGAGGTACCGCTCGTGCATCCTGGGCGCAACCATGAAGAATCCAAAAATCGCGATGAACGCGGCGAAAATGAGGCGCGTGGGCGTGCGGCCGCGCCACAAGATCCACGCAATGAATCCGTAGAGCGGCACCAGCAGGCTCATCCCGAGCGCAAAGTACGATACTCCGGCAATAGTCTCCGAATCCGCCTGGCGAAGTCCGCCGATCAGCGCCATCAGGTTGAATGCGTTGACTGAAGTCTCGTGGTAGTAGGCCGCGGTGGAAGTATAGAGCTTGATAATCCAGTTCCACTCATGGCCGATTTGGAACGGCGCGATGCCGATGATCGCGACCGCAATCAGCGCGAGTCCCGACCTGATCCACGTCGCGAAGTCGGCCTCGAGCATCGTCCAGACGCCGAGCACCGGAAGGATCATCAATCCCTGCGGCTTGACCAGCACCGCGATCGCGGCGAGTCCCCATGCGACCTCGTACTGCCGGCCGAGAATCGCCGCGATGCTGAGCAGCGTGACGAACGTCATCACCGAATCGCTTTGACCCCAGACGACGGTGTCGAACAGCAGCGCCGGATTCAGTGCGACCAGCAGCATCGCGACAAAAGCCATCGCGGGCCGGCTGCCACGCCGCACGAACGCATACATCACAAGCGCGAGAGCGAAGTCGGCGACGATCGCGGGACTCTCGATTATGACTCGGTAAAAATCTCCCGACGCGCCCACGACATGCGCGATGAGCCCCGCGACCCAGAGCCCGTACAGATAGCCGGGCGGATAGTCGAGGAAGAATCCCGTTTGATAAGTGTGCGCGGGACCGAACGTCGCGATTTGGCCCGCCCACGCCTGGTAATCGCCAACGTCGGGGCCGAAGCCGGGAAAGAACGGCATCACCGCGAGCTTCACGGCGGCCAAAACGCCGAGCACGAGCAGCGCGACTATAAGCCCGGAGTCGCGATCGTCGATGAGCGGGCGGAGGTAGTCGATGAGCGCGTAGGCGACCAGCGCGATCAGAATCGCGCCGGCAATGAATCCCGCCAATTTGCCGCTGGGCGCTTGAGGAGCCGATGCGGCTGCAATCGAAAATACCGACAACGCGGCAGCCGCCCACCGCAACAATGGCACCCCCGCAATCCCGCGCCAAGGCGTGTCGCCCGCGACCTTCAACGCTCGATCTTCCTGCTATTGCCCATATCGCGCGCCGTTAAGATAGCGGTTATTGCGGCTGCGATGAACAGCCGCGGGCGCGAGATCCGGCCTGGCCACGGGCAGCCGGCGCGCTCGCAAGCTGGCTGGCGACGCCGTTGGGACGCAGTCTATGATGCGAGACTGCCGCGAAGGAGAACGCATCGATGCGACTGATCCATACCGTCTATGAGCCCGCCGGCGAAGGACCTCATCCGACGCTGATCGCGATGCACGGGTTCGGCGCCAACGCGCTCGACCTGCTGGGACTCGCGCCGTATATCGCCGACGGCCGCTTCATGGTGATTTGTCCGCAGGGTCCGATGGAGGTGCCGATCGGTCCGACGCGCGGCTACGCATGGTTTCCGATTCGGATGGGCGCGTCGCCCGATCGCGCCGCTATCGACGACGCAAACAAAATGTTGACCGAGTTTCTCAATGTGGCGCTGCAGAAGTATCCGGTCGATCGGAAAAAACTGGTGGTGCTGGGGTTCAGCCAGGGCGGCATGATGGCGTATCGGCTCGCGATCAGAAATCCTTCGAAGTTCGCGGCGCTGGTTGCGCTCTCGACGTACTTTCCGCCCGAGTTGAAAGATGAGGTGAGCGATCCCGCCGCTCTCGAAGCGCTGCCGACGCTCGTCCAGCATGGCCGCGCTGACGAGATGATCGAGATCGCGCGCGGGCGGGCGTCCGTGGAATCGATCCGCGCGCTTAATGTACCGCTGATTTATCGCGAGTACGATTGCGGGCACGAGATAACGGCCGAGGGCCTGATCGATCTGTCAAACTTTCTCACCGAGAAAGTGCTCGAACCGATCGTCAAGCCGTAGCGCCATGAGCGACGACACCAGTTCTGCGCATGCGTTTGCGAAGCTGCTCGCGGTCGTCACGGAACTGCGCGCCCGATGCCCGTGGGACCGCGAACAGAAACTCGCCGACACGCCGCGCAATCTCATCGAGGAAGCGTACGAGGTCGCCGACGCGATCGCGCGCGGCAACCCGCCCGACGTCGCGGAGGAACTCGGCGACCTCATGGCGCAATGCCTGTTCGCAGGAGTGATTCTTGCCGAGGGTTCGGAGTTCGATATCGCCACCGGCATTCGCAACGCCGCGGAAAAACTCATTCGGCGGCATCCGCACATTTACGGCGACACGCATGCCGAAACGGTCGAGCGAGTGCTCGAAAATTGGGATCGGATTAAACAGGACGAGCGCGCGAGCAAGGAGCCCAATGGCGCGGAGAGTCTCGCGCACGTCGGCCGCGGGCTGCCGGCGACGATGCGCGCAGAGAAACTCGGCGAGAAGGCGCGCCGCGCCGGCATGGATTGGGCCAATCTGCGCGAGGTACTGGCAAAGGTTCGCGAAGAACTCGACGAAATCGAGCAAGCGCTCGATCGCAACGACACCGTCGGCGCCGCCGAAGAACTCGGCGACCTGATGCTCGCGGTCGCCAACGCACCCCGCTTCATCGGTAAAGATGCCGAACAGACGCTGCGCGCCGCCTGCGACAAGTTCGTCGCGCGATTCGACGAAGTCGCGCGAATCGCCGCATCGCGCGGCCTCGATCTCAAAAAGATGATGCCGTCAGAGATCGACGGCCTGTGGAACGAGGCAAAAGCCGCGACGCGCGCCACTGGCCCGGCATTGAAGCAATGAATTGAACCGGTGTATTGCTCCGGCGCTCGCGCACTGTTAGAAATGACTGGTTATGCCTCATATTCCAGTTCATCCATCGGCCGAGAAGCGTCATCGGCAAAGCCTCAAGCGCGCCGAGCGCAACCGCGTCGTCAGGACACGTGCCCGCACGTTGGCCAAGACCGCAGCGGAAACCATCGCGTCGAGCAGCGACGAAGCCAAGGCGCGCGAAGCGCTCAAGCAGGCCACCAAGGTTCTGTACAGGGCGATCACCAGCGGCACGATGCATCGCAACACGGTGCGCCGCAAAGTTGCACGGCTGTCCGCCAGCCTGCATCGCAAGTTCGTCAAGAAAACGTAAGCCGTCCGCTCGGGGCAACGGTTTCTAGTCGGGCGTGCTCATCAGATCGAGGATCAATTCGGCGAGAGCTTCTTCGCGCTCCTTGATCATGCCGTTCTTGAATCCCGCATCCATCGCGCACGCGCGCCAGTAAGCGCGTTCGAGGCGCGCCAACCCGAAGCGCCGCGCCCCTTCTATTGCGCGGGTCGCAAGGCCGCTTTGGGGAGGCAGCCCCATCGCAGCGGCGACATCGCCGGGGCTCTTTCGCGCCGCGATCATCGAGGCCGCGATCATCATCCGGCGCATCATCGGTATGATCTCGACCGCGAGGATTTCGAAGACGTCGCGCCCGAGCGCGGTTGCGCGGCCCAACTGCGCCAGCGCCGCCGAGCCCCGGCCACGCGCGAGGCTCTCGGCGAGTTCGAATGCTTCCGGCATCCGCCTTGCGCCCTCGTCCAAATCGCCCGGATTCACCGCCGCTCCCGGCTCGATGAAGATTGTGACCTTGCCGAGCGTGTTGGCGATGGCGGCCAAATCTCCGCCGTGACGTGAAATAAGCATGTCGATCGCGGCAGCCGACAGTTTTAATCCAAGCGACTGCGCGAATGCGTTCACGTACTGCTCGATCTGATTGTCGAACGGACGCGTGCAATTTACGAGCAACGCCGACTTTTCCGCGGCGCGGCGGATCTTCGCAGGCGCGTTGTCTTTTTCGTAGAGCAGAATGAGGTTGCCCGGGCCGCGCGCCGTCTCGATTGCCGCCGCCAGCGCCGCCTCCGAGCCACCGCTCCCCGACGCGCGCGCGTCGCCGGCTTCGGCGTCCGCGCCGCCTGTCTCCGCCCGGTCCCGGCGCGATCGCAGGATTCGGCATGCGATCGCCCGCTTGGGGGCGAACAAATCGGACGCGCGAAGCTCGTTGAGCACGGCGCCGTAATCGTCGCCCGCGCCGATCTGAAAGCTGCGATGCTGGCATCCCTCGCCCACCAGCTTGCGAACGATTGAATCGAGAACGTATTCGCGCAGGAATGCGTGCGGACCGAAGATCACAACCACCGGCGGGATTCGCCGTTGCGCGGCTGCTGCTCGAAGGTATGCCAGTGCGGTTTCAAGCGGCATGCGGTAGCGTCCCTGCGCCCGGCGCCCAGCGAAAAGCTAGAAGCCTTCGGCCATCTCGCTGTACAGGTTCTTCGCGAATGTCTGCATCATCAGGTCTCGCGCCCCCGCAGTTTGCGTTTGCGCGGTCTGGATGTCGGTCAAGTTTGCGATGTCATTGCCGCGCAGGTTCTGCTGCAAAAAAGTTGGCGTCGTGGCCACGACGGTCGTCGCCACCACCGGAGCAGATCCTCCGGCGGCGACGTTGTTCGTGCGCCAGATCGTCTTCTTCGCGCGCAGGTCTTTCAGCGTCGCCGAGACGATTACATTCTGGTTGTACTGGATCGGCTCGAGGGCTGAGTTGAAGTTGACGGGCGTTTGAACGGCGAACCTGACCTCGCCCGACAGCTCGAGGTCAGCCAGGTCCCGACTACTGACGACCTTGAGCCTGCGATGCATCGCGATTTCATCTTTGATGTAACGCATCAACTCGTCGTTGATTCCGGTTACGCGAGTGCTATTGCCGAATCGCGAGACGTAGATCGTCTGGGCGCCCTGCGGCAGCGCATCGCCGGAAGCCGCGAAGTGATAGCCGCATCCCGAAATAAGCAGGCCTGCGGCGATCGCGAAGCCGAGCAGGCTACTCGGCCTTGGATAGTGTGATTTCCTCACCCTTCTGCTTAAGCCCCAACCGTCCGGCGATTTCGTCCAGCACCCCGTTGACGAAGTGCCCCGACTCGATGTCGCCGTAGCATTTCGCCAGTTCGATCGCTTCGTCGATCGTTACGCGCGCCGGAATGTCCTCCATCCTGAGCAATTCGTAGAGCGCGATTCGCATCACGTTGTGATCGACGCGCGACAAGCGTTTGACCGACCAATGTTCCAGCGCGTCCGCCAGATGCTTGTCGAGCGTCGGCTGCTCGCGGCGCACTCCCTCCATCAACTGGACGGCAAACTTGCGCGCGCTCTCCTCGGCCGGAAAACTTTCGAACAGAGCGGTCAGATCGTCGCTGCTGGCGCCGCCGCAGATGTCTATCCGATACAGTGCCTTGAGCGCGAGCTCGCGCCCCTGATGTCTTAGTCCCATGGCAATTCAACAGCCGCGGGCGGCGCAGCACGCGTCGCCGCAGCGGCTTACTCTCTCAAGTGATCAGCTTCAGCTCCGAGAACAGATGGCCGAGTTTTTCTTTTTTGGTTTTCAGGTATCCGATGTTTCCGGCATGAGGCGTGACCTCGATCGGCACGCGCGAAACGTTTACCCCGTAACGGCGCAGGCTTTCTATCTTGTGCGGATTGTTGGTCAGCAACTGCACCTCGCCGACGCCGAGATCGCGCAGAATTTGCGCGCCGATTCCATAATCGCGCAAGTCCTCGTCGAAGCCCAGATGCAAGTTCGCTTCGACGGTGTCCATCCCCTTGTCTTGCAGCGCGTAGGCGCGAATCTTGTTCCCCAGCCCGATCCCGCGGCCCTCCTGGTGGAGATAAATCACCACGCCGCAGTCCGCCGCCATGATTCGCTCGAGCGCCTCCTGCAGCTGTTCACCGCAGTCGCATCGCGCCGACGCAAACACGTCGCCCGTCAGACACTCCGAATGCAGCCGCACCAGCGCAGGGCGTCCGCCGCCGACCTGGCCCTTGATCAGCGCCAGATGCTCGCGGCCATCGACGACGTTGCGGAAGATGACGGCCTGCAGCATCCCGCCGGCGACGGGAAACGGCTGCTCGGAAACGCGCTGGACCAGAACTTCATTCGTCAGGCGATATGAAACGAGTTCCTTGACGTTACAGATGGGTACAGAATGCCGCGTCGCGAACTCGCGTAGTTCCTTGAGCCGCGCGGCCTCGCCGTCCTCGCGCAGTATCGTGCATAGCGCCGCGGCCGGACTTACCCCCGCCGATCGCATCAGATCCACCGCACCTTCGGCGCGCCCGATCCGCACCATCACACCCCCGCTCAACGCCATCAGCGGTAAAATGTGGCCGGGCATGACGAAATCGTCACGGCGGGATTCGCCGAACGCGACCACCGAAATCACCCGCGCGCGGTCGCTCGCCGAAATGCCGGTGGTGGCGCCTTCTCGCGCGTCGATCAGCACGCCGGCCTGCTCGTTCGAATCGCCGTTGTCGCTCGAAGGTTGCAGCGGAATTCCAAGCTCGCGGAAACGCTTGTCGGGAATTGCCACGGAGATCACGCCGCGGGCCTCGCGCGCCATGAAATTGATGTCGTCGGGCGTGATTTTCTCAGCCGCCATCACCAGGTCGCCTTCCGCGTCCTCGCGCTCCTCCGCAATCATCACGACCATCTTTCCGTCGCGCAACGTGGAGAAAATTTCTTCTAAAGAAGCCGATGCCATCTGATTCAATTCAACGATGGCGATATTATCACCGGCTTGACGACCTAACCAGTGCGCCCTGCCGGGCCACCGCGACCGCGCCCATTTCCCGCGCTGACACGGCCCTCCAGCAACCAGTCGTCGCCGACCGGGCGCGCCGAGAGACGGCCGAGCTGGAGCGCGTCGCGCACGCGGCGCGACTTCATCGCGTCAATCGCGGGAAGACCCGCGCCTAGGATTTTCGGCGCGACGAAGAATGCCACTCGATCCACGATGCCCGCGCTTAACGCCGAGCCGGCCAGATTTGCGCCCCCTTCGATCAACACGCGGCACCATCCGCGCCGCCCAAACTCGCGCATCAACCGACCCAGATCGATCTTGCCGTCACGCGCCTTGGCGCCAATAACTTCGACGCCGGGCCGCTCATATCTTCGGCGGGCGCGGGCGAGATTCTTGGGTGTGGTGAC
This sequence comes from uncultured Pseudomonadota bacterium, assembly GCA_937889395.1. Lineage (GTDB taxonomy): Bacteria > Desulfobacterota > Binatia > Binatales > Binataceae > Binatus. The sequence goes on along the minus strand of CALAOW010000147.1, from coordinate 8,686 downwards.
CAGCACCGCGGACGCGCTCGATCGCTCCCGATATACCCGCGCCGTCGGCGCCGTGCGAAGGCGGGCATCGATAACGACGCGAACCGGATCGCGGCCGCCGGCGATTCTGCATGTCAGGCGTGGATTGTCTGCTATCACGGTCCCCGCGCCGACTATCACGGCGTCGCATTCGCGGCGCCATCGATGCACCATTTCACGTGACGCCGGCGAGCTGATCCATCGCGAATCGCCGCTGCCAGCCGCAATCCGGCCATCCATCGACATCGCGAGCTTGAGTATTCCCATCGGCCGCCCGTGGCTTAGCCGCGTGATGAACCCTTCGTTCAAACGTTGCGCTTCGTCTTCGAGCACTCCGGCCGCGACCTCGATCTTCGCGCGCTTGAGGATTGCGATTCCGCGCCCTCTGACCCGCGGATCGGGATCCGCGCATCCGATTACGACGCGCTTGACGCCCGCCGCGGCCAGCGCGTTCGCGCATGGCGGCGTCTTTCCGAAATGCGCGCACGGCTCCAGCGATACATATGCAGTCGCGCCGCGAGCGAGCGCGCCCGCATCCGCAATCGCCTGCGTTTCGCCGTGCGGACGCCCTCCCCGGCCCGTGACGCCGCGCCCGACGACTTTTTCGCCGCGCACGATTACGCATCCTACCGTCGGATTTGGAGTGGTCAGGCCCAGGCGGTCCCGCGCGAGCGCAAGCGCTTCGCGCATGAAGCGTTGGTCGCCAGTCGCGGCCTTATCCAGAGCCCGCCGCCCGACCGGCGCCCGCATGCGCGAATCAGGAGGCGGTGTCGCCTTTTTTGTCACCGGCGGCGCGCGGTGCGGGCGCTTGCTTGCGTTGATTGATCAGGTCTTCGAGCTCGTGCATGAACTCGTCAATGTCTTTGAACGAGCGATATACCGACGCGAAGCGGACGTACGCGACCTGGTCGATCTTGTGCAGCTCGTTCATCACCGCCGATCCGATCGCACTGCTTGCGACCTCGCGATCGCCCTGCTCGGCCATCGTGCTCTCGATGCTGCTGGCGATCTGCTCGATCGTTTCCATCGAGACCGGCCGCTTTTCGCAGGCGCGCTTGATGCCAGCGGTTATCTTGGCGCGGTCGAATGGCTCGCGGCGGCCGTCCTTTTTCACCACCATCGGGGCCGCTTCTTCGACCCGCTCGTAGGTGGTGAAACGCCGCTTGCACGCCGAGCACATGCGACGGCGCCGAATCATCATACCGTCGCTCGAGAGCCTCGAATCGACGACGCGGTTTCCACGATTCCGGCAGAACGGGCACCGCATGGCCTAGCTCCGGTTCCACCCGGCGAGGCGCCCCGGACCCGGCGATTTATCACGAGCGAGTTTTGAGTCGCGCACCTTCAGCTCTTGTGAGCCTCGATATAGGTGACGACGTCTTTGACAGTGCGAATCTTTTCGGCGTCCTCGTCGGAGATTTCGATGTTAAACTCCTCTTCCAGCGCCATTACCAGCTCGACGATATCGAGCGAATCCGCGCCGAGATCCTCGATGAACGAGGCCTCCGGAGTTACTTCGTCGGCGGCCACACCCAGCTGCTCGCTTATCTTCTCGCGAACCTTGGTTTCGATGTCTTGAGCCATCGTGCTCTCGTTCCTCCTGGCAGCGAGCCGTGATTAGGCCGCCAATCAATATTCTAACATTATCCCCGTGCCGCGAAGACCAGAAGACCAGAGGTAACGGCCGGAGAATCGCGATCAAATTATCAGGGCAGCATAAGGACTAAAAGCCGCTGACGCAAGGCAGCGCTCAGGCCCTGGCTGCCGTACCCGGCTGCGACACCGCTTTCAACGATGCGAGATCCTCCAGCGGGCGCACGCGAATCGTCCGATACATCCGGCGCATCATGCCCATCAGCACGCGGCCGCAGCCGAATTCGATCGCATCGGTGACGCCGCAGCGCGCGATCACGCCCATCGATTCTTCCCATCTTACCGGTGCGGTTATCTGTTCGAGCAGCAGCGGCACCACGCGGGCGGGATCGCGATTCACTTCGGCGGTGACATTCGCGATCACGCCAAACTTGAACTCCCCGACCCGGAGTGCGCGCAACACCGCTTCCATCCCGTCACGCGCCGGTTGCATCAACGGACAATGAAAGGGCGCGCTGACCTTCAACTCCACCGACATCGAGGCGCCCCGCTCCTTTGCAATCTCCAGCGCGCGGCGGACCGGCGCCGCATGCCCGGCGATGACGACCTGGCCGGGCGCGTTGAGGTTCGCGGGCACGGCCAGCTTGCCGTCGCCGCTGACCTCCGCGCAGATTTCTTCCACCTGTTGCAGCTCGAGGCCTATGAGCACTGCCATCGCGCCCTGTCCCGGCGGCGCCGCCTCCTGCATCAAGCGCCCACGCTCGCGCACTGCGCGGATCGCATCGGCAAACCCAATCGCCCCGGCCGCGACCAGCGCGCTGTATTCGCCAAGACTGTGGCCCGCCGCGATTTCCGGTTCGCCGCCGATTTCCTTGCGATAGACGCGCAGCGCCGCGATCGACGCCGCCACGATGGCGGGTTGCGTGTTGGCGGTCAGCCGCAGTTCATCCTCCGGGCCTTCGAAGCAGAGCTTGGAAAGCGCAAACCCAAGCGCGTCGTCGGCTTCCTGGAACGTCGCGCGCGCGACCGGGAAGCTGTCCGCGAGTTCCTTGCCCATCCCGACCCGCTGCGATCCCTGCCCCGGAAAAAGAAACGCCAGTTTCATCTAATCCCGGCGCCTCACGAATCGCTCTTCGGACGATCTGGTGAATGCGCGCCCCCGTCCGGCTCGTCCTGCGGGTGCAACTCGCCTGATTTGTGCGTCTGGTCTGCCCCCGGGGCCGTGCCGTTCAGCAGCGTCGATGCTGCGTCACCGTCGGCGGATTCCACCCGCGCTTCATCCTTCTTATCGGAGTCGCTGTCGCGCGATCGGGAGTGTGTAGATTCGTAGTCGGCGCGTTCAAATTTGGCCGCGTCGGCATGATGGGCCTCGCCATGCTCCGGGAACGACTCGCGCACCGCGCCCGCATCGCGATCCGGCGCAGGATGCGAGTCGTCGCGCTTGGCCGCCTCAGCTTCCTTGTCGCGGCGATGCAACCGCTCGCGCATTTTGCCGAACAATGCCCTGATTCCCTTGCCGGCTGCCGGCTTGACCGGCCCAGCGGGTTGAATCTTGGCAAGAATTTCCAGAATTTCGGCGTTCACACGATGCACCAGATGCTCGTTTGCCGCAGCTCGAATTGCATTGCGAATTGCCCTGGGGTTCGACGAACCGTGCGCGACGATCGACACGCCGCTGACGCCAAGCAGCGGTGCACCGCCGTATTCCGACGGGTCGATCTGCTCGCGCATCGCGTTGAGATTCTTCCTCACCAGCAGATACGCCAGCCGCGCGCGCCAGTTTGCGGCAAACACCTCGCGCAGGCTGCCGAGCAGGAACGACGAGAATCCTTCCATCGTCTTGAGCGCGACGTTGCCCGTGAATCCGTCGGTGACGACGATGTCAACTTTCGCACGGTTGATGTCGCACCCCTCAACGTACCCGATGTAGTTCACGTAGGTCGGCATCTGCTCGAGCATCGCGGCGGCCGCGCGCGTGATGTCGGTGCCCTTCGAACTCTCCTCGCCGTTGGAGAGAATCGCCACGCGCGGACGCGAGACGTTGCGCACGTGCCGCCAGTATACGCTCCCCATCACGGCGAATTGAACAAGGTTAATCGGCTTCACGTCGGTATTTGCGCCCGCGTCGATCAGCAAGCCGAATCCTTCGCTGGTCGGCACCAGTGCCGCGATCGCGGGCCGATCGACGTGGGTCAGATTGCCCAGGATCATCATCGTCGCCGTCATCACGGCGCCCGAATTCCCGGCGCTGACAAACGCGCTGGCGTCGCCGCGCTTGACCAGATCGAGTCCGACGTGAATCGACGACCGCGGTTTGGCCAGCACCGATTCCAGCGGCGAGTCGTCCATCAGGATGGCTTCGGGCGCGTGTTCGATTCGGATTGGCAGGTTGGCGGCTTCGTGATCGGCAAGCTCACGGGCAAGGATCTCGACATCGCCCACCATCACGACCTCGATGCCGAAGTCGCGGGCTGCCAGCACGGCGCCCTCAACGGTCGCCTTGGGAGCGAGATCACCCCCCATCGCGTCGAGCGCGATTTTCACGGTCGTGCTCCGCCGCGCCTATTCCTTTATCTCGGCGAGCTGGCGGCCGCGGTAGGAGCCGCAATGGCGGCAGATGCGATGCGGCATCACGGGCTCGCCGCACGACGCGCAGGTGCCGGGGTTGACGGCCCGGAGCGCATCATGCGCGCGGCGCATGTTCTTCTTCGAGTGCGAAGTACGGCGTTTGGGTGCTTGCATGACGAATTACTTCCTAATTTTGAGATTGAGCTTATCAGGTGCGCGGCAGTTTAAGCGACCTTAGGGCGTCCAGGCGCGGTTCGAAGTTTTCCACGCGGCATCCGCACGTGGTGCGATTCAGATTTACGCCGCAATGCGGACACAGACCGCGGCAGTCCTCCCGGCAAAGCGGACGCGTCGGCAATGCGAGCAGGACTTGCTCGCGAATCAGCGGGCTTAAGTCCACCTCGTCGCCCTCGTAGAGCGAGAATTCCAGATCCTCCGCACGAAGATTGTCGTCATCGTATCCGATCGCCTTGGGTGACAGCACGAAGCGAAACGGGCGATCGCCCGCCGCGTCGAAATCCTCGACGCATCGCGCGCACACGGCCCCGGTCCGGGTCTTCAGGATGCCCGCGAAGAACAGCTCCGTCCCCGCGCGATAGAACGACACCGACACTTCGACCGGTCCTTCCAGGTGATATTCGCGGATCGGTCCCTCCCCCAGGATACGGTTGATTTCCTGCTCCGGCTCGGCGAACGCCATCTCTTTGGCATCCGCCGTTATGTCCTCGATTCGGATTTTCACCGCTCACGTGACGCCTTGGACGGGATAGTGGAAAGGGAATTATTGCATTTCGAGCGCGATGTTCAAATAGTGGGTTGGCGGCCCAGCGGATTTCGCTGTAGGGTCGGAAACATTTCGTCTTTGAAGGTAGATTAGCGATGACAACCAAGCGCTTCACTTTTCCCGCCAATTTCCTCTGGGGAACTGCCACTGCCGCCCATCAGGTCGAGGGCAACAACGTCAACAGCGATTTCTGGCTGCTCGAGCATACTCCAGGCGCTCCGTTCGTCGAGCCGTCCGGCGACGCTTGCGACCAGTACCATCGCTACCCCGACGACATTGCGATGCTGGCGCGGCTCGGCTTCAACACCTACCGCTTTTCCATTGAATGGGCCCGCGTCGAGCCCGAGCCCGGCGAGTTCTCGCGCGCCGCTCTCGACCATTACCGCCGCGTGCTCGCCTGCTGCCACGAGCACAAGATCACGCCGGTGGTAACCTTTCATCATTTCACTTCGCCGCGATGGGTTGTCGGCGACGGCGGATGGGCAGAGAAAAAAACCGCCGAGCGATTCGCCCGATACTGCGAGCGCGCGGCCGCGCATCTCGGCGACCTGATTGGCGTTGCATGCACGATCAACGAGGCCAACCTCGGCGCCTACCAGTATCTGCTCGGCGCGCTGCCGCTGAAAATCGACCCGGCGGAGGCGAAATGGCTTGCGGAGGCGGCGCGCCGCATCGGCGCCGATCCGAATCGCTTTGCGCCGTTCTTGATGTGCGATCAGATGAAGGCGCGCGACACGATGCTCGAGGCGCATCGACTGGCCGCCGCCGCGCTCAAATCGTCGCGCGGCAAATTTCCGGTGGGAATTTGCCTCGCGCTTGGCGACCTCCAGGCCGTGCCCGGTGGCGAACAGCGGCGCGATCGCATCAAGGCCGAATGCCAGGACATTTTCTTCGAGGCGGCACGCGGCGACGACTTCGTCGGCGTGCAGACCTACACTCGCGATCGCATCGGCGCCGACGGCACCCTGCCCCCGGAGGCCGGCGTCGAGACCACGTTGATGGGCTACGAGTTCTGGCCCGAAGCGCTCGAAGCCAACATCCGCCAGGCAAGCGCGGTCGCCAAAGTTCCCTTGATCGTCACCGAGAATGGCATCGGCACGGACAAGGACGATCGCCGCATCGAGTATGTGCGGCGCGCGCTGAACGGTGTTGCGCGATGCATCCGCGACGGGATCGACGTTCGCGGCTACTGCTACTGGTCGCTTTTGGACAATTTCGAGTGGAACCTGGGTTATCGCCCGACCTTCGGACTCGTCGCCGTCGATCGTGAGACTCAGGTGCGCTCGTTCAAGCCGAGTGCGCAATGGCTTGGCGATATCGCCCGCGCCGGCGCAATCGACGCGGAACTAGACTAGCCGCGCGGCGCAGTCCGCACTCCGATCTTCGGGCAATCCCCGGCCACCGCGCAGACCTCGCAATCCGGCTTGCGCGCGATACATACCTGGCGCCCGTGCAGAATCAGCCGCATCGAAAACGGCGTCCAATCGTCGGCCGGCAGGATTTTCTGCATGTCGATTTCAATCTTTGCGGGATCCGTCTGCTTGGTGAATCCCAGCCGATACGTCAGCCGCCGCACGTGCGTATCAACGACGAAACCCGGCTTGCCGTAGATATGCCCGAGAATCACGTTCGCGGTCTTGCGCCCGACTCCCGGGATTTTCACCAATTCTTCCATTTCGGCCGGGACCTCGCCGCCATAGTCCTCGACGATCTTCTGCGCGGCGGCCATGAGCGACCGGGTTTTCTGGCGAAAGAATCCGGTCTTGAAGATTAACTCTTCGACGTGCCGGCGGTCCGCCGCCGCCATCGCGCGCGGGTCGGGATACTCGCGGAAAAGTCCGGGGGTTACGCGATTGACGCCCGCGTCCGTGGATTGCGCTGAAAGAATCGTCGCCGCCAGGCATTGCCAGGGCGTTTCGAAGCCGAGGGTGATGCGCGCCTCGGGATACAGTTTCGCAAGCGCGCGCGAGACTATCCTCGCGCGTTTTTTCAAATCTGCGATTGATTCGCGCGCCGCCACGATTGCTCACGCGATGGCGCGCCGGCTCTGCTGCTCATGCGTGAAGCTTAAGACTTCGGCGTCCTCGCGCGCGCGATCCCATCCGAGCTCAGCCGCCATGATTCGCGCGACGGCAGGCGCCGCCGCTTCCGCCTCGACCGGAGCACGCCATGACAACGACGTGCGGCGAATCAGAAAGTCGCCGACCGAATGCGCCATCTCGCTGGCAACGGCGTGGACCACCTCCGCTCCTAAAGCGGGACAGCCGCGCGACAGCGGCTCAGCCAGTTCGGGCCGCGTGGCGGCAATTCGCGCGACAAGCGGCGCGCGCGTCCCGTAACGCGCTTTGAGAATATCAGCCGCCGCGGCCGGGATGCTTCGCATCGCCGCGCCGCCGCCCGGCTCATCGCCGGCGCCCAGCGGCCGCGCGCCGGGAAACGGTGTCGCGAGCGTTGGGCAAATGCCCACTGGGCGTCCGAGGCTCTTCATCACGAGATCGACGAGCTTCTGCGCAATCTCGCGATGCGTCGTAAACTTCCCTCCCGCCACCGTGATCAGTCCCGACGAACTCTCGAGTATCACTTCCTCGCGCGGCACCGCCGAAGGCGCCGCCGTCCCCTTCTCCGCTCTGACGAGCGCGCGCAGTCCGGCGAAGCTGGTCGCCAGGTCGGCATTCTTAAGCTTGATGCCCGGCAGACTCTCGGCCAGCACCGCGAGCAGATATTCGATGTCGTCCGCCTCGGTCCTGACGCTTGCGGGATCGCCCGCGTAATCGGTGTCGGTCGTGCCCACCAGCACGTAACGGTCATGCGGCATCACGAACACGATTCGCCCGCGCTCGTCGCCGAGCACGATCGACTCGCGCACCGGCAGAGCCGTTCGTGCAAACACCAGATGCACGCCCTTGGTCAATCGCACGCTCGGCTTCGACAACGGATCGTCCATCCGGCGAATCTCGTCCACCCACGGCCCGGCCGCGTTCAGGAATTTTTTTGCGCGAAGCTCAAGGCTGACGCCACCGAGCAGATCGCGCACGCTGACCGACGCGATCTTCGCGTTGGTCGGGCTTAAATGTTCGACCGCCGCGTAATTGGCGACCGCCGCGCCGTGCAAATCTGCGTCGAGCACGTTCTCGAAGGTGACGCGCGCGTCGTCGGCCCACGCGTCGAAGTACATCGCGCCGCCGGTCAACCCGTCGCGGCTGAGCGCGGGCTCGGTCTCGCGCACCTCGGCGGCATTGAGGGTCGAATGCCACTCTTTGAACGGCATCCCCGCGAAGAGGTCGTACAGCGTCAGTCCCATCGCCATCGTGAAACGATTGAAGCCGCGCCCCCGATAGACCGGGAAAAGAAATTGAATCGGATGCACCAGGTGCGGCGCCGTGAGATGGCGCAAGCGCTCGCGCTCGCGCAGCGCCGCGTACACCAGTTTGAACTGCCCCTGCGGGAGATAGCGAAAGCCGCCGTGAATCAGCTTGGACGATCGCGACGACGTAGCGCCCGCGAAATCGCCGCGGTCGATCAGCGCAACGCTTAAGCCGCGCATCGCGGCGTCGCGCGCGACCGCGGCGCCATTGATGCCCGCGCCGATTACCGCGAGATCGAATTGCTCGTCGCGAAATCTCGCCAGACTCTTTTGACGGTTCAGCATGGATGCAGGGACCGGCCGGTCCCTCAGTAATTTACCAGAGCGACAAAAATGTCGCTGACGTTGGTCCCGGTCGG
>CALAOW010000146.1 GCA_937889395.1 uncultured Pseudomonadota bacterium | reverse complement strand
TCAACGCCGAGGTGATCGACCGCTGGTGTCTGGAGCGAAACATGAAAGCTCCGGACGGCGGTACCTCCAGCCAGAACTGACACGCGCGACCGTCGAGTCGCGCGCGCCCAGGCGGAGAGGTCTCCGCCGCCGGATAGTCACTGCGCGAAGTCAGCAGCGGCAGCGGCGGCGCTCTGAATTGAAAGCTGAGAAATGTTCGCAGAGCAAGGGCGGTCCTCCGATACCTATCCCGTAAAATAACGGGCGAGGTAGCTCCGCCGCACCCTTCCCGGAGACAGAGGGGAAAGAAACTATCTTAGGGAGCCGGGGGCGCGACGCGGATCGACGATCTGGCGGCCACTCGGGCGAATTTCCAGGGCGCATCCGAACAGCGAATCGTCGCGCACGAGGCTGACGACTGCGTCGGCGATTTCCTCGGGCTGAATCATCTTCGCCGGTATCCAGGGTTTCGATAAAAAACCAAGTTTCGTGGCCGCCTCGATTCCCTTGCGCACCATCGGAGTATCGACGATTCCCGGGCAGACGCAGTTGACGCGGATTTTCCGTTCCGCTTCCCAAAACGCCAGGGAATGCGTGAAGTTCACAACGCCGCCCTTGGCCGCACCATAAACCACGTCCTGGCGATGCGGATACAAGCCGGCCATCGAGGCCGTGTTGATGATGGCGCCACCGCCGTGCTTTTGCATCAGCGGAGCCGCGAGCCCGGTGCCGAGAATGACCGCCTGCAGATCGATCTCGATCACCAGGTGCCATCTCTCCGGCGGTGCTTCGGGAAAGCCGGGCGCGCCGACGCCGATGCCGGCGTTGTTGTGCAGGATGTCGAGGCGGCCGAACTTCGACACCGCGGTGTCGAGCATCCGGCGAGCGTCCTCGAGCCTGGTGACGTCTGCCTTGACAAAAACGGCACGCCCGCCCGCGCTCTCGATTCGCTTGACGGTCTCGGCGCCGCCGGCTTCGTCGAGATCGGCGACCACAATCCTGGCGCCTTCTTTCGCCAGTCGCTCCGCCGTTGCACGCCCGATCCCCGATGAGCCGCCGGTGATGACGCCGACCTTTCCTTTTATTTCCATTGCGCGATCCTCCGTCCGAATACTAATCGATCACTAACCGGCACTGCCTGCCAGCGCGCCGACGATCAACCCCGCGAGCACGTAGGCCGTAAGAGCAACATACGTGTAGTCGCGTTCCCTGACAAAGAGCATGAAGCAGAACGCGACGCGCGCGAGCGGGACCAACGTCAGCACGAACAGCCCGATCGTCAGAACCGCATGCGGGTTGCCTTGCCGAACCCTGTCAAACAACAGGCCGACCGGTTCCTTGCCGATCAGGTGACCATGCTGCGCCGCCTGGTAGCGCTCGACATAGTAGTCCGGGGCGAAGGTGTAGGTCAGCACGAGTCCGGCGCCGAGTACGACCATCGCGACGATCAGAATCGATCGCAGGATAATCGGCGTCCATTCCCTGAGTATCCGGTCTTCTTCCCGTTTCGGCATCGCTTAGATCCCCGATAATGCGCGCCATCCCATCTCGGCCGCGATCAGCAAAAGAATTATCACGAATACGATCCGGAGCGACTCGACCTTGAGATGGGGCAGGACGCGGCTGCCGGCGAGCGCGCCGGCCGTGACTCCAATCGCCACCGGGGCTGCGATGGTGGTGGCAACGTCGCCGCGCGCGAGGAACACCAGTGCGCCGGCGCCGGCAGTGACGCCAATCATGAAGTTGCTGGTCGCGCTCGAAACCTTGAGCGGCAGGTGCATGATGTAGTCCATCGCCATCACCTTGAGCGCGCCCGACCCGATCCCGAGCAGACCCGACATGAGGCCCGCGACGACCATGAGCGCACCGCCCTGCGGTACGTTCACGACTTCATAGTGGAGCAGGTTGCCGCTGAGGTCGGGCACTTCGCTTGCGAGTTCGAGGCGCTCGGCGAGCGGGTCGCCCTTGGTGAGAATGTCGTCGCCGCGCTTGGTCACCGTGAAGTATGCCGACTGGAGCATCATGGCGGCGAAGAGCAATTCGAGCACCACGGTCGGCACGACGCCGGCGAGATAGGCGCCGATCACGGCGCCGGTAACCGTCGCGCATTCCAGCACCATCGCGACTTTCAGGTTGGTCCACCCGTCGCGCACGAATGCGACGCTGGCTCCGGCGCTGGTCGCGACGACGGAGATCAGGCTCGCGCCAACCGCAACCTGCATCGGCATGTGCGCGAAGATGACCAGCGCAGGCACGATGAAGACCCCGCCGCCAAGGCCCGAGATCGCGCCGATGAATCCGGCGCCGACGGCAAGCGCTAACAGGTCGATGAGGATTTCGAGCAAGCACAGGCTCCAAGTGCAGATTCAGTGCCGAGGTTCAATCGTCCAAACGATCGGCTCGGGCATCGCGCGCAATCGTAGTTTGCTTCGAATGAGAAAGACAGGCGCGCAACGAAGATGGATTACACGGGACGGGGATTGAGAATTTCAAACGTGCGCCGCGGATTGTTGCGCAGTCCACGCTCGATGTCATCGGTAATCTCGCGCACGGCGCGGAAGCGGCGCGGCGACTCAACCTCGATGCAGTGCGGAGACTGCATCGTTGCGACTGCACTCAGCCGTCGCGCACGCGCGGGTGATCGTTGAGATCCGCACGAATACTAGGCTTTCGCGCAATCGGGCGTCGGCATCGGCTTTGCTCTTAAAAGTCAGGACGAGGTCAGGTCGAGCAAATGGCAGCGATTGTCTTAGTTCTGGCGACTACGATAGGTCAATTACACGGACCGGCATTTCCGGCCCCAGGTGACGCAAGATGTTCGGCATCTTTTTAGCAGCGTTAATCATTTACGCCGTCGTGCAACATCGAAAGCGAAAACGCCTGCGCTGGATGAGATACGGCGGCGGCGACTGGTCGAAGTACGACTCCTCGAAACACCACTGGTCGAAGTGGGCGGCAGACGCGAAGTCGTCCACGACGGCGTCGGCAGAACGCTTCGCAAACGGTCTTCATTCCAAAATAAAGCGCGACTTCGATACCAAGATGGCGCGCAAGTTCGAGGCCAAGGCCGAGCGATTCGAGCGCAAGCTGCGGGCGCGATTCGATCGACAGACGCAGAAATATGGCGGCGTCAGCATGAATCCCGCGGATGATTTGCCGCCGCCGCCGCAGTTCAAGAACGACGCCGAGCGCCAGACCTACGAGCGCGCGCACAAACGCGCCCAGGCCGAGGCGGGGTTCTTCGTGCATCTGATGTGGTACGGCATCGTCATCGGCTTCCTGTTCATCATCAATCTGCTGACGGGCGGGTTCGGCGGATATCCGTGGTTCCTGTGGCCGGCGCTTGGCTGGGGATTTGGAATCGCGAGCCACTTCGCGGCGGTGTACGGATGGCGATGGGTTCATCAGCGGGTTTTCGATCCCGCGATCGCGCGAGAAGTTCAGCGCGAAGTTTTGCAGGAGAAGGAGCAACTGCGGACCGAGAAGCAGGCGTCGCTGGACGAGTTGACCGCGACCTTCGCCCACGAAATCCGAAATCCGATCGCGGCGGCCAAGAGCCTGGTGCAGCAGATGGGCGAGGATCCGACCTCGCACGAGAACGTCGAATACGCCAAGGTCGCGCTCGACGAGCTCGCACGGGTCGAGCGCAGCGTGTCGCATCTGCTCAAATACGCGAAAGAAGAAGACTACAAGTTCGAAAACGTAAATCTCGCGTGGGTGCTCGACGGCGCGCTGACCCAGATGCGCAGCAAACTGGAGGCGAACTCGGTGGCGGTGTCGCGCGCATACCTGAGCGGTCCGACCGTGCGCGCGGACGCCGACAAGCTGCGGCAGGTTTTTTCCAACATCATCGACAACGCCATCGACGCGATGGAATCGACGAGCGGCGAGCGCCGGCTCGAGTTCGCGATACAGAACAACGGCGCGGGAATGGCGGCGGTCAGGATTCGCGACAACGGCTGCGGAATTGCCGACGACAAGATCGCCAGGATTTTCAATCCGTTCTACACGTCGAAGGCCAACGGCACCGGGCTTGGGCTGGGCGTCGCGAAAAAAGTAATCGACGCGCATCGTGGAACGATCGAGGTGCAAAGCAAAGTGGGCGATGGAACCGAATTCGTGCTGGCGATTCCACTGAGCGACGCGGTGCGCGATAGCGCCGATTCATCGATCGAATCGTCCACCGGCGAGGGCGGCGAAACGGCGCCGCAAAACAACGGTCGTAGCGTGGTGGACGCGCCGATCGTTGCGCCGGGATCGGGTGGGCCGTCGATCGAGAGCTCGAGGGCACGCAATTGAAAGGCCGATTGCTGGTAGTTGACGACGAGCGCGGAATCGTCATCGCGCTCAAGGGGCTCTTCACCAAGGAAGGCTACGAAGTCGAGACCGCGGAATCGGGCGAGGAAGCGCTCGACAAGGTCAAGGCCGGCCTGTTCCACGTGATCATCACCGATCTCAGCATGAAGGGAATGAGCGGGCTTGAATTACTCAAGCAGGTCCGCGAACTCGATCCCGCGTGCGCCGTGCTGATGATCACCGCGTTCGGCACGCAGCGAATCGCAGTCGAAGCGATGAAGGCGGGGGCCGAGGACTACCTGCCCAAGCCGTTCGACAACGACGAGCTGCGCCTGAAAGTGCGCAAGGTGATGGAGACGCAGTTGCTCAAGCGCGCGCATAGCCGGCTGCTTGAGCAGGTGCGTCTGGAGACCGGAGTTTTCGAGAATATGGTCGGGAAATCACGCGCGATGATGCGCGTGTTCGAGACGATCGACAAGGTCGCGCCGACCGACGTCACGGTTTTGATACGCGGCGAATCGGGCACCGGCAAGGAGCTGGTCGCACGCGCGATCCATTTTCGAAGTCCGCGCGCGCGCAAACCGTTCATCCCGGTCAATTGCGCGGCGTTCTCGCGCGAGCTGGTCGAGAGCGAGCTGTTCGGCCACGAAAAGGGCGCGTTCACCGGCGCCGTCGCGCGCCGCGAAGGCAAATTCGAAGCCGCCGACGGCGGCACATTGTTCCTGGACGAGATCGGCGACATGGCGCTCGAGACGCAGGCCAAATTGCTGCGCGTGCTGCAGGAGCAGAAGTTCGAGCGGATCGGCGGGAATCAGCCGCTGAGCGTGGACGTGCGAATAATCGCGGCGACCAATCAGGACCTCGAAGCGATGATAGCTCTGGGGAAGTTTCGCGAGGATCTCTACTACCGCCTGAAGGTGGTGGAGATTCGGGTGCCACCGATTCGCGAGCGGCGCGAAGACGTCCCGCTGATGGTCCAGCACTTCATCGCGGAGGCGCGCCAGCGTTTTTCAGCGCCGGAAAAACAACTTACCGCGGACGCCATGCGCGCGTGTGTCGAGGCGCCGTGGAAAGGCAACGCGCGTTCGCTCAAGGCGGCGATCGAGCAGGCGGTGATCCTGTCGCCGGGCGCCGAGATCACCGCGGAAGATCTTTTCGCCGGCTCGGAACCGGATGGCGACCACGCGAGTTCGCCCGCGCCAGGCGCGTCGAATCACTCATCTGCGGCCGGCGAAGGGATCGACTCGGCGCTGACGTTTCGCGCGGCGAAAGAAAAATTCGTCGGCGATTGGGAGCGCGAGTTTTTCGTCCGCGCGCTGCGGGCGACCGGCGGCAATATCTCGCGCGCCGCAGAACGAACCGGGATGTACAGGCAAAGCTTTCAACAAAAAATGCGTGAACTCGGGATCACACTCGCGGATATCGGGCTCGCGCCCAAGGGTGACGGGAATTGATTTCGCGCAAACACGGAGACGGTAAGCGATGAACTCCACCGAACCCCGGTCCCCGAGCACTGTGCTCTCGACGACGAAGATTTATCCTCCGCTGCTGGCGGGCACGCTGGTGCTGGGCACGCTGGTGCTGCACTTCATCGTGCCCGAAGCGCGCTCGGTGGGATGGTATCAGGTGATCGGCCTGCTGGTGGTTGCGTTGGGTGCGGGGCTGTCCTGCTTCGCGGCCGCGCTTTTCCAGGCCCGCGAGACGACCAGGAATCCGTATGGCGAGCCGACCGCGTTGGTCGCGCATGCGCCGTACACCTGGACGCGAAACCCCATGTACCTGGGCCTCGCGACCGCGTTGATGGGACTGGCGATTTTCTTCAGTTCGATCGCGATGCTGCTGGCGCCGGTGGTGTTCATTGCGGTGATCGATCGGATGGTAATTCCCCGCGAGGAAGAAACGCTCGGGCGGCTCTTCGGCAATGATTACGCCGATTATAAGAATCGCGTCAGACGTTGGATCTGAAACTTTAGCGACAGGCGGCTACGCGAGCGAATCGCGCTCGGGGCCGAAAGGAGAACGAAAGTGTTATCAAGATTATTCAAATTGATCGGAGGCAAGTTCAGCCGCTGGATTAAAGCGCGCGAGGCGCGCGACCCCGAGGCGGTGTACGAGTCTGCAATCTCGGATCGGGTGCGGCGCTATCACCAGCTCAAGAGCGCGGCGGCCGGCGTCATCTACATGCGCAACAAGCTCGAGCGCGAGCTGCGTGAAAAGCTCGCCGAGATGAAGGAAGTCGACGAAGAAGCGGGGCAGGCCGCCGATATCAACGAGGATCAATGCGCGCTGATTCTGATTCAGCGCAAACACATCCTCGACGGCGATTGCACGCGGCTGCGCGAGGAACTCGGCGAACTGACTTCGGAAGCCGAGGACGCGAAGAAGAATTTGATCGCGTTCAAGGGCGAGATCGAGAAGCTCAAGGTCGAAAAGGTGCGAATGATCGCGCGGCTGAAGAACGCGCAGGCGCGGGTGCGAATCCAGCGTGCGCTCGAGGAGATTTCGTACGACGACGACGTCCGCGCGCTCGAAGAAGTACGCGAGTCGATTCAGCGGATGCTCGCGCAGGCGGGCGTCAATCACGAAATCGCCGGCTCCGAACTCGGCGATAAGCTCGAGGCGATCCGTCAGCGCAACGCCGAGACCAAGGCCGAGATCGAGCTTGCGGACTTGAAGCGCAAGCGCCGGCCGCCGCTGGCGCCGATGGATATTTTCACGGCCGCAGCCAACGCGGCCGCCAACGGCGACGTCAAGCACGCGAGCTGAAATGGAGGCGCGAGCAATGCGGCCTCGCGCCACCAGTGCCTGGCGCGTTAACGGCGGAACAGCGTCGAATCCGCGATCGGCAGACCCAGCGCGTAGCGCCGCAACCAGTCGAGCGCGACCTGCGAGGTGATCAGTTTCACCCAGTCGCGAGTACCGCGGAACTGGTATCGGCGCGTGAAGCTCTGATCGTCGGCTGACAGCGCGATGCAGACCGTGCCGACCGGCTTGTCCGGCGTGCCGCCGTCGGGGCCTGCGATGCCCGAGGTCGCGACCGACACGCTCGCGCCCGTGCGTTTGCGAACGCCGGCCGCCATCTCGCGTACGCATTCCTCGCTTACGGCGCCGTGCGCTTTCAGCGTCTCCTCCGAAACGCCGAGCACGCCGGACTTCACGTCGTTGGAATAGGTGACGAGGTCGCCTCGAAAATATTGCGAGCAGCCGGGAACGTTGGTGATGCGATGCCCGATTAGCCCGCCGGTGCATGATTCGGCGATCGCCAGGGTAAATTTCTTTTCTATGAACAGGCGGCCGACGACTTCCTCCATCGTGGTATCGCCTTCGGCGTAAACGAACTGCGAGATTTTCTCGCGCACCCGCCGGGACAGCTCTTCGACCCTGCGATCGACTTCGCCGGGTTGTCCCTCGACTCTGATCTTCAGCGAAATCTGCGGGAAGCTCGCGCGGAACGAGACCTTGGCCTCTTGCGGTTTGATCAATCCCGCCACCGCTTCGTCGAGCGCCGACTCGCTCATCCCGAAGGTCTGGAAGACGCGAACCGCGTAAACTTTGTTGGTGCCGCGATTCGCGGAGATCCACGGTATCACCGTGTTTTCCATCATCGGTTTCATTTCGCGGGGCACGCCGGGCAGGACGATCAGATGCGCGGTATGGCCGCCCAGCGTGACCGGCATCCTGAAGCCGGGCGCCGTGCCGAGCGGATTCTGGATGATCGTCGCAGCTTCAGGAAAGAGCGCCTGCTTGAGATTGTTCTCGGGCATTGGGCGGCCAATCGTCGCAAACAAACGCTTCATGTGTTCGACGGCGGCCTCGTCGCGCAACAATTTCACGCCCGCGACGCGCGCAACGGTTTCGGTGGTCAGGTCGTCGGCGGTCGGTCCGATGCCGCCGGTCGAGATGACGACGTCGCCCATCGCGATGGCTGTGCGCCATGCCCATTCCAGACGGTCGGGAACGTCGCCGACCGTGATCACCGCGACGAGATCGATTCCAATTTCCGAGAGCTTGTCGGACAGGTAGTTGGCGTTGGTATCGACGACCTTGCCGCTGGTGATTTCGTCGCCGGTTGAAAGAATCACAGCGTTTTGAATCATCGGGTGCTCCTCGCGGGGGCGCAGGTTCAGAGCACGCGCACGATCAGCTGCAGCACGATATTGGCATAAATCGCCGCAACCAAATCATCCAGCATGACGCCCGCGCCGTTGCGCATACGGCGATCGATCAGGTTCGCCGGCCACGGTTTAATCACGTCGGCCACTCGAAAGAGGAGAAATCCCAGCATCAAGTAGCCGAACGTGATCGGATTGCCGAACATCGTGGCGGCCATGCCGAGCACTTCATCGATCACAATGCGCGAATCGTCGTGCTGCTCGAATATTTTCTCGGCGCGATCGGAAATCCAGCACGAGATCGCAAACGCGATCGCGAAGACGATTAAACACAGCGCGGGCGAATGCATCCAGAGCGGGCCGAACACCAGCCATACGACGGCCAGCCCGACCACCGAGCCCGCGGTTCCCGGCGCAATCGGGGAGTAACCCGAATAGATTCCAGTGGCGAAGAAGATGATGAGCGAGCGCATCGGGTAAAACAGATTGCGCGAAGATAGCACGGCAGGCCGCAGGGGGTAAGTGCGATCGAGTGCGCGGGCCGCAGATGCCGGAGCACCCGCGACAAGCAGCTAGCTGGTGGTCAAGGTTACAGGGTCTTCTTCGGCGCCGACCTCGACCGATGCGACCCCTTCGATCGTTTGCGCGACTCCGATCACGAGATCGTCCCACGGCGGCACCAGTCCGGGGCCGCTCACGCGCACGCATCCCGCCGAGCAATTGACCGACATCTGCGCGTCGCGGATTTTCGGGTGCGCCACCAATGCCGCATTGACCAGAGCAGCGATCGCGGCGTCGCGCATCACTTTCGTTCGCTCCGGGTTGCCCTCACTGTCGATATGAGCGGCGAGCGCCGCAAGAGTTTTCGCGTGCGACGCTATCGAAAGGCGCGCGGTGTTGATAACCAGGTCGTAAATCGCGGGGTCGTCTATATCCTGCCCGAACAGACTCTGAGTGCGCGCCTTCACTTCCGTGTCGAAGTCGCGAACGCGCTTGTCGGCCGCCGCCGCTGCGAGGTTCTCGTCTTTAGCCACCTGTTTGATGCGCTCGGCCACCGGAGCCATCGTGCGCACCCTGATGCCGCATCCACCTTCCGAGAGAAAATGCGCCGAACCGCGTCCTGCGAAGACGATCCGGTCTTGCGCGGCCGCTTGCAGGAAGACGGCGCGATAGTACGCGGCGAAACGGCTGCTCTCGGTCTTGCGCTCCCAGAAGTGGGGGTTGCGTACGTCAAACCATTTCATCTGCTCGGCGCTTACCTTGAAGCGCTTGGCCGTCTCGGCGATTAGTTGCTCGCCGGTCTGGAACTGATAACCGAGTTCCCGCGCCGCGAGTTCGCCGAGCTCGATGCCCCTGCTGCCGATCTGCTGACTGATCGCGATAACCGCCATCGATGCTCCCCAAGCCGGCGAGTTTTGTTTTTGTTGCTCCCCACCATCATCTTAGGTTCATGGCCGCAGATAGGGCAAACCAGTCTGCGATGGAATCGCCGTAGAGGTGGCGATAGGATTTGCGCGGCTGGTCGAGTGGCCGTTGCCGGGCAACCCGCGCCGCAGCTCGAGGCCTGGAAGGAACGATGGAAGAATCGATGACACTCAAGCGCGGCGCGAAACGCGGCGATCCGCCGCCAATTGGCGCGAATGCGCTCGCCAATGATTTGACGCCGGAGCTGGCGCTTGCAAAGAAGGCCGCGCGCGCCGCCGGCGAGATTTTGCGCGGTTATTGGCGCCGGGGCGGTTACGAAATCGGATCGAAGGGACACGACAATCCGGTTACGGCGGCCGACCTCGATGCCGATCGCGCGATCAAGAAGTTGCTCCGCGATCCATTCCCCGGTTACGGATGGCTCTCGGAGGAGACGGCGGACAACGACGACCGCCTGAAATGCCGGCGTGTGTGGATCGTCGATCCGCTTGACGGCACCAAGGAGTTCATCAAGGGCATTGCCGAGTTCGCGGTCGCGATCGCTCTGGTCGAAGATGGAGTGCCGGTGCTTGGCGTGACGTACAATCCTATCAAGCGCGAGATGTACTGGGCGGCGCGCGGGGTTGGATGTCACTTGAATACGCGCCGGGTGCGGGTCACGCGCAAGCGAACGCTCAAGCGCGCGACCGTGCTTGCCAGCCGCAGCGAAACTGCGCGCGGCGAATGGCAGGTGTTCCGCGGGGTGCTCAAAGTGAGCCCGACCGGCAGCGTCGCGTATAAGCTCGCGATGGTCGCGGCGGGCAAGGCCGATGCGACTTTCACGCGCTCGCCAAAAAGCGAGTGGGACATCGCGTCCGGTGCGGCGCTGGTCGTCGAGGCCGGCGGCACGATCACCGATATCAAAGGACGCGAGATTCGTTTCAATCAGCGCAACGTGAAGCTCGAAGGGCTGATCGCGGACAACACTGCCCTGCACGCGGCGTTGATGAAGGTGGCGCCTCATCCGGCGCGTAAGCCGTAGCCGGTAAGGACCGGAACTTACGGCGTTTCGTTGGTCGAGGCGGCGGCGATTTCATAACGCGCGCGGCCCGGCCCGGTTTCGGGCAGCAAGTAAAACATCACGATCGGCAGGAATTGGAAGACCAGAAAGCCGAGCATCACGGTGCGCAGTCCAATCCGCGCCGCGAGTGCGCCGCCGAGAAAGGGCGAGATGAACGCGCCGAGGTAGCCGATGGCCCAAACGAAGCCGAGCGCGGCTCCCAGCCGCGTCGGATTCATGCCGGGTGATTCCATCAGCAGGGTTGTGAGCGCGGCGAGCGATCCCGCCGCTCCGATCCCGACCAGCACCAGCGAGAGCCTGATCCACATCGGATCGCGCAGCACAATCGCGCCGGCGCATCCGACCAGGTTTGTGAATGCGATCGGCCACGTGAACGGCTTGCGCAGTCCCGACATCCCGGTGCCGATTCCGCCGCCCAACGCCGCGAACAGGCCGGCCAGCGGCAGCACCTGCGTCATCAGCGAGGCTTGCGAGAGCGTCATGGCGCGGTAAGTGCGGAAGAACTCGGGGAGAAACGCGGTATAAATCTGGAACACCCACATCCCGCCGAACAGCCCGGCCGCGATCAGGAGCACGTTGCGCATCTTTGCGACTTCCATCAGCGCTGACCCGCGCTCGGCCGGCGCTTCGACCGCGCCGGGTGCGGACACGCGGGTTTCGATCCGATGCTCGCGGCCGAAAAGCGTCCACAACAGCGCGACGCCCGTCGATCCGACGCCGTACCACAGCAGGACCATCCGCCACGACCCGACCGCCGCGAACAGCGCCGGTGTCGCGCGGAACACGGCGGTGAGTCCGGCGTAGCTGAAGGCGAAGTTGATCATATTGATGTACGGCCATTCGCCTGCGCCGAACCATTGCATCGTGAGTGTGCCGGGCGGCGCGATCACGAGCCCGTAGCCGATTCCCTCCAGCACGCGACAGGCGAGCAGCGCGGCGAAATCAGGCGCGTAGCCGCTGGCGACCTGTCCGATCGCCAGCAACCAGATTCCGATCACCAGCGCGCGCAGCGCGCCGATCCGCTCGGCGACCACGGCGCCCAAAAGCGAGAAGATGGCGATGCATAGCGCGATGATCGAGATGATCAGGCCCGCATCGCCGAGCGAGATTTTGAGCCCGTTCCTTATTTCCTGGAGTATAGGTGCGGGCGCGAGCCAGGCGAGCGACTGCGCGGTCAACAGCAGCAGCAGCAGGATTTCTATAATCCATCGGTAGGGCGAGAGTTTGCCCGGCTGGCTCATCGTTTATTCGCGCTCGCGTTCGTGCTCACGGTATAGTCCGCCTCCCGGCCACCGCGCCACCGAAAAACCGGCGCCGCGCCGCGCGCGAGACTTCAGATCATCTGCTCGCCGCTGGCCCATCGCAGGTAGAAGAACATTCCGAGGCCATAGACCGCCGCGATCAGAAAAAAGACCGCGCTGAACGACCCGGTCGCCTGCACAATCAGGCCGGTTGCAGCGACGCCGATGATGCCGGGGATGGTCGCGATGGTGTTCGAGATTCCCATCAGGATTCCGGCGTAAGTCGGGGCGACGTCCAGGTGATTCACCCCGAAGGCCGCGGAACTGATGCCGTTAGCCGAGGCTGCGACCGCGAGCAGCGCAACCGCCATCGCCGGCGAACCCGCGGCGGGCACTGCCAGCAGCGATATCGCACCGATCGCAAATGCCACGCTCTGCATCGACTTTCGTACCGTCCCGACGCCGACGCCGCGCGCGATAAGGGCGTCGGCCAGCCAGCCCGAGAAACTTATCGTGAAGAACGTCGCGATCCATGGAATTATCGAATACCCGCCGACACGTTCCAGCGGCACGCCAAAGGTGTGATGCAGATAGGTCGGCAGCCAGAGCAGCAGAATGTTAAATCCGAAGTTGCTGCAAAAATGCGCGACGACGATCGCCCAGACCGCTTTCTCGCGCGCGATTGCCGCCCACGGTACCCGGACCGCGCGCGGCGCTGCCGAGCGCAACGACACGATCAGTTCGAGTTCGGCGGCTCCTATGCGCGATGAGGTCTCAGGCCGGTCGGCGGCCAGGTACATCCAGACTACGACCCATGCTGCGCCGAGCGCGCCCGAAATATAGAACAGCGCGGGCCATCCGAGAGACTTAATAATCAGCGGACTTGCACTGAGCGCCACGACGGTGCCCACGTACATCCCGCTATAGTTGACAGATAACACGCGCGCGCGCTCGGACGGCAACGTCCAGCGAGCAGTCAGACTGTGAATCGATGGAAAGTTCACCCCTTCGCCCAGCCCGAGCAGCACGCGAGCCGCGAGCAGCGCGGAAAATGTCGCGGCAGCGGCGAAAGGCGTAACGAAGGTTGCCAGCGACCAGATCGCGACCCCGGCCGCCAGCACGCGATGGCCGCCGAATCGATCGGCCATCCATCCACCGACGAGCTGCGTCCACAGGTATCCCCAGAACACCGCCGACAGCACGAGCCCCTGCGCAGCGGAGTTGTAGCCGAACTGGCGGGCGAGCGGGATTATCGCGACCGAGATGCTGATGCGATCGATGTAGCAAAGCGCGGTGCCGAGAAAGAATAGCGCGACGACCGTATAGCGTTGCGGCCATCGCGGAATTCCAGACCGGGTATCGCGCGCATGTGCAGGCGCAGCCATGATGCAGTGGAGCTTAGGCTGTGCGATGCAATCTTGACCAGACCGGCGATTTTGGCGCGCGCAAGAAAAAGACGCGGGCGGCATTCCTCTCGCGTCTGGAAGAAATCGGTTGCGCTTAAGCTCGAATCGGCCTTGCGGATACTTCCTATCTTCCGACTGCGTGGCGCACGGTGTTCAGGATATAGATGAAGTCGCGCGCCGAACGCATGTCGCCGAGCAACGCCACTCGCGAAAGAATCTCCATCTCGTCGCCCGCAATGTTGTGAACGCGCCGCAGTTGCTCGTTCTTCTTGAAATTATCCCAGGCCGAATCGGCCGCGGACTCGGTCTCGGGGCTCAGCAGTGCCTGCGCGCGAGGATTGGCCAGGAAAAACAGTTCACGGCGACCGAGTCCGAGTACTTCCGCCAGGCGCGTTAGAACCTTATCGGAAGGATGGCGTTTGCCTGATTCGAGGTGGCCGACGTATGGCGTGGAGGTCTTGATGCGACGGGCCACTTCCTCTTGAGTGAGGTCGAGTTGCCGTCTGCGCTCACGAATGACCTGTCCAAAACTGCGTTCCTTGATGTGTGCCATTGATCCTATTCCCCTTTGTTTGCGGCGATTTGGCGCGGTCCGTGATTTGACCGCGTCCTCGCCAAAAAGGTGATATTCGACACTTACAGTTAGTACCATCAAAATGACTTAAAGACAAACATACTGCCGGTGGATTTGCAGAGACGCCTTCAACAGCGCCATACCTTTGCTAATGGCGTCGTTCTACAAATTGTTTAGACTTCGCGAGCTTAGGAATATCCGATGGAAAGCGGACTTATTTTGCGAATAAGTCCTATTCATGCATTTCAGGGGCGATCCCTGTCAATTTCCGTAGGGATTTCGCCCGTGATTGAGATAAATGGAAAAATCGGCGACGCCATCGTCGGCACGCGGTGAACTCTTGAAATGCACGGCAGCTCCGCGACGGAGGCCGTCCACCGAAACGATATCCTTGCCGATCGAGTGGCCGTCGCGATCGAAATAATCGACTTCGACCTGGAGAGGGCCCGTGTCGTCACCTGTATTGCGAACCTCGCCTTCGACCAACACCCGGCCGCCGCTTCGCACCAGGCGAGTTTCGGCCACCTTGACTGGTTCCGTGCCGACCAAGGAGAAGAACACGTAGCCGGCGAAGCATAGCGCGCCGAGCAGAACGATGATCGCGCCTTTACGCATGCGGGGCACAGGCTAGTGCGTACTCGTGCCAGTATTCGTCCAGGAAGTTCGCGCACAGCGTGCGCGCCTGCCTGACGATCTCGTCCTGTGCCTCGGTCAATTCAAAATTCATGTTGCAATCCGGTTCAGATTAAAATGTTTTACGCGCGCATTGCGACCTGTGGATAAGTGAGCGACTTCGATCTTCACCATGTTCATCGGTCCTGATTAACTACGCGGCAAATGCTCCATATACGGGCATCACCCGCTTTCACCCGCCGATCGAAGCTCACCACCGGCACTGAGGATTTTCGGTGCAATTCAATTATTACCCCGGTATGAATCTTGAAACCAAGCTTGCTGGTTCATCACCGTAGCCCGCTGCGTGCGGGCGCAGGAAGCCGCGGCCTGAGGCCGCGCATCTCGGAGGAGGAGACAGTGGACAGAAGGAAAACGACCCGGGTCGCTGCCAGGCTTCACCTGATCGCCGGCGTCGCAGTGATTGGATTGCTGTGCAACGCG
>CALAOW010000145.1 GCA_937889395.1 uncultured Pseudomonadota bacterium | reverse complement strand
CAGCCCGAAAAATTCCTTGATCGCCCCGATCGCCTCGACCTCCGTCAGCGACGGCGCATGCCCTACTCCCGGCACCTCGACGGCTTTCGCCCGCTTGTGCACCGTGCACATCCGGCTCGCCGTCGCACCCTCCAGGATATCGCTGTCCGCTCCGCGTACGATCAGAATCGGGCACGCGATCCGCGCGTACGGCACCCACAAATCGAGGCGATTCTGCGCGGTCCCGCCGCGAAGCGGCCGCCGCACGTTGGCATCCATCTTCCAGACCAGGCCGCCTTCGGCCCCCGGCTTGACCGACCATTTCACTTGTTCGGCGACAACACTGTCCGCCAGCTTCGCCATCGGCGGATAATTCTCCTTGTAGTACTTCACCACTTCACCGAGATCTTTGAAGCGCTCCGGCGCCGCGCCGACGTAGCTCGCGATTCGCGCCGCTCCCGCCGGATCGATTTCGGGGCCGATGTCGTTCAGTACCAGCCGCTCGACTCGCTCCGGCCATCCTCCCCCGTACATCATCGAGATTATCCCGCCCATCGAGGTGCCAATCAGGCTCGCGCGCGCGCAACCTAACTGCTCGAGCATCCGCGCCAGGTCGGTCACGTAATTTTGCGGAATATATTCGGTCGACGGCCCCCAATCGCTGTCGCCGCGGCCGCGCACGTCAACCGAAATCACGTGATACCTCGGCGTCAGATGAGGCGCGAGCGCGTCGAAGTTGTGCGCGTTGCCGGTCAGCCCATGCACGCATACGACCCACGGCGCGCCGTCGTTGCCGTAGTCGACATAGTGAAGCCGAAGACTGTTCGCGCTGACGAATTTGTCCGATGCCATCTTTGCACGAGTCGCGCAGTCCGAGCTTTTCCGCGAGCCTCAACCTGCGCCCCTGCCTTCTCGTACCACAAACGCTCTAATTGTCGCGAATCTGGCAACCAGCCCGATTTTTTCCGATTTGCGGCTTTCCTCACCCCCTGCGATAAACTTAACTATATCTAATCCTTGACGTACCTATTTTATTAGTATAGCTTACAGAAGTAAGAATGACGTACCGTCACCGAACCAAGGGTATGTGCGATGGCTCATCGCAACGGCAGCACAGGGATCGACCTGAATTCCAACGACTCTTCTTTTTCCGACGAGATACTCACGCTCGCCCAATGCCTGATGCCTGAGCCGCCAACCGCCAAGGTCAAGCGCGTCATTGCGGAAAGCTGGATCGATCGCCAAGTTCATGAAATCGCATGGACGACGTACGACACCGTCGTCGGCGCCACCAACGACGTAACCAATCGGCTCTTTACCAGTCCCGCCGTCGGCAATGTGCTCGGCGACGCAATCGACGTCGTGCTTCGATGGCAGCGGTTCAACGCGGTCGTCGCGGGCGCCTTCTTCGCCGCCCTGTGGCCCGCAGCCGGCCTGCCGGCCGCGACCGAACAAGCGTAAAACCGCCCGTTTCGTCCCGGAGGCGACAAAAAACACGGGCAAAATCAGATTCGATAGTGTTAACCTTGGTAAACCAACCGGCGGGCTAGCGTCGCGCCGAAAATCAGGAGAAAAAGAAATGTCAGATCACAAAAAAGAAATGTCAAATCACAAAGGGACACACTCAGCACACAAACAGCCAGCACACAAACAGCATGATACGGGAGCGTTCGAGAGTATCAGCAATTTGCGCAGCGACCTGTTGAGCGTCAAGGGCGCCAAGAAGTTCGCCGCCTGGTACATCGACACCAGCGAGAAAGTCGCCAACCAGGCGATCGATTTCGAGGCCTCCGCCACGAAGTGGGCCAAGCAAACTCCGCTCGCTCCTATCTTCGAGGCGCAGATGAAATATGGCAAGAAGTTCGTCGAGCGCTCCGCCAACGCCGCGCGTTCGCTCTGGCGCCTCGAATAACCGGTCTTTGCTCCCCTTCCTTGCGAAGGAAGGACAGGTTCACAGTTCGGGATACCGCGCAGTTGATTCCGCAGAGCAGACAGTTTGTTGTCAGTGAGTTGACGGACTGTTAGGTTGCGGTGCCGGCTAGTCCCGCGCAATCTGCAATTCGCTAGCCGGTTCGTATCGGGTCAGCGGGATCAGCAGCACGAAAGAGGCAATCGCCGCTGCGAATGCGGCGGCGATCGCGATGCGGTAGCTGCCGGTGCGATCGATGATCAATCCCGCCAGCGGAGGACCGGCCATCGCGCCAAATCCTCCACTGGTGTAAAGCGCGCCGAGCATCGTTCCCATCCGCTCCGTGCCGAACAGATGAGCAATCACGGCGGGTGAGAGCGCGACATATCCGCCGTATCCCGCGCCCATCACCAGCGCAAACACTACCATTACTGGATAAGAAGGCGCGGCCAGCCAGATGCCGTAGCTGAGCGCGAGAACCAGAAAGCTTGCCTGGTAGAGCCGCACCACGCCGGCGCGGTCGGCCAGACTGCCCAGGCCCATCCGGCCCGCAACGCTCGCCCCGCCGATGATGCCGACCAGTGCGGCGCTGGCGAAATCGCTTGCGCCGTGCTCGTGAGCGAACGACGGCAGATAGACGAACGGCACGAACAGCGCCATCGCGACCATCACCGATGACGCGTACAGGAGGCGGAAGGCTGGACTGCGAATCGCGTCGCCAAGCTGGATTCGCGACGGCGTCACGTGGACGGGAGGCCGCTCGACGATCCAGGCGCATCCGAGCAAAATCGCGGTGCTGGCAATGGCAAACGCGACGTACGTCGCGCGCCATCCGAGATGAGAGATCGATGCCGCGGCGACCGGCGCGCCGCATACTGTTCCAAATCCGATCCCCGCCACTGCTATTCCAAGCGCGGTGTTGCGCCGCCGGATGAACCATCCGCCGACGACTGCGACCATCGGAACATAAGCGCATGCGACTCCGGCGCCGACCCCGAGTCCGTAAGTCAGGTAGCCGAGCCAGAGACGATCGATCATCGACGTGAGCGCGAGACCCGCGCCCATGACTAGCGCGCCGGTCGCGACCACGGCTCGTGGGCCGAAGCGGTCCGAGAGATGGCCCGTGACGGGGCCGAGACTCGCCCAGACCAATACTGTGATCGAGAACATCGCCGAGGTCGCGCCGCGGCGCGCGCCGAACTCCGCCAGCATCGGTTTGAAGAACGCGCCGAAGCTGTAGGCAACGCCGTACGCCGCGCACATCGCAACGAATGCGGCCGCGACCATCCACCACGCGCGCGGAGAATCGAACAGCTCGAGAGGCGGGATCGGCTCGCGCGATTCTCCCGCGCCGGGTGCGCAAGGGTCAGCGATGGCCTTCGTGCTCGAGGGCGACGCGCGCGGCTTGCAGTTCCTTGTGTTTGGCGGCGCTGACGACCGGATAGTGGAGATTGAGGTCTTCCAGAGTGCTGATGATCGCGTCGGCCACCACCAGGCGCGAATACCATTTCTTATCCGCGGGAACGACGTACCAGGGCGCGTGCGGAGTGGCGGTACGCTGGATCAGTTCCTCGTAGGCCGCCATGTACTCGTGCCATCGTTCTCTTTCCGTGACGTCGGAGGCCGAAAACTTCCAGTTCTTGACGGGCTCGTCGAGACGGCTCAGGAAACGCTTCCTCTGTTCCTCCTTCGATAGATTGAGAAAGAACTTCCGGGTGACGACGCCATTGCGCCACAGGTAATGCTCGTGCGCGTTGATATCGGCGAAGCGCTCGTTCCAGATGTTTTTGGTGACGAGCGCCGGCGGCATTCGTTCGCCCTCGAGCAACTCCTTGTGCACGCGGACGACGAGAACCTCTTCGTAGTAGGAGCGGTTGAAGATCCCGATTCGGCCACGCTCGGGAACGCACTTGGAGGTCCGCCATAGGAAGTCGTGATTGAGTTCCTCGGCGGAAGGCTGCTTGAACGAATAAACCTGGCATCCCTGCGGATTGACGCCGGACAACACGTGCTTGATGACGCCATCCTTGCCGGCGGCGTCCATCGCCTGAAAGATCAGCAGAATTGCCCATCGATCCTGCGCGTAGAGCTTGTCCTGCAAATTGCTTAGCCGCTCGATCCCGCGCGGCAATTCCTTTTCGGCATGCTTTTTCGATTTCAGACCGCTGCTGTCCCCAGGGTCGAAGTCCTTCAAGCGAAACTTGCTGCCGTCATTGACGCGGTATGGTTTTGAGAACTCGCGCGCAGCTGACATAAGGATGTGCTCCTCCCGTTAGGTCTCGAATTGGCTATCCCTGTTTGGCGGACCCGCACGATTGTTACACCACGCGCCGCTCAACAGTCGAGCGCAACCCAGCCGGCGCAATCTTCACTTTGAGGGATAGATGGTGCGCCATGAGGGACTTGAACCCCTCCACGCGGGATTCAAATCAGCTTGTCATAGCCGGCGTGCGAGCCGATCCAGAACCAGACTATTTCACCGGCATGCGGCTTGATGCCCACTGCCCGATAGTGAATCCCAATGCGGACCGACCAAATCGGTCGCGTCGGATGTATTTGTTTGAAGTGCAAACTCGGGTGAAGGGGGTCTTGAACGAACTGTTTGTACGCTTCATTCGCGAGCGACCGGATCTGCCCTGGAAGACTCTGATAGCAGGTCCAGAACGCTTCTGTCGTTCGAGAAGTCAGAGTTTCGATACGTCAAGAATTTCAGTGCACCCTTCCAAATACTCTGCAAGGGCTTGATCGGCGAGCTTTTCAAGCTTCGCTGCGGAACCTGCAAACTGGACTTCCCACTCACGCTCATCGGACTCAATCAGTTTCAGAAGCCATTGCGCAAAGGCGTCCTGCTCGCACTCGGGCAATTCCGAGGCCACCTTTTCGAAAGCTTGCTTGAGAAGTTCGCTCATCACAACTCGAACTATACCTCAACCCCGGTCGAGGAAAATGAATCAATCGCGATTTTCGACGGTCGCGCGTGCGCCAAGCGCCTCGCGCGTATCGGCGATGAAATTACTGGGAGAAGATGGTGCGCCATGAGGGACTTGAACCCCCGACCTGATGATCCGTAGTCATCCGCTCTAATCCACTGAGCTAATGGCGCATTGGAACCTTAGAAATTTTCATATCGCAGCCCCGCGAGCAAGCCGGTGTCTCCGCGTCCGCGCGCGACAACGGAGCGCGGCCTTAATACTGGGTGCAGGGCTCAGCCCTGCTCACCCCTGCTGGGCGGCGGGAATCCAGACCGATACCGTCGTGCCTTCAT
>CALAOW010000144.1 GCA_937889395.1 uncultured Pseudomonadota bacterium | reverse complement strand
TGTCTCCGCGAAGGCGGCGCGGCAAGGCGTTGTCACGCGGCCAGGCGGGAGAGGGCGCGAATCGTGACGTGAATCGCGGGCAGACTCGGGGACGCAAGGGTCTTGAGTTCGTCGAAGAGCCGCGCGAGTTGGGCGAATCTATCGGCGCGGACGCGCTTCAACTGCTCGATCGATCCATCGACACTGATATCGGGATCGTCGGCGATGGCGTCGAGCACCGCGCGGCACAGCGCGATACGAGCGGCGCGAAGTTCAGCGGCGAGTTCGTTTGCGGCGCGCCGCTCCCAGCGGTCGTCAGCGCCAATCGATTGAAGGGCATCTTCGAGAATTGTGAAGTTGAGTTGCGCGCTCAGGCGGAAGTACGCGCGAGCCGTTTTTGCGGGTTCGGTTTCGCGGGCGAAACTCAGGCTCAGCACGCTCAGAATGTGATCGGCGAAGGCCAGGCGCGCAAGCCCGTGCGCCAGTTCGCCGTCGCGGACGTCGATCCGAAGCTCGCGATAGAGGCGCTCGAAGCGGTCGCGCTCGCCGGCCGCGAGCATCGACTCGAACTCGCCAGACAGCATTTCGAATGCGGGCTTGAAGCGGGTCACCGCGGCGCCGATCGAAGTGGCAGGTTCCAGTTCGCTGAGCGCCCACCCCGCAGCGATCCGGGATGCGCGTTCGAGCGCGAGAAATGCGCCCAGCTCCGATTCGGCCGCGGGCGGCGCGGCGTTGCGCTTGAGCATAGCGGCGCGTTCGTGAATCGAAAGCACGTCGGTCGCGATCACCCATGCCCGGACCACATCCTCAGCCGCGACGCCACGATCGCGCCCGAGGCCGAAGACGAAAGTCGAGCCGACGAGATCGACGAGTTCATTGACGGCGCGAGTCGCGATCAGCTCGTGGCGGAGGCGATGAGCGCTGGCGTCGGGGCTTAAGTGCTCGGCGAGCGAGGGCGGGAAGTACGGCTGCAGGAAACGTCCGACGAGGTACGAATCGTCAACCAGCACGGTGGTTTGAAGCCGCCGGATAAGATCGATCTTGGTGTAGGCCGCGGCCAGCGCAAGCTCGGGGCGGGTGAGGCCGGGGTAGCGCGAGTGGCGCTCGCGAATCGCATCGCGGGCGGGCAGCACGGGCTCCATCCCGGTCAAGGTGCCGCGATCCTCGATGGCCTGGAGATGGTCGCGAAACTCGGTCAAGTGGGTGCGGCTGCGAAGCTGCTCGAGGCTGAGCGACAGCACCTGATCGCGATTGTCAGCGATGACACGGTCGGCGACTTCACCGGCGCATGCGGCAAGCGCGCGATTGCGCGCGTCGCGAGTGAGCTCGCCGCGGGCTACGGCAGGCTCGAGCAGAATCTTCAGATTGACTTCGTGATCGGACATATCGACGCCGGCCGAGTTGTCGATCGCGTCGGTGTTGATACGCCCGCCGGCGAGCGCGTACTCGATACGCGCCTTTTGAGTGAAACCGAGGTTGCCGCCTTCGACGACTATTTTGGCGCGAAGGTCAGGCGCGGCGATTCGGCATGCGTCATTGGCGTGATCGGCGACTTCGGCGTCGGTCTCGGTCGAGGCGCGAACGTAAGTCCCGATGCCGCCGTTGTAAAACAGATCGACGGGCGCGCGCAGAATGCGCTGGATCAACGACTCGCCGTCGAGCGCATCGGAGTCGCATCCGAGCGCGGCGCGCGCCGGCGGACTGAGGTCGATTCGTTTCTGGCCGCGGCGGAAGACGCCGCCGCCGGGACTGATGAGCGCGGGGTTGTAGTCCGACCAACTCGAGCGCGGCAGATCGTAGAGCCGCTTGCGTTCGTCGAAGCTGGCGGCGGGGTCGGGGTCGGGATCGATAAAGATGTGGCGATGGTCGAAGGCGGCGATGAGCTTCAAGTTGCGCGAGCGCAGAAGGCCATTGCCGAACACGTCGCCCGACATGTCGCCGATGCCGATCATCGCGATCGGCGCGCCGCGGTCGGGATCGCGACCCATCTCGCGCAGATGCCGGCGCGCAGATTCCCACGCGCCGCGCGCCGTGATCGCCATCTGCTTGTGGTCGTAGCCGTGCTCGCCGCCAGAGGCGAAGGCGTCGCCGAGCCAAAAGCCGCGCTCGAGAGCGATCTGATTGGCGAGGTCGGAGAAACTCGCAGTGCCTTTATCGGCGGCCACGACGAGATATGGGCCGTCGTTGTCCAGCACCCTGACGCGAGCGGGGTGCAGCGGGCCGTCGCCGGTGAGGTTGTCGGTGAGATCGAGCATCGCGTTGATCAGCGTCTGGTACGCCGCGACGCCGTCGTGGGGATCGGGCTGATGGCGGGGTCGCGGCTTGACGATGAAGCCACCCTTGGCGCCGAACGGGACGATGATCGCGTTCTTCACGGTCTGGGTCTTCATCAGATCGAGGATCTCGGTGCGGTAATCGTCGGGCCGGTCACTGAAGCGAATTCCGCCGCGCGCGATGCGCCCGTGGCGCAGATGGCATCCTTCCATGCGCGGACTGTTGACGTGAATTTCGTAGAGCGGCGCGGTGTCGGGCAGCCCGGTGATGCGCGCGCTTTCGAACTTGAGCGCGATGTAGGGATCGGGCGA
Organism: uncultured Pseudomonadota bacterium; assembly: GCA_937889395.1. Classification (GTDB taxonomy): domain Bacteria; phylum Desulfobacterota; class Binatia; order Binatales; family Binataceae; genus Binatus. The sequence continues at coordinate 5,846 of CALAOW010000144.1, read as the reverse complement.
CGGCACCGCGCAGAAAAAATTGGTGCGCACGGTCGCCTCGACCAACGATAGCAGCGCGCGCGCAGTGCGATCGTCAACAATATTTTCGATCGCAGCGAGACGAGCGAGATACGCTTCGCGCAGCTCCGCGATTTTTTCCGGCGCGGCCGGACTGTCGAACGAGAGACGCGCGGTGAACAGTTCCAATAGCAACCTGGCGAGGTCGGGATATAGCAACAGAACGCGCTGCAAGCCGAGACGAGCGGGCGACAGGCGCATTTGAAACGCGGCGACGAGGTACGCGCGCAGCAGAGCGACCTCGCGCCAGGCTAGGCCGGCAGTGAGAGTGAGCGCGTTTAGGGAATCGTCTGCGGCAACGCCGATGCGCACGGCGGCGATCGCGTCGGCAACCAGCGCAGCGCCGGGAAATTTTTCGAACGGCTGCGAGCCGGGTCCTTGCACAGAAAAAACCTGCAGGTACGCGCGCGTCACTTTGCCGTCCGTGCGGGGGCGAAGCTCGTGAGCGTCCTCGGCCAACACCTCGATGGCGAAGTTCTGCAAAGTAGGCATCAGATCGGACAGCATCGGAGCGTCGCCAAGGCCCATAATCCGTATGTCGCCGGCGCCGCCAGCGTGGCCGTCGGCAGCGCCAGGTCCGGCCTCGACCATAAAATCACGGCCGGCGGCGATTAGCGTTTCGACGTCTTCGAGGTCGCCGACCGCGCGGGTCACGTCGATCGCAGCCTGATAGTCAGCGCTGAACGCAGCGGCCCATCGCTCAGCGAGCGCGCGTCCGCGCATGGGTCCGAATTTTTTGATCAACCGCTCCTGCAAGCGATCGTCCCATCGTCTGGCGAGCTCGGCGGTCGTGGTCTCAAGGCCGCGGATGACCGAAGCCTTTGGGGGATCGGCAACGAAACAGAAATGGAGGCGCGCCGTGTAACCCTCGCCGAGCGCCAGGTAGAAATAGACCAAAGTACCGTGGAGCACGGCTGCAAGAGTATCCTGGATGCGCCGGCCAAGCTCGGCGGAGGCGGCGTCGCGCGGCATCACCACCAACGCGATCACGTTGCCGTGACGCACGTCGGACGCAACGAAGAGTCGCACCGAGCCCACGCTCTTAACGTCGAGGATGAGGCGCAACTGCGCGCGCAGTTCGGCGACGGGTGCGCGAAAGAGTTCATCCTTGGGAAAGCTGTTGAAGGCGGAAACGATTTCCTTGTAATCGTGCGAGCCGGGGGCGGCGCCCTCACACTCCAGCACTTCGCGCAGCTTCGCGCGCAGAACCGGAATGTGCTGCGCCTCCTCCACGTAGGCCTTGGAGGTGAACAGCCCGACGAAATTGTCGAACGCGACGACGCGGCCCGATGCATCGGTGCGGCGAATCGAGACGCTGTCCATCGGGCGGCGGCGATGTACGTGGGACTCGGCGCGAGTCTTGCCGATCACCAGCGGCGGTCCTTCGAAGAAGAGCTTGCGGCGCGCGGGTGAGAGTTCATCGAGCAATACCGAGCTGCGAAATCGCGACTCGTCGAGCTCGCGCATGACGCCGAGTTCGGTGCCGGGATCGAGCACGAATCTGGCGGCGGCGGCGTCGCCGCTCACGAGATAGCGGCTATAGCCGAGAAACACGAAGCTGCCGTGGACGAGCCAGCGCATGAGGTCGCGGACCTCGATCAGTTCGCGGTTCGACGCGGTTTCCTCGCAGATCTGCAGGGCGCGGCCGGTCATCTGCTCAAAGTCGCCGGTCGCCGCGCGGACCTCGGTAAGAATTGAGATGACATCGCGCTCGATTTGGCGCGCCTGTTCGGGTGAGGGCGTTAGCTCCAGTTCCGCGTGAACGAATGACTCGCCGCGCTCGGTGGAGAGGGACTGTTCGAACGATGCGATCCGCCCTTGTTTGTCGCGAGTGACTTTGAAGACCGGGTGGAGCATCGTGCGAACGGTGGCGCCGAGATGATGGAAATACTCGAGCAGGCTATCGACGATGAACGGGCAATCGATGGTCACGGTCTCGACGATGGCGAGTGTGTCGTTGTCGTCGCCCGGGACAGATTCGACGCGCGCGATCACGGGATCGGTGCGGACGGAAAAGAATTCGAACGCCGACTGCACGAGAGTAAGGCGCCTCTTGGCCGGGACCTGCTCTTGATTGTCGGCTGACTCGCGCGTGAAGAGCCGCTCGGCGAAGGCGGATACGAGGCGGGCGGAATCAGCGGGAAAATTCCTGTCGATTAGTTCGCGGAGTTCGGTCTCGATCGCCAAGGGCGTCACCCGGTGAATGCGCAGATAAAATGGCGCGACCACGCGCGCGCATCAATTATAAGGCGCGTCGCGCGAATTGCGTAGTGGGGATAAACTTGGGTGCGCATGGCGGAGATAGAGATCAGCGCGATGACATTCGGGCCCTTCGGCGTCGGCCGTCAGGACGGCAAAGCCGTGATGGTCGCGGGCGCGGTGGCGGGAGACAGGCTGGACGTCGAGATAGTTTCTGAGCGCCGCGATTACGCGGTCGCGAAAATTCGCGAAATCCTCCGCGCCAGCGCCGAGCGCCGGGTTGCTCCGTGTCCGTATGTCCCGCGATGCGGTGGATGCGACTGGCAGCACATCGACTACGGCGCCCAAGTCCGTTTCAAGGGCGAAGTCGTCGCGCGCGAGCTGGGCCATGCGCTTGGCGTCGCGATCGATCCGGCGGGACTCGTCGAACCGGCGCCGGCGGAGTTCGGTTATCGGTCGAGAATCCGACTCAGGGTGGGCGCCAAAGGCGTGCTTGGGTTTTACTCCGCCGGCAGCAACACGATCGTCGAGATCGATTCATGCATGGTCGCCGAGCCGGGCATCCGGATGCCGCTGCATCTGGCGCGCTCGCTCGGCAAGCGAGTCGAAGAGATCGAGGTGGTGCGCGACGGCGCGCGCGAAGTCCAGGTCGCACATCTGAAGAAGCCGGCGGCCGAAGAGGACCTCAGGCGGGCAAGCAACGTGCTCGAATCGGACAGCGAGATTGCGGGAATCGTGCTGCGATCGGGGACGCATCGCGCGACGGCAGGCGATACCGCGATCGCAATCGAGCTCGAGGCCGGATTATCGATCGAAGTGGACGCCGATTTTTTCAGCCAGGTGAATCGCGCGCAGAACCAGAAGCTGGTCGCGAGCGTGATGGAAATGGCGGCAATTCACGAATCGTCGGCGGTGCTCGATCTGTTTTGCGGCGCGGGGAACTTCAGTCTGCCCGCATCGCGGCGCGGCGCGCGAGTGACGGGCGTAGATGCCGATGCGGGAGCAATCGCGGCGGCGGCGCGCAACGCCGCGCGGTTGAAATTTCGCGACGCACAGTTCGTCGCGATGAAGGCGACGGCGACGGCGGATTTTCTGCATCGCGCGCGCTATCGTCCCGAGGTCATAATTCTCGATCCGCCGCGCACCGGCGCGCCCGATCTGATGGAACCGATCGTCAAGCTGCGCGCACCGGGCGTCATCTACGTATCGTGCGACGTGACCACGCTGGCGCGTGATTTGCGCGTACTTGCGGGGGCCGGATACAAAATTAATCGCGTATGCGGCTTCGATTTTTTCCCCAACACGCATCATGTTGAGATCGCTGTGCACGCGCTATTGACTTAGATCGCGGGGCATTCTTAATGTAATTGAGTGGTCGGTTCCCGCATCCTCCCGCCAGAGGGTTGATCAAAAAGATGCCCAAGCAGGAAAAGGAAAAGCTCCCGAGGCCGAAGATTACGATTATCCCGGGCCGCGGGGTGGCGCAGACAATCAATTATTTGCTTGAGGACCGGGACGACCTCGAATGGATCATCGCGGTCGGCCGCACGAAGAACGGTGAGCTGTTCTTCTACGACACCGGCGGCGACATCGTCGAGGATCTCGGCACGCTCGAGTACCTGAAGGCGCGAATCGTGCGCGCCCATTTCGGCGACGAATACGAATAGACGCCAGTCTTCGACTTCTTCTCAATCTTCGAATTCATCTTGCGGCGGATGCGCGTAGATGACTGCGTCTTCGATCTCCGTCGGTACCCGGTAAAGAAATTTGCCGCATGCGGTCGGCGGTCCCGCGATGCATTCGCCGCTGGCCGGCTCGTAACAGGCGTTGTGCGTCTGGCACATCAAGTAGCGGCCGTCTTCCGCGAAAAACTGATTATCCACCCAGTCCATCGCCATCGGCACATGCCGGCATCGATTGACGTAGGCGTGGAACTCACCGCCGAAGTTGATCAGAAAACATTCCTCGTCGGCGCCGCGAATCGGCAGCATGAACTTCAGCGACTCGCCGGGCGCGAGCGAATCGATCCGCGCGACTCTGTAGCGGACCCGCGCGGGCGCGTCCTTGCGTCGCGGATGAGATCGGGTCAGAGCGGCGCGGCGTCGAGGTTGGTCGGACATGGCGATTGGAAGCGATTGGCGGATTTTCGCGCGCGGAATTCCTGTCAGCTTGCCGGATTTTGTCAAAGCCCATAGCATCTGTAAACGTGGCGGTTGCTCCAGGGCCGTCGCCTATCACCAAGATTTAGATTTCGCGATGGAAAACCCAAAGATTCGCGCCGTCGAGGCTTTCCCCGTCGAGCAGCAGGATCAGACGCTGATCTGTTTGCGCGATCCGAGCGGCCTGGCGTCCGAACCGATCATGCTCGGGATGGGCGCTTACTTCATCGTGACTTTATTCGACGGGAAGATGTCGCTGAAGGATATCCAGGCCGCGTTTGCGACGCGCTTCGGCGAGATGATTCCGCTCGACAAGCTCGACGAACTGGTCGTGGCGCTCGATCGTGCGTACTTCCTCGACTCGCCTGCATTCCACGAGCGCGAGCGGCGCGTGCGCGAGGAATTTCTGGCGAGCCCCGACCGTCCGGCAGCGCTGGCGGGGCTGTGCTACGAGAAAGATCCGGCGAAGTTGCGTTTGGAGCTGGCGGCGTTCTTCGATCCGCCCGAGGGACCGGGCCGCGTTCCCGCGGCGAGAAAATCGGCGTCGCTCGCAGGCCTGATCGCGCCTCATATCGATCCGCGCCGAGGCGCCGCAGCCTATGCGCACGCGTACCATGAGCTGATGGCGCACGAGCCCCCGGAGTTGGTGGTGATTTTGGGAACCTCGCACTACGGCGCCGGCCCCGAGTTGTTCAGCGCGACGCGCAAGAACTACGCGACGCCGCTTGGCGCGGTCGAGACCGATGGCGGGTTTATCGATCGGCTCGCGGCGCGCTACCAGGGCGATCTGTTCGCTGACGAGATGCTGCATCGCGGCGAGCATTCGATCGAATTCCAGGCGCTGTTTCTGGCCTACGCGTTCGGAGCGCGCGGCTACCAGGTGGTGCCGATCCTGGTCAGTTCGTTCCATGAATTGGTAGCGAGCGGAGTCATGCCGGCGCGCGACTCCCGGGTTGGATCGTTCATCGCGGCGCTGAGATCCGAGCTCGACGCGGATTGCCGCCGGGTGCTGATTCTTGCGGGCGTGGATTTCGCGCACGTCGGCAGGAAATTCGGCGACGAGTTCAGCGCCGATCGCGCGGTGGCCGAGCGCGTCCAGCGCGAGGATCTTGGCCTCATCGAAAATATCAAGCGCGGTGACCCCGAGGGCTTCTTCGCCGACATCGTGAAGGATCGCGACGCGCGGCGAATTTGCGGTCTGGCGCCGATGTACACCCAACTCGAGCTGCTGCGCGGCCGCAGCGCGCGGTTGCTCAAATATGGAATCGCGATGGAACCGCAGAGCGAGTCGGCGGTGTCGTTCGCGAGCCTCGCTTTTGACTAGACGCCGGCCTATCTGCAGCCCGCTGCCGGACCAGAATTATCTTCGGCGGCGGGAATAAACGATGGTGGACGCACCTGGACTCGAACCAGGGACCTCTTGCATGTGAG
>CALAOW010000143.1 GCA_937889395.1 uncultured Pseudomonadota bacterium | reverse complement strand
GGATGAATCGCGAGCGCTTTTTTCATGACGCCGCCCACAATCGGCGCGTGCGCCAGGGCGTTGGCGATCGACGGCGCGTACGACGCGAGCCGCGCGGCTTCATTCAGTTTGCCGAAGAACGCCGACGAAAGCGGACGCCGATGACTTCGATAGTAGTTGAAGAAAAATTCCGCGCGGTACGCGGCCATATCCACCGACGACGGACACTCGCTCCTGCATCCTTTGCACGACAGACACAAATCCAGCGCGTCGCGCACCGCCGGATCGGCGAAACCCTCGGGCAACAGGTCGGTGGTCAAAGCCTCGAACAGGATCCGCGCGCGTCCGCGGGTCGAATGGATTTCCTCGCGCGTCGCCATGTACGACGGGCACATCGTCCCCGTCTCGGTCTTTCGGCATTTCCCGATTCCGACGCATCTGAGCGCCGCACCCGCCAATCCGCCTTCGGCTCTGAAGTCGAAGTGCGTGGCGATTTCGCGCGGTCGATAGTTCGCGCCCAGCTTCAGGTGCGAGTCGAGCGGATGCGGATCGACGATCACGCCCGGATTCATCATCGAATCGGGATCGAAGATTCGCTTGAAATCGCGAAACGCCGCGATCAGCTCGGGCCGGAACATCATCGGCAGCAACTCGGAGCGCGCCAGCCCGTCGCCATGCTCGCCCGAGAGCGAACCGCCCAGATTCGCAACGAGCTCGCCGAGCCCGATCATCGCCGCACGGAACGTCGCGATTCCGGGCGCGCTGGCCAAATCGAAATTGACGCGCGCGTGAACACATCCTTCGCCGAAATGTCCGTAGTAGGTCGCCACCTTGAGGCTATGGCTGGTGAGGATGCGGTCGAAGCCGCGCAGAAACTCGCCGAGCCTGGCGGGAGGCACCGCGGAGTCTTCGGCGCCCGGCCAAGTGCGCGGGCGGCCCGGGATGAACGCGCTCGAGCCGAGCCCCGACTCGCGAATATTCCAGACCGCGGCCTGCTCCCGCGCGTCGGCAAGGTAAGTGGCGCCGGTGCATTCGCCGAGCCCGCGCGCCTGGGCGATCACGCGCTGCGCGCGCTCGCGCGCTTCGTCCCGCGACGCTCCCCCCAGCTCGACGAGCAGAAAAGCGCGCCCGGCGGGCAGAAATCGCACGCCCGGCATTGCCTTGATGCGCGCGAACTCGGGAAGATTCTCATCGAAGCCTTCCAGCGCTTCGGGGCGATGCTCGAGCAGCCACGGCGTTTGATCCGCCGCGATGAATACGTCGTCGAATCCGAGCACGACCAGCCCGAGTTCGTTCGGGCGCGGCACGGCTCGTATGGTCGCGCGGATGACTGCGGCGAGCGTACCCTCCGAGCCAACGATTGCGCGCGCAAGGTTGAAGCCCCGCTCCGGCATCAGCTCGTCCAGGTTGTAGCCCGAGACGCGGCGCGGAAGCTTGGGGAAATGAGCGCGCACGGAATCGGCGGATTGGTCGCGAAGTTCGCGGATGCGCGAGTAAAGCTCGCCTTCGCGGCCGCCGCGCGCGATTGTCGCGCCGATTTCCGCGTCGGCAATCGAACCTGTCAACGAAAGTTGCGTTCCGTCGTAGAGGATGACTTCCAGCGCCTCGACGTTATCGACCGTCTTGCCGTACGCCGCCGAATGCGCGCCGCATGAGTTATTGCCAATCATCCCGCCGACGGTGCATCGATCTTTCGTCGATGGATCGGGCGCGAAGAACAGGCCGTGCGGCGCCAGCGCGGCGTTGAGATGGCTCTGGATCACGCCGGGTTCGACCTGCGCGACGCGCGCACCGGGCTCAATGGCGATGACTCGATTCATGTACTTCGAAAAATCCAGCACCAGCGCGGCGTTGCACGCCTGGCCGGCGAGGCTGGTGCCGCCGCCGCGCGCGAGAATCGGCATCGAGTTTTCGCGCGCGATCGAAAGCGCCGCAATCACGTCGCCTTCGTGTCGCGGAATCACCACGCCCACCGGCACCTGGCGATAGTTCGATGCGTCGGTCGCGTAGGCCGCGCGAGTGCCGGCGTCGAAGCGCACTTCGCCTTCGACCTGGCGGGCGAGTTCGAGCTTTACCGAATCGAGCGAAATCATCGTCGTGGCCCGATTGTAGTCGAGGATCGGACGGGCGGAATAGCGCGCCGTGATTGCGGGTTACAGCCGGATATCCTTCAGGCCGGCCTGCGGTGAGCCGACCAGCGCCACCATCTTGCCCTCGGGCGCGCGATTTTCATGCATCGCCTGGTGGCATTCGGGAATCTCGTCGAACCGGTAGATCTTGGCGACGCACGGATCGATCTTGCCGTCGAGCACGAGCTGATTGAAGGCGTAGGCCTGCTCGTCGTTGGCGAAGTGCGAGCCCTGCAGGCGCTTCTGCCGCATCCACAAGTAGCGCAGGTCCACCACCGCGTTGTAACCGGTGGTGCCGGCGCAGATCACGACCATTCCGCCCGTGTCGCACACGAACACGGAAGTTGAAATGGTGTCTTCGCCGGGATGCTCGAATACGATGCGCGGATTTTTCCGCTCGCCCACGACGTCCCAGATCGCTTTGCCAAACCCGCGGCATTCCGCGGCCCACTTGTTGTAGAGCGCGGTATCCTTCCAATGCGGCATCATGCCCCAATGCAGATGCTTTTTCCGATTGATGCAACCCTTGGCGCCGAGCCTGACGCAGTAATCGATTTTGCGATCGTCGCTGACGATGCCGACCGGAATTCCGCCTTCGGCCTTGACGATCTGAATCGCCATGCATCCCAGCCCGCCCGACGCGCCCCAAATCAGCACCACGTCGCCGCGCCGCACGACGTGCGGCGCCCATCCCATCAGCATCCGGTACGCGGTTGCGCCCACCAGGGTGGGGCCCGCGGCCTCTGCCCACGTGAGATGCTTCGCCTTGGGCATGCACTGATGCGCCTGCACGCGCGCGAACTGTGCGAAGCTTCCCCAGTTGGTTTCGTAACCCCAAATCTTGAACGACGGGTCGTACATCGGATCGTCGCCGTTGCGCACCGCGCGCGAGTTGCAGTCCCAAACGCCGCAATGAATCACCACGCGATCGCCGACCTTGACGTTGCTCACGTCGTGGCCGACTGCATAGACGATTCCCGACGCGTCGCTGCCGCCGATATGAAAATCCGAATGATCGTACTTGGCCTTCTGACGCGCGCCGATCACGTCCATCGGAGAGCCGAGCGCCGCCCACACGTTGTTGAAATTCACGCCCGCCGCCATCACGTAAACCAGCACTTCGTCGGCGCGGATTTCCGGCACCGCGATTCTCTCGACCTGGAACGCGTGCCTGGGGTCGCCGAATCTCTCCGCGCGGATTACCTGCGCGTACATCTGTTTCGGCACGTGCCCGATTGGGGGCATCTCGCCAATCTCGTAAATTTCCTTAACTCTCATTTCAATTGCTTGGTTGATTACCAGCGGGGCGATGCTCCGCGACGAGCGGCGGCCCCGGTTGGCTTGCCAAGTCCTGGTTCGAGGTTTCGGTCAAAACGCGCGCCGGAATTAGCTACCGGTTTGCCTCGGATATGACAATACTTATCTTTCAGGTGCAGGGGAACGGAGGATCGCGTCGGCGGGTAGTGTCCTGATTTGAATTTGTGGCGATGCACTGCGCCCATTACAATTTCGTGCGGATTCATCGGGCATTGAGGATGACGCCCGCGATGGCCGCTGGCGTGACAGATCGGCCATGGTCGGTTGCTGAACTGATTTAGCCTGGTGTATCGGCGTTTAACCTTCGGTTATTCAGATGAAACAAGTGATCATCGTCGCGGCGATCGTGGTCGGCGTCTGCGCGGCATACGTCCTCGCACATCTGGCCCTGATCGAAGTTGGCCGGGAGGTCGTTGTCGTCCACGAGCCGACTCCAACCGCAGCGGTGCGCAAGGCGCGGCTCTGGATCGTCGACGATGGACCGTATTCCTGGATTCACCCCGGCAACGCCAACGCTGCGTGGTGGATCCGGAATATGGACGCGCACCCGATCGTCGAGATCGAACGAGGCGGCAAAACCCGGCGATACCGCGCGCTGCCTGATCCCGGGGCGCATGCGAAGGTCCACCAGCTACTGCGGGAGAAATACGGGGTGGCCGACAGGTGGGTACGTTTCCTGGAGGGCACCGATACTCAGAGCGGCCTTCTCACCGGCGAAAAGTGCAAAACGGTCCCCATTCGACTCGAACCCGCAGCGCCAGCGCCGTAGGCCGTCACTTCCCCGCGATAGAATGCGCCAAGGAACTCCTTCTCTGCATTGGGTTTTCTGCTTTTAGCCGATCTTACGGCGAACTCTCTTCTCGCCGGACTCATCGCTGCAATTGTCGGCATCACGGTAATTGCCTTCAACGCGCGAGTCGGCGCCGCGCTTCAGCGCGGCAATTCCGAGCGGATGCGCACCCGAAAGATCAACGCGGCTCCGAGGTATGCACCCAATAGCACTGGGAATCCCGGATGCGGCAACGCTTTGATCAACGTGCTCGCGAGGCAGATGGCAAGCATCGTGGCGCCGGCTATCAACCCGATCCGCCAGGCTGCTTCGCGCGGCTGGTCCCCGTCCCATGCAGCACGCAGCCCGAACAGGTATGCGGGCAGCAAGAGCAGGGTGTCCGTTTCCCACGCCAGGGGCGACATTAGAAGCGCGAGCGCGACCCACAGCCCGAATCGCAGGCCGTCGAGATCGGTGCGTGCGCGGCTGGTAATCGTGGCAGCGCCAGCGATTGCGAGCAGCGCGAGATCGAGCAGCGCGGTGAATCCCCAGACTGCTAGAATCGGTTCCGCGGCGATCCGGATGCCGGCGAAATGCGCCAAGCTGCTGCGCACAAAGGGCAGCACGGTAACACCGGCTCGCCCGCCTCTGACGTGATATGTGAGGGGCAGTCCCCACGTCACCAGCTCGAGCCAGAGTCCGGGATTCGTTAGCAGTACGCCGGCGGCAAAAAAACCGATCGTCCAGCCGAGGGCGCGCCATCGGCGTCCAAACAAAAAATACCCAGCGGCTCCGGCGGGATAGAGCTTAAGCAACGCCGCAAGCGCCACGCACAGTCCGGCGGCGGCCTGTTGCTCCCGCTGGGCGAAAAACCATGCCGCCGATAGCAGCGCCAGCAGCATCGGCGCGACCTGACTCCACACAAGCGAGCCCGCGAACGGGCGTGACAGCAGCACCAGTGAAAGCACTATGATCGTCGGCCCGGGGCCGAGTGGCGAAGCGTTCCCGTGTGCCAGCAAAAGTACGGCGGCTGCCACGCAAAGGACCATTGCGGCCTGCCAAATCCGGAACGCCGTCTTCGGGTCGAGGCGGGCGAGCGGCGAAAATATCTCGACGAAAGCCGGCGGGTAGTTGCAACCACGCATCGGTCCGCGCCGGTCCGTCCACGGGTCGCCGCCGCTCGAATAATCGCTCCACCATCCGTAGAAGTGGTTGAAATCGAACTGGTCGTATCGATGCGAGACCGCGTGGATGCGCTGGGCGAGCGACATCGCCGCGACGAGCGCAAGGATCGCCACGCTAGCGCGAATGATCCGAAACCGAGGCTGAGCCGGAATTTCCATATTGACCGGAATTTCCATTTTGACTTTGCAACCACGAGATTTTTAGCCGGATAGCCGCTCCAGCGTCAACTCGGCGCCAGTCTGACGGTTGTGGCCC
>CALAOW010000142.1 GCA_937889395.1 uncultured Pseudomonadota bacterium | reverse complement strand
AGGTGATCGTTGCCAAGCAGCGCAACGGCCCCACCGACACGGCGAAGCTCACCTATATCAGCAACTACACGCGCTTCGAGAACTACACGCCGGAAACCGGCGTTTTTGAAGATACCGGCGTCTAGAATGAATCCAGTTCGTCTGCCATTGGTTCTTGTTTGGTCATTGGATGCGACGCCTTTACGGTTAGCGCCGGCTTGGGTGCTTTGTCGATCTTGTAGTCCTCGAACGTGAACTGATCGATCGCAAACGGCAGTCCCTCCGAGGCTGGGAACGACGGCGCGTCGCAGACCTGGAAATGCAAATGCGGCTCCGATGAATTGCCGGTATTGCCGAGATGCGCGAGCACGTCGCCGGCGTGAACGGTGTCGCCCGACTTGACCTTGAGCGTGCCGGGCCGCAGATGCGCGTAGGCGGCGAAGTATCCCTCGCTGAGCTCCTCGATGATGTGATTGCCGGCGAGCGTCTCGTACGTAATCGGCGCCGCGATCTTGCCGCGGTTGGGGACGTTCTCGGGAATCCCGTCCTTCACTTCGACGATCTTCCCGTCCGCGACCGCGCGAATCTCCTGATCCCACGCGTGATAGCTGCTGTTCTTGTGCTCGTCGCCGGTAAACGATTTGCCGTCGCCGCCAAGCTGAATCCAGTCGATCGCATAGCGCTGGCCGATGTGAGGCGGTCCGTTCACGGGGATCATGGCGCGGCGATGCGCCGAAGTGTTGGAGGGGCCGTTGGCGGCGAGCCAATTTTTACCGCGAAGCGGAGAGCGAATCACGATCGGGTCGTCCGAATTTATTTCGAGCGCGGAGGCGTGAATGGTTCCGGAGCCGCTGCGCTCGCCGTGCTGTTCGATCGTAATCGCGGTATCGAAAGTGTCCGGATCGTCCTGGCCGGGAGCCCAATCGGCAAAGATAAAGAAGACGCCGGTCTGGCCAGGCGTGAGACTCGGATCGTTGGGCTTGGAGGTATCGCCGCCGCTGGCCGGCACGAACATCGCGGCCAGTTGCTTGCCGATTGCCGACTGAGTCACGACAACATCCTCGCCGTCTTTTCCATTCACTTCGAGCTTGGTGATTTTGAGCGCGGTCGTGCCGAAATTCGTGACGTATAACTCGTAGGCCGAATGGCGGTGGCCGGCGCCGTCGAGGATTTGCGCCGCGGGCGGCCACGGCGTCGCGACGACGCGCATGTAGAGCGGGTCATTTTCTGGCGCCGGGGGCGGCTTTTGCTGTGCGAACGACGATCCCGCGAATGCAAGCGAAGTAATCGCTACGAGAATCAACAGGCCGGATCGATACATCGTCTATTTCTCCCTTGGTCGAGAGCGGCGACACGTCAGTGCGGGGTTTCGTCGTCGTCAGATGTTCCAGGGCCGGAGTCGTCCGGTTCTTCCGCCACGTCCGACGCGGCGGCATCATTCGAGGACGCCGGCGCAATCGCGGCGGAATCCTCCGGATGAGTCTCGATGCCCTCCACCGGCCCGGTTGTCGCCTGCTCGACGGCGCGCTCGATCTCGCGGAACTCCGAAAGGTCGGGCAGGCTTTCGAGATTTTTCAGTCCGAACAATTCGAGGAACTCATCGGTGGTCTCATAGACCATCGGGCGTCCCGGTGCGTCCTTGCGCCCGGCAATCTTGACGAGCCGCCGTTCGAGCAGCGTTTCGAGTACGCCTCCCGTGTCAACGCCGCGCAACTGTTCTATCTCCGGGCGCGTGATCGGCTGTCGATAAGCGATTATCGCGACGGTCTCCATCAGCGGGCGGCTAAGACGCGGCGGCCTGGCGGCGAGCAGCTTGCGAACGTAGCTGGCGTGGTCCTTCGGCGTTCGCATCTGGTAGCCGCCGGCGACCTCGTCGATCACGATACCGCGGTTTTGGGCGATGTACTCAGCGGCCATCACGGCCAGCGCCTTTTGCACCGTCGCACGCGGGAGGTCGTCGAAGACCGCGGCCAGCCGCGCGATCGAGACCGGCTCGCCGGCCGCGAACAGCAGGCTCGCGAGAATTGATTTCAGACGCTCTTCTTCCACTAAGCCTCCGTTCGTCCGGCAGCGCCGAGCTCGAGAAAAATCGGGCCGAAGCGCGCTTCCTGAAATGCGCGAACTTCGCGCCGGCGTATCAACTCGAGCAGCGCCATGAAGGTTGCGATCACTAGCGATCGATCGCCCGCATCCTCGAACAGCGCGGCGAACTGGACTCGTCCCGCGCCCTCCAGCGCACGCATTATCCGCGGGATACATTCCGCCACCGGGATGTCGCGCAGCTCGATGGCGCGCGGGGTCTTGTCGGCGATGCGCTTGAGCACTGCGCCAATCGCCTCGACCAGGTCGAAAATCGTAACCGTGTACTGTTTCGCGTCCGCGTCTTCGGGCGCGCTCTCGCCGGGCGTGGCGAACACGTCGCGGCCGAGCAGGGCGCGCTCCGCGAGCTTTTCAGCCGCCTCGCGATAGCGCTGATATTCCAGCAGCCGTTCGATCAGGTCGCGCTTGAGCTCCTCGGCTTCCTCGGTGTCGGCGAGCTCCGGATGCGGCAGCATTGCGAACGACTTGATCAACAGCAGCGTCGCCGCCATCACGAGGTACTCGCCCGCCACGTCGAGGTTCAACTGGTCGAGCAATTCGAGCCATGCCAGGTACTGTTCGGTGATTAAGCTGGCGGTGACTTCGTGCGGGTCGAGCTCGGCGCGCTTGAGCAAATGCAGCAGCAGGTCGAGCGGGCCCTCGTAAATCGGGAGCCGGAAGCGGACCCCGGCGTCGGCTCCGAGTCTGGGCGGCGTGTTGGATTCGTCGCTCAAAGTTGCACCATCCAGGAGATCGCACCCAGCGCCATGTTCATGACCGGATAGATCGCGACATCCAGCCAATGCGTATACAGCAGCAACAGCAATATAAGGAAGCCATAACGCTCGGTCTTTGCGTAGGCGCGCGCGGCCGCGAGCGGCAGGATGCCGAACAACACCCGCCCGCCGTCCAGTGGCAGCACGGGAAAGAGATTGAAGATCCCCAGTTCGACATTGACAATCACCGACGCCTGCATCATCCGAGCAAGCGGTTCGACGACGGTCGGGCCGAGCGAGCCGTGCAAAAAGGCCAGCATTACCCGCAGCACAAGTCCGCTCACGACTGCCAGCACGAAGTTCGTCAGCGGCCCGGCGGCCGCTACCTTCATCATTCCGGTCCGCCCGCCGCGCAACACGCGGAAATCGACGGGGACCGGCTTCGCGTAGCCGAGCACTGGCATACCAAACAGATACAGTGCGAACGGCAGGATAATCGTCCCAAAGAGATCGACGTGTGAAATCGGATTCAGCGTGAGCCGTCCGGCGCGAAGAGCGGTATCGTCGCCAAGGCGCAGCGCCACCACGCCATGCATCACCTCGTGCGCGATGATCGCGAAGATGATCGGCGGCGCGACTATGCAGATGGTCGCGATGGTTCCGCTCAGATCGCCCAAGTCAGTCCGTGCCTTCCCCCACGCTCGCACGGGTCGCGCGCGGATGAAACGTGCGATGCACCTTGCGCAAGTGGCTCTTGGAGAGATGGGTGTAAATTTGCGTGGTCGAGATGTCGCTGTGGCCGAGCATCTCCTGCACGGCGCGCAGATCGGCGCCGCCCTCGAGCAGATGCGTGGCGAAGCAATGGCGCAAGGTATGCGGGCTGACCCACGCCAGGCGCGGGTCGGCGGCGGCCCATCCTTTGAGCGCCTTGAAAAATCCCTGCCGGGTCATGGCGCGGCCGAGCCTCGTAATGAAAACCGCGGAGACGCGGCGCGGAACTTTTTTTATGGCGCGCATCCCGTCGCCGGCCGGATTCAGAATTTCATCGCGCCGCTCCAGGTAGGCCTTCAGCGCGCGAATCGCGGCGCCACCCATCGGCACCATCCGCTCCTTACTGCCCTTGCCGAGCACGACGACGGCGCCGGCCGCGAGATTTACCTGATGCAGTTGCAACCCGACCAGTTCCGAAACGCGCAGTCCGCATCCGTAGGCAATTTCGAGCATCGCGCGGTCGCGCAATCCGCGGGCATCGTGCGCATCGATCGAGGCGATGAGATTTTCAACGTCGCCGGGCGACAGGGTGCGCGGGAGTTTGCGCGGATGCGGCCTTAGCTTCAAGGCCGGCGCGGGATCGCGTTCGATGATTTTCTCGTCCACCAGCTCGCGTGCGAGCCCGCGCAGACTGGCGAGATGGCGGCGCTGCGAACTGACCGCCAAGCCGCGATCCGCGAGCGCTTCGAGGTACGCGGTCAGGGTGGCGGCGTCGAGTTGCGCCGGCGTCAGCCCGATCTTGCGGCACCACGATTGAAAAACGCCGAGGTCATGCGCGTATGCGTCCATCGAATAGCGGCTGAGCCCGCGCTCGACGGCCTGGCGCGACAGATGGCGATCGATCAGCTCGTCCCAGCCCGCGGCGCTCACGCGGTTGCTCCTTCGGCGGGATTCTGTTCGACCTTTTCGAGCAAGGCGGCGCGCAGCTCCCGCATCCGATCGAGATCGTCGATTTTTCCGCCCGCGCGATCGCTCACGTAAAAGACATCGAGCGCCTGATCGGCGTTGGTCGAGATGCGCGCGAGGTGAATCAGCAGGCCGAGCCGGTAGAGCGTGTGGGTGATCGCGAACAGCAGTCCGACGCGGTCCTGGGTGAATACGTCAATCACGGTGAACTGCTCGGAGGTGCGATTGTCCACCGTGACCTCAGTCGGCACGTGGCGCACGAACTTGCGGCCGGCGCTCTGCACGTGATGCGCCGCGGCGACGAGAGCCGCGATATCCTGCTGGCCGGTGATGACGCGCTCGAGGTCGTGCTCGACGCGCAGCCAGCGGTCCTCTTCCATCGCCATCGAGCCGGTACCCATCTGATGCGACACGCGAAACACGTCCATCGCGATGCCGTTGGTGCGGGTGGTGATTCGGGCCGACAGGATATTGAGATTGTTGGCGGTCAGCGCGCCCGCGATCATCGAGAACAGTCCCGGCTGATCGCGCGTCACGACGATAAACTCGCTGAACTCCAGTTCGGGGAAATGCCTGATGCGGCAGACCAGCGGGCGCTCCTCGATCGAGCGCATCAAGTCGAAGTGCAGCGCAATGTCGGCTTCGGGCACGGTGAAGAAGTAGCGGTCGGGCATCTGGTCGAGGAACGCGGTGACGGCGGAATCCGGCGCGGCGGCGGCGAGCAGGGTCGCGCGGACGGCAGCTTTGACGGTAGCCAGCCGGCGCGCGGGATCGACCGCCTCGCGATCGCCCTGCTCGAGAACCTTGAGCGCTCGCATGTAGAGATCGCCCAGCAGCATGTCACGCCAATTGTTGTAAACCTTCGGCGCCACCGCGCGCATGTCGGCATAGGTGAGCAGGTAGAGCGCCTTGAGGCGATCGATCGAGCCGACGGTGCGGGCAAATTCCTCGACGGTAGTGTGATCGTCAAGGTCACCCTTCTGCGCGATCTGGGACATCATCAGATGGTTGCGGACGAGGAACACGACCAGGTCGATTTCCTCGCTGTTCAGTCCAAGCCGCTGCGACACTTGCGCGGTCAGGCCGGCGCCGCGCTCATGATGGTCATGGCCGTGGCCCTTGCCGATGTCGTGCAGCAGCAGCGCAAGGAACACCAGCGGCAGGTGGTCGAGTTCGCGCACGACCTCGGTGAGCAGGGGAGTGGAATCCTTGAACTCGCCCGTGCGCAGGCGTTCGAGTTCGCGCACCGCAACCAGCGAATGCCGGTCAACGGTGTAGATATGGTAGAGGTCGTGCAGAACGCGCGCGTAGAGGTTGCCGAACTCGGGGATTATCGCGCCGAGCACGCCCGACAGATGCATCGCCTCGAGCGTTTCGGCGACGCGCCAGTGCGCCGACAGAATCTTCATCAGCGCGGCGCCGACGCGCGGGTCTTTGCGCATCTCGTCGTCGATCAATTCAAGATTGTCACGCACCAACTGGTACCCGCTGCCTGAGAGGCTCACGTTCTGCGCCTGGCAGTCCGCGTAGATCGTGATCAGGTTGAGCGGATCGCGTTTGAAAAAATCGGGCTCGGCGATGCTCAGCAGATTGCCCTGAACGATTACCCCGAGACGAATCTTGCGGGTCGGCGTGCGCCGAAAAAATCTCCCGCCGCGACCGGTCTCGACCACCCGCGCGATCAAGCCTTCGGCAAAGCGATGCACCGTCGAGGCGTGCTGGTAGTACGCGCGCATCAAAGCGGAACCCGCCGCCTGTCCCGCCTCGGGCTTGAAGCCCAGCATCGGCTCGATCCGTTCCTGCATCTCGAAGGTGATCTGATCGAAGTGGCGCCCGGCCAGAAAATGCAGCGAATTGCGCACCCGCCAGAGAAAGTCGCGCGCCTCGATCACTTCGGCCGCTTCGGGCTCGGTGATGACGGCCCTTTGCACCAGCTCCTCGAGCGAATGCACTTTGTATTTGACCTTGGCCAGCCACATCGCGGTGTGAAGATCGCGCAGCCCGCCTTCGCCTTCCTTGATCTGAGGCTCGAGCAGGTAAATCGAATCGCCGTACTGGGCGTGACGTTTGCGGCTTGCCTCGAGCTTGGTGGTGAAGAACTTGTCCTGGTTGCGATTGAGCACGTCGGCGATGAGCAGATTGTCGAGATCGGCGTAAAGCTTTTCGTCGCCGCATAAGAACCGCGCGTCGAGGAGCGCGGTTTTTTCCTTCAGGTCCTCGTTCGCCAACCGCACGCATTCTTTGGCCGTGCGAACCGCGTATCCGACCGTGAGACCTGCGTCCCAAAGCGCGCGCAACATTATTTCGGTGACAATTTCGGCGTATGGACCGAGCTTGTAATCGTGCAGAAAGAGCAGATCGACGTCGGATTGCGGGTTCAGTTCACCGCGCCCGTAGCCGCCGCGCGCTACCACCGCAATTTTCTGGTTGAGCTTGGTAAATCGCCGGCTATGTTCCGCGTCCGCGTAATGGAACAGCGCACGCAGAAGATCGTCCATCGCCACCGTCATCGCGGTCACGATCTCGCTGCCGCTCGCGCCGGCGAAATGGCGCTCGGCCAGCTCGGCGCGGATCGATTCGAGATAGGCGCGGGCATTGGCGCCGGGGGTCTTGCTCGCGGCGAATTGCGCGAGCAAGGCCTCCTGCCCGCGCGGGCCGCGCGGCGAAGACTCGGGAATTGGCACAGGCTCGGCGCGATTCGCGCCCGTGACGAGGCTCACAGATTTCCCACCGCCAGATCGGCGTTGAAGTAATGCGCTACTGCCGTGGCGACCGCGCTCGCGAGCACTCCCTGGTAATCCGCCGACGCCAGCCGCGTGGCTTCACCGGCGTTCGACATGAAGCCGCATTCGACCAGCACGGCCGGCATATGCGCGCCGACCAGCACGTAAAATGGTCCCATCTTCGCTCCCAGCGCGTTCACCTTCAGTCCAAGTCCGGCATCGAGATCGGCGACCGTCTGCGCGTCGATCATCCTGGCCACAGAGGCCGCTTCCGACGCCTTATAGTTCTGGCGCAAGTCGGTCAGAATGTAGTTTAAGTTGGAGGCGTCCGGGGCGCCATAGCCGTCGGCGCCGCCGTTCTCCATTCGCGCCAGCCGAATCGTCGCCCGGTCGGTGGTGTTGTTCAGGTAATAGGCTTCGATTCCCGTCGTGTCGGTATTCGGACTCGAATTGAGGTGGATTGAAACGAACAGGTCCGCGCCCGCGCGATTCGCAATCCGGGTGCGCTCGGCGAGGCTGATAAATACGTCGCTCGAGCGCGTCATCTCGGCGCGGATGCCGCGGGCTTCCAGAGCGGCTTTCAGCCGCGTCGCGATTTGGAGGGCGAGGTCCTTCTCCACTGCGCCGGCCGACGATTGCGTGCCGGGATCGTAGCCGCCGTGACCCGGATCGATCATCACCAGAAAATGACCCGGCTGACGATTGTCTTCACTCACATTCGAGGGCACGGGCGCGATTGGTTGCGCGAGAGATTCGGCACGAGGGTGCGGCGCGGGCGCGAATGCGACCGCGCGCGCGACCGGCGGAGCGGGGCGGCGCGGGGCGTCGTTGTGAACGATCATCGGTGCCGCGATATTCGGGTCCGCGCCCGCGGATGCGACCCGCAACACTATTTCATTTCTGCCTCTCAACCGCGCGATCGCGTAGTCGGCCTTGCCGATCACCTCGACGACGATTCGCGACTTGCCGCCGGGCGACTCGATCGCCCGGACGCCCGCGATTGGCGCCGTTTCATAGCCGAACAGCGGGCGCGGAGGGATCGCGATGCGCGTGCGCGCCAGCTGGATCCAGAGTTCGCTGCCGTGCGCGCTGAGATCGAGCCGTGGAGCGGGTCCGCTGAATCCGAAATGGATTTCGAGAGTCGGGCCGCGATGCTCGATTCGCGCGGAGGTCAGCGCTGGGCCGGGAAGACCGGCGCCGACAACGACAGGGGCAACCATCGCGCCGATAGTCGCCGCCGCGACCGCAACCGCCATCATTCTCCGCATCACCGCAATCCTACCCAGCCCCCCAAGGATAGCCCCCGCTTGGAGCAATCGCCACGCCCCCCGCCAGCGCTTGCGCGGCCAGCCCTTGTTTTTCTTTCTTACTTCTCTTGCTTGAGGCGCGTGTCCCGATTCCCTTTCCTAAACCAGCTCGATCAAGACGCGGCGGCCGACTATCGCTGCCGCCCTCTGCAGGCTGGAAAGCGTGATGTCGTTTTTTGGATCGAGCAGGCGGTCAACCTGGCTGCGACTTGTCTTGAGCCGCGCGGCCATCTTGTTCTTGGAGATTCTCTGTTTCTTCATGGCCTCGGCGAGCTGCCACGCGACGACCTCCTTGACCGCGTGTGCTTGCGCCTCTTCAAAGATGCCCTCCTTCTTGAGGAAATCATCGATACTGGAACCCATATGTTTCTTGCTCATCACAAGAGCCATTCTCGCTACTTAGCCAACCTCCCATCAAGCCCTGCTTCGTGATTCGTTCTCCTGAACTAAAAAACGTTTCACGTGAAACGTTTTCGTGAAAACCCCAGCAGGACAGCACGATTTTTGACCACTGCTAAAAAATTTGACTGCCATCGCGCAATTCGGGATCCGGGATTCTTCGCTTCGCTCTAGAATGACACAAAGAAAAGGTGACCCCCTGCTACTTCTCTTGCTTGAGGCGGGCGGCCAGGCGGGCGAGGGCGTTGAGCGCGTCCATCGGGGTCATCCGCTCGATGTCGAGTGCGCGGAGTTCATCGATAACGCGTTCGTCTCGTGGCGAGAACAAACCGAGCTGAGGCGGCGGGGCCGTAGCGCGCCGATCGCGGGCAATTCGCGGCATCCCGGCCTCATCCAATTCGCCCTGCTCGAGATTGGCGAGAATTTCCCGCGCACGGCTGATGATCGAATCGGGCAATCCCGCCAGCCGCGCCACCTCGATGCCGTAACTTCGCGACGACGGCTGCTCGATAACGCGGCGCAGGAAAATCACCTCCGCGCCCCATTCGCGCACCGCCATGCTCAGGTTCCTGACCCGCGGGCGCTCGCGCGCGAGGTCGGTCAGTTCGTGAAAGTGCGTTGCGAACAGCACCTTGGCTCGCGTCTGATCGTGCAGGTATTCGGCGACGGCCCACGCGATCGCAAGCCCGTCAAAGGTGCTGGTGCCGCGGCCGACCTCGTCGAGCAGCAGCAGGCTGCGCTCCGATAGTCCCTTGAGCAGGCGCGCCGTCTCGCTCATCTCGACCATGAAGGTGGACTCGCCGCGGCGAAGTTCGTCGCGCGCGCCGATTCGCGTCAGCACGCGATCGATAAGCCCGATAGTCGCCTCGGCGGCGGGAACAAAGCTGCCGATTTGCGCCATGATCGCGATCAGCGCGACCTGGCGCAGGTAGGTCGATTTGCCAGCCATGTTGGGGCCGGTGATCAGCAGGATTTGGCGCGTGTCGGGCTCCGCGTCGAGGTCGTTGGGCACGAACTCGCCCGAGCGCATCCCGGCTTCGAGCACGGGATGGCGTCCGTCGCGCACCCGAATCCGAAGGCCGGTGTTGATCGTGGGACGTACATAGCCGCGGCGCCGCGCGACTTTCGCGAGCGACATGATCGCGTCGAATTCGCCAATGGCGCGAGCGGTTTCGAGTATCGTGGCGGTGTGCGACTGCAAGTCGCGGAGCAGCCTCGAGAAGATCTGGAGTTCGAGTTCCTTGAGCCCCGATTCCGCAGTCAGGATTTTGCGCTCGAGTTCCTTGAGCGCCGGCGTGGTGAAGCGCTCCGCGCTGACCAGCGTTTGCTTGCGTTCATAGTCGGCGGGCACGCGCTCGAGGTTGGGCTTCGTCACCTCGATGTAATAGCCGAAGATATTGTTGTAGCGCACCTTGAGCGACGCGATAGCGGTGCGCTCGCGCTCTGTCGCTTCCAACTTCGCGATTACGCCGCGGGCGCCGGACGCCAGGCTGCGCAATTCGTCAACCTCGGCGCTGAGCCCGACTCGAATCACGTTGCCGTCGCGGGGATTCACCGGAGGTTCGTCGGACAGCGTCGCCGCGATTTGCGCCGCCAGCGCGGGCATCGGCGAGATCCGCGCGGTCTGTTCGCGGATAAGAGGGCTCTTGAACGCGCCCATCGCTCGTTTGAGCAAATCGACTGCGCCGAGCGCATCGCCCAGACGAACACAATCGCGCGGTGACGCCCGCATCGCGCCGATTCGTCCCGCCAGTCGCTCGAGATCGCCGATTCGTTTCAAGGATTCCGCCAGCGTGCCGCCCAGGTCGGCATCGAACAGCTCTTCGACTGCGTCGTGGCGCGCGTGGATCGCGTCGAGCGCGAGGAGAGGATAGGTGATCCAGTTGCCAAGCGTGCGCGCGCCGGCTGCGGTCAAGGTTTCGTCGAGAATCGACAGCAACGAGCCCTTGCGCGCGCCGTCAGTCGAAGCGACGAGTTCGAGATGACGCCGCGTGGTCTCGTCCACCAGCATGTACTCGGCGATCCGGTAAAGGCGGGGCGCTTCGAGATGGGCCAGGTCGCGGCCGAAGGTGGCTTCGACGTAGAGGATTGCGATTCCCGCGGCTCGCGCGATCGATTCGTGGAGATCCGCGGCGGCGGCCGCAAAACGATTCGAGAATGCCGCGGTCGCCCGCTCGGCGCTAAACGATTCATGATCGAGCGTCGTCACGGGACAGTTTAAGTCCTTCAGGAGCGCGCCCAACTCGCCGACTTGTCCAGGGACTTGCCCGGCGACTACGATTTCGCGCGGCGCGATTCGGGCGATTTCCTCGCGGATCGCGGCGGCCTCGCGAACCTGCGTGGCGAGAAATTCCCCCGTCGAGACGTCGAGCGCTGCCAGCGCGAACCCGGCGCCTTCGGCGCCCGTGACTGCGACAAGGTAACTCTTCTCGGCGGCGGTCAGCACCATCTCCTCGCCGACGGTTCCGGGCGTGATCACGCGGACTATTTGCCGCGGCATCAGCTTGGGAGACCCGGCGTCGGGCGCGCCCTGCTCGCAGATGGCGACTTTGTGGCCGGCTTTCAGCAGTTTGGCGATGTACGGTTGCGCGGAATGGTACGGCACGCCGCACAGTGGCACGCCGTCCTTGGTGCGCGAGGTGAGCTGAATGTCGAGCACGCGCGCGCCGACTTCGGCGTCCTCGAAGAACATCTCGTAAAAGTCTCCGAGGCGGAAGAACAGGATCGCGTCGGGAACGCGCTGTTTGACGCTCAGATACTGCGCGATGAGGGGTGTTTGCTTGACTGCCACTGATGCGATTGCGGTCCACAATAGCCGTGGCGGACGAAATGGGCAAAACGACATGCGGGGCGCGTCCCGCCAGTACGCGATAGCAAGGGGGCACGCGTCAACTTTTCGCTTTGCCGAACGCGGCTCGATTTACTAGAGTCCGAGTGTTAATCAGGCTCTATACCGGCCGCCATGTCCAATCCCGCGGGGCAGTCTTCGCGGCCGGCACACGGCGACAAATCACCGACAGGAGATTAGGAAAGATGGCATCAGCATCAGCGTCATTGGAATCGGCCACTCGCGGCGCCAAGTCGAGCGCAGCGCTTGAGTTCCTCAAGAGCGCGCCCAAGAAACTTCTCATCAACGGCAAATGGGTGCCGTCGAAATCCGGCAAAACTTTCGAGACTCTCAACCCGGCCAACGAGCAAGTCCTGGCTCTCGTCGCCGAGGGCGACAAGGCCGACGTGGACGAGGCCGTCAAACACGCGCGCAAGGCCTTCGAGGACTTTAAGTGGGCGAATCTGAGTCCGCATGCGCGCACCCGCTTCCTGCTAAAGATCGCGGACCTGATCGACCAGCATGCCGAAGAGCTCGCCGAGCTCGAGACGCTCGACAACGGCAAGCCCCTGTTCGAGTCCGCGAACATCGACATTCCCGGCGCCGCCGAGACCTTCCGCTACTACGCGGGCTTTGCGACCAAGATTTACGGCGAAACCAATCCGTCTGATCCCTCGATGTTCAACTACACGCTGCGCGAGCCGGTCGGCGTGTGCGGACAGATCATACCGTGGAATTTCCCGCTGATGATGGCGGCGTGGAAGATTGCGCCCGCGCTCGCATGCGGCAACGTCGTCATCCTGAAGCCTGCCGAGCAGACTCCGCTGACGGCGATTCGCCTCGGCGAGCTTATCTGCGAGGCCGGATTGCCCGAAGGTGTCGTGCAAATCATCACGGGCTTTGGCCCTGGCGCGGGAAGCTCGATCGCCGAGCATCCCGATATCGACAAGGTCGCCTTCACCGGCTCGACCGAAGTCGGCAAGATCATCCTGAAAGCCTCCGCCGGCAACTTGAAGCGGGTATCGCTCGAGCTCGGCGGCAAGTCGCCGAACATCATTTTCCCCGACGCTGACATGCCGTCCGCGGTGTTCGGCTCTGCCCTGGGCATCTTTCTGAACCAGGGGCAGGTCTGCTGCGCCGGCTCGCGCGTGTTCGTGCAGGAAGGCGTGTACGATCAGTTCACTGATTCGCTGTCGCAGATGGCCAGCGGTCTGACGCTCGGCAATCCGCTGGACCCGAACACCCGCATGGGTCCCCTGGTTTCCAAGGAGCAGCACGATCGCGTCAAGGGATATTTGAAAGCCGGCAAAGCAGAGGGCGCGAAGGCCAAGATTGGCGGCGAACCGGGCAAGCAGGAAGCCGGATACTTCATCCAGCCGACGGTTTTCACCGGCGTGAACAACCAGATGAAGATCGCGCGCGAGGAGATTTTTGGCCCCGTCGCGTCGGCGATCCCGTTCAAGGACGAGACCGACGTCGTCTTCCAGAGCAATGACACGACTTACGGGTTGGCCGCCGCGGTGTGGACCAAGGATATCAATCGCGCTCTCACGATCGCGCGCAAGCTCAAGGCCGGCACGGTCTGGATCAACACCTATGGCATTCTCGATCCGATCTCTCCGTTCGGCGGCTACAAGCAGTCGGGTTTCGGCCGCGAACTGGGCAAGTACGCGATCGATCTGTACACGCAAATCAAATCGGTTTACGCCAGGATCGGGTAGCCACGCGATGAGGATTGGCCGCTAGCGCGGTAATCGAAAACAGCTCGAATTCTCCGGCAAGGGCGTCCAACGGGACGCCCTTTTTTTATTCCGCCGCGCGGCGGACTCCGTTCGAGGAAAGTAAAAAATCACGCTTTCGGGGGGTAGCCATGTTCCACTTGACCCGTCGATTCCCTTATATTGACGGGACTGAGCCAGTAGTGGTTGGTATGAAATCGGCGCCGCCGGAGGTCCGGCGGCGCGGTGGGGTTCGCTGATGGCAGCCGACAAGAACGATGACCCGATGGAGGCGACGATCTCGTCGCGAGTGCCGCGCCGCACCCGTCAGACAATCAATCCCGCAAATTCCGTCGCGATGCTGACCGGACAATCGACTGCCGAAGAGGCGGATGAAAAGGCCAGGACCGAAGCGCGCGCGCCTGAATCTCGGCCGCTGCGTCCGCCGAGGCATTCGGAGCTCGAAGGGCGGCTCGAAGTCCGGCCGATCGGCACTCCGCTGGGTTTGCGCGAGCTCGCCGCGCTCCACAAGCGGACCTGGAGGACGCTAAACGTACAGGAAAAGCGCGTGCACGCGCTGCTATGGCCGCTTGCGATCCATTTTGGCCTCTACGCGGTGGGTCTGGGCAACGAGCAACGGCGCCCGCCACTGCTTGGCGCGTTTTGGGCGCGATGCCTGGCTGACGCGCCGCTGACGCTTGGCCATCTGTATCCGCCGCAGTTGTTCAAGCGGATGCTCGCGTCGGAAGTGTTCGAGTTCGGCGGGATGGTGGTCGACCCGAACTACCAGGGCAAGGGCCTGGTCAAGATGATGTCGGACACCGCGCGATTGTTTGTTTTTTCGCGCCGTCCCAAGTTGTTAATCACAAATCCGGTTGAGCCGCTTTACGAGATGTACAGACAGCTCGGGCTCAAGACGGTGGGCCGCGAGCCCGTCGAGCATCCACACGCATTGAACGTGCGGGTGTGGCTGATGTACGGCAAATTCGACGAGCTGGCGAAGCCATACTTTATGTAGAGGTTCGCTACATACTTACGACTTCGCTTTGTGCTCCGGCTTGCCCGCCCCTTCCATGAGCGTTCCCGCGCCCCGCATGATCCTGGTGCCGACGCTCAGCAGTGCGTCTGTGACGCCCGGGAACAGTGAGCCGAGTTTCTCCGCGACCGCGGCGCCCGGAGGAACGTCCACTTCCGTCAACCCGAATGCGGCAGCAGCCAGTACCGCCCACGTCACCCATCGCGCCGGCATCGCCATCATGGCGGATACGCCTTTGAGCGAATCGTGCTTGAGCGCATTGCGCGCCATGGGCGTGTCGATCACTCCGGGCATTACGAGCGACACTTTTATCCCGGTATTGAACAACTCGACGCGCAGAGCTTCCGTCATTCCCACCAGCGCAAACTTGGTCGAGCTGTAGCCGCCGAGCGGACTGACGCCGCGGCGTCCCGCCAGCGACGAGATGTTCACGATGCTGCCTGACTTGGCCTTGCGCATCACGGGCAGCACAGCCTGCATCGCATTGAGCGCGCCGAAGACGTTTACCGCCATCATCTTTTCCAGGTCTTCGGGGCGCATCTGTTCGACCGGATCCGAGATGAGCAATCCCGCCGAGTTGATCAGGATGTCAACTCTTCCGAATGCTTCTTTAACCTGCTCTATCGCCCGGAATACGCGCGCGCGATCGGTCACGTCGCAATCGAGCGCGAGCGCTTTGCCGCCTGCCCTGTTGATTTTACGCGCGAGTTCTTCGAGCCGCACGCGCCGGCGTGCGAGCAGCGCAACCTGCGCCCCTTGTTCGCCGAACGCAAGCGCGACGCCGTGGCCGATTCCACTCGACGCCCCGGTTACGACCACCGATTTGTCGAAGAAGTATCCGCGCACCGGTCCTTTGGATTGCCGCTTGGCTTCGCTCATAACCGTCACCTCGATATGGGGCCGTGGCATGGAACTGATGGTGGGGCGTCGCGTTTTTGGCATTGTGCGCCGGTCGCACGCGCAGGCGCAAACGCCGCGGCGCAATAGCGCTCCGAGGCCACGATTGCCGCGGATTCTTTTGTTAGACTCCGTGCCATGAGCTTGATCGTTGCCGCCAGCGCGATCGTCCTTGCGGGAGGGCGCAGTTCGCGGATGGGCCAGCCCAAGGCGGCTCTCGATTTCGGGGGTGTCCCGATCCTGACGAGAATCATCTGCGAGCTTAAGCGGCGCTTTGCGGAGATCGTAGTCGTCGCGGCCCCCGAGTCTGAGGATTCGCTTCAAATAGATCTCCCCGCGATAAAAGTAATTCGCGACGAGACCGCGTATCAGGGACCTTTGGATGCGCTACGGCGCGGCCTGGACGCTGTCAGCAACGAAATCGCGTTCGCCTGCTCGTGCGATCTGCCGCTGCTCGATTCCGATGTCGCGGCGGCGATCGTCGCGATGCTTGGCGACTTCGACGCTGCCATTCCAATCGTTGGTGAAAAGCTTCAACCGCTGCACGCCGCGTATCGCAAGCGATGCGCCAGCGCGCTCGCGGCGCTTGCCGCGCGGGGCGAGTCGCGTCTCGGTGCGATCGCCGATGCGGTCAATACAAGGCGGATTTTCGAGCACGATCTTCTCGTTCTCGATCGTCAGCTCAATAGTTTCTTCAACCTGAACACGCTCGACGACTACCAGCGCGCACTCAAGATCGCGGGCCTGGCCTGATAAATCAGCCGCTACGCTTTCTTCTCCCACCTCAGAATCGGGCGGCGCGCGGCCCCGGCCTCGTCCACGCGTGAGACCGGCAAAGTCTGCGGCGCGTTTTTGACGCGCTCGGCATCGTTCAGCGCTTCGTCGTAAATCCGTTCCATCGCATCGACGAAGCTGTCCAGGATTTCCTTGCTCTCGGTCTCGGTCGGTTCAATCATCAGCGCACCCGGCACGACCAGCGGGAAATAGATCGTCGGCGGATGGATTCCGAAATCGAGCAGACGTTTGGCAATTTCGAGCGTGCTCACGTTGGCGCGCTTTTCGAGGTCGTGCGAGAGCACGCATTCATGCATCGAAGGCTCACCAGTCGCGCTTGGAAAGTGCGGTTGAAGCCGCTTGCGCACGTAATTCGCACCGAGGATCGCCAGCCGGCTCGCCATCCCCAGTCCGTCGCCGCCGAGCGCGAGGATATATGCATACGCGCGCACGATCATTCCGAAATTGTTGTGAAACGATCGCATCCGTCCGATCGAATCCGGCCGCTCGGCGTCGAATGCATAGCCCGCGCCGGAATGCTTCAAGCGCGGCATCGGCAGGAACGGCTCGAGATGCTTTTTCACCGCGACCGGTCCCGCGCCCGGCCCGCCACCGCCGTGCGGAGTCGAAAAGGTCTTGTGCAAATTCAGTTGGACGACGTCCGCGCCCATGTGTCCGGGCTTCGCCACGCCGAGCAGCGCGTTCATGTTCGCGCCGTCCATGTAGAGCATCGCGCCGCGGTCATGCAACGCCGCCGCGATTTCCTGGATCTCCGGCTCGAAAATTCCGAGCGTGTTTGGATTCGTCACCATCATTGCGGCCACGTCGTCGCTCACCAGCCGGCGAACCTCGGCCGCTTCGAGATAGCCGCGCCGGTTCGATTTCGCGACGATCACTTCGAAGCCCGCGAGTGTGCAGCTGGCCGGATTGGTGCCGTGCGAAGTATCCGGGATGATCACCTTGTGCCGCACTTCGCCGCGCTTGCGATGGTACGCACGGACCATCAGCAGCCCCGTCAACTCGCCTTGCGCACCGGCCGCGGGATGCAGCGTCACCGCGTCCATCCCGGTGATCTCGGCGAGCGCCGCTTCCATCCGCGCGAGCAGTTCGAGCGCGCCCTGGGCAAGATGCGCCGGGGTCGCAGGATGCAGTCCCGCCAGCCCCGGGAGCGCCGCCAGCTCGTCGTTTACGACGGGGTTGTACTTCATAGTGCACGATCCAAGCGGATAGAACTGGAGCGCCTGCGCGAAATTGAGCTGCGACAAGCGCATGAAATGCCGGATCACCTGCGGCTCGCTGAGTTCGGGAAAGCCGGGAAGATCCTCGCGGCAAAGCTCCGCGCCGATGATCTCAGCGCCGCGCCGCTCGCCGGCGGCACGCGGCGACAGGTCCGTTGCGCGGCGGCCTTCGGATGAAAGTTCGAAAATAAGCGGCACGCCCGCCACCGGCTCGATCCGTTTGGTAGTCGAAGGAGTTTCAACGGCCGCGGCCGGCGAACTTCTGCCCGCACTTGCCATCACCGCGCCTCCGCAATTGCCGCCGCAAGCCGGCTGAACTCGTCGCCGTGATTCATCTCGGTGACCGAAACCAGGAGCGCGTCGGAAAGTTCGGAATAGTCGGCGCCGAGTGCGACGCCGGCAAGGATTTGCCTGCGCTCCGCCGCTTCCAGAGCGGCCGAGGGGTTCGCGAGCTTCAACGCGAATTCGTTGAAGAACGGTCCCGAAAAGCGCCGGCGGATGCCCGCAACCTCCAGCACCGCGGCCGCCTGATGCGCCAGCTCGACGTTCCGCTCCGCCAGTTCGCGGAGTCCAACCCGCCCCATCAGTGAGAGATAGACCGTCGCAGCCAGCGCACACAGCGAATGATTGGTGCAAATGTTCGAGGTCGCCCGTTCGCGGCGGATATGCTGCTCGCGCGTACTGAGCGTCAGGCAAAACGCGCGGCGACCGTCACGATCGCGAGTCTGTCCCACCAACCGGCCGGGCATCTGGCGCAGATGCGTCAGCCGCGCGGCCATGAAGCCGACGCCGGGTCCGCCGAATTGAAGCGGCAGCCCGAAACTTTGACCTTCGCCGACCGCAATATCGACGCCAAGTTCGCCCGGTGCGCGAAGCAGGCCCAGCGCGATGCCCTCGGCGGTGGCGGAAATCGCGAGTCCGCCCGCGCGATGCGTTTTTTCAGTAATGGAGCCGATAGGCTCAATGACCCCGAGAGCATTTGGATAGCCGGTGACCGTGCACAGCAAGCGATCGTTCGCGATACGATCGAGCGCGGATACGTCGGTCGCACCGGTCGCGTCGTCAAATGGAACTTCGACGATCTCGATTCCGTCAAGCGCACTCAGGTAGGTGCGAATGGTCGCGCGATACTCCGGCCACAGCGCTCGCGAGAGTGCGACGACCGGGCGCTTGGGCATCAACCGTCGCGCCATCAGAACCGCCTCCGCCGCGGCCGACGCGCCGTCGTACATGCTGGCGTTGGCGACTTCCATCGCGGTGAGTTGCGTGATCAGCGTCTGAAACTCGAAAATCGCCTGCGTGGTCCCCTGGCTTGCCTCGGCCTGGTACGGCGTATAGCCGGTCGCGAACTCGGCGCGTGCGACGACGGCGCGCACCGCGGCGGGCACGTAATGGCGGTAGTAACCGGCGCCCAAAAAGCTCACGAAACCCGACGCACCCGTGTTGCGAGCCGCCAGCGCTGAAATCTCCCGGACCACATCCGCTTCGCTGCACCCGCGCTCGAGATTGATTGTCGCCCTCGCGCGCAGGTTCGCCGGCACATGCGCGATCAGATCATCAAGATGCTTTGCGCCGATCGTCTCGAGCATCGCGGCGATATCGCTCTCGGTGTGTGGCATGAATCTCATGGAATCAACTTGTCCTCCGCGCGGCTCCGCCTCCACTTCACCAACAATTCAATCACACGCGCCCAGTCGATGCCGCTCGTGGCTGATCGCGCCGATAGAACGGCCGCGGCACGATGGTCGCCCGGGCTTTTCGTGCGCGAATTTCAACTTCGAGCGACTCGCCCACGGCCGGCGGATTTTTCGCGCCTGCGGCCGCCAGATATGCCATCGCGATCGGCCGTTGTATCGACGGCGCGAACGTCCCGCTCGTCACCACCCCGGCCTCAGCGCCGTTTCGAAATACTCGGTAGCCCTGACGCGCGACCATCCTGCCGTCGTCGGTCTGCAACCCGACCAATGTTTTCTTGAGCCCCCGGTCGCGTTGCGCGGTAAGTGCTGCCGCGCCGATGAATGGACGCCCCAGCTTTACAAAGGCCGCCAGGCCCGCTTCAAGCGGCGACGAATTGCGATCGAGTTCGTGACCGTACAGCGGCAGCCCGGCTTCCAGCCGCAGTGTGTCACGCGCGCCCAGCCCGACCGGCTTGGCATCGACGCCGGCGCCGGCTTCGAGGATCGCTTCGAACAATCGGCGCGCGCCGGCGTTTTCCACGAACAGCTCGAAGCCGTCTTCGCCAGTGTACCCGGTGCGCGCCGCAATGCAGGTGATTCCCGCGATTAGTCCGCCGGCGACGCCGAAGCGCGCGACGTTGGCGATTGGAAAATCCGCCAGCGTTGCCAATATCGCGACGGCCCGCGGCCCCTGAACCGCGATTGCCGCGGTCGCGTCGCTTACATCGTCGAACTTCGCCCGCCCGCCGTTGAGTTCCGCGATCCATTCGCGATCCGTCTCGATGTTGGATGCGTTGACGCAGAGCATGTAGCGTTCCGATCCGAGCCGATACACGATCAGGTCGTCGATAGTCCCGCCGTCCTCCGCGCACATAATCGTGTACTGCGCTTGGCCAGGCTTCAGCCGCGCCGCGGAATTGGTGAACGCCCGCTCGATTGTCTCCAGTGCGTGCGGCCCGCTGAGTTCAAACTCGCCCATATGACTCAGATCGAAAATCCCCGCCGAATTGCGGACCGCAAGATGCTCCTCGATGATCCCGCTGTAACTCACGGGCATCTCGAAACCACCGAAAACCGTCATCCGTGCGCCGAGTTTTTGGTGAAGGTCGAATAGAACAGTGCGCTTGGCCGGATTCATCAGCGGCAAAATCCTAACAGACGCTTTTGAGCCGAACGAGACAACCGCCCGTGATCTGCCAACAACCGCCCGTCTTCTGTCCACAGCGCCTTGCTCGGCGCGATCCGGTGCTATAATCGACTGATACCCGATGGCTGCAATCATCATGGATGGCCGGGCGCTGAGCGCGCATCTGATGCCGGAGTTGCGTGCCCACGTCGACGAGCTCAAGCGCGGGTTCGGATGCACGCCGTCGCTGACGGCGATCCTGGTCGGCGACGATCCCGCCTCACGTCAATACGTAAAGAACAAGCAGCGCGTGGCTGGCGAGCTTGGATGCGACAGCCGCACGGTGCGGATGCCGTCGGCGGATGCCACCACCGGCGCCTTGCTCGGCGTGATCGAGGAGCTCAACGCCGATGCGCGCGTCAATGCGATACTGCTCCAGTTGCCGATCCCCGACTCGCTCGATCGCTTTCGCCTGTTCGACGCGATTGCGCCCGAAAAGGATCTCGACGCCATCGGCGCGTCCAGCGTCGGGGGCTTTTATCGCGGTCAGTGGGGCCGCTTCATCCCGTGCACTCCGCGCGGCGTGCTCACCTTGCTCGACTACTACCGGGTGCCCGTCGAGGGTGCGCGCGCCGTGGTTATCGGGCGCAGCGATATCGCCGGCAAGCCGACCGCGCTGATTCTCGGCGGGCGACTGCGCAACGCGACGGTTACCTGGTGCCATCGCCACACGCGCGATCTCGCCGTGATTTGCCGCGAGGCCGACATCCTCATCCCGTGCGTCGGCGCCGACATCGGCCGGCCCTATCTGATCACCGCCGATATGGTGAAGCCGGGCGCCTGCGTGATTGACGTTGGCTTCAGACGGGTCGGTCCCGGGATATTCATCGGCGACGTGGATTTCGAAGCCGTCAAGGAAGTCGCGGGATGGATTACGCTCAATCCGGGCGGCACCGGTCCCATGACCGTGCTTGCGCTGATGCAAAACCTGATCGACGCGACCCGCTATCAGCTCGGCTTGGATCGCGCCGCCTACTCCGTCTGAAGGAGAGCTGTGAGTAACCAGCGCCGGACGCCGGAGCATCCGTCGAGATTCTTCGCAGCAGCCTCCGCTCAGAATGACGTCTGCGGCCGCTCGCTTTTTTTGTGTCATTCTT
The DNA here is from genome assembly GCA_937889395.1 of uncultured Pseudomonadota bacterium. Taxonomy (GTDB): domain Bacteria; phylum Desulfobacterota; class Binatia; order Binatales; family Binataceae; genus Binatus. The sequence goes on along the minus strand of CALAOW010000142.1, from coordinate 2,894 downwards.
GAGCGCAGCGAAGAATCCCGGCGCTGGGTCTTCTTTGTGTCATCATTTTTTTGTGTCATCCCGAGCGAAGCCGAGGGACCCCGGTTCCTTCCTTGCCGCGTGTCTGTGACACCGCCCTGATAGAGAGCTTTGCATAACTGGCACCGGATGCCGGAGCGTCGTTCTTTGTGTCATTCTGAGCGCAGCGAAGAAACCCGAATCTTTCTCGGCGCAAAACACTTCGACTTCACTGAGGGCATGCGAAGCCGAGCTGCTCATATGCAGTTACGCAAAGCTCTCCTGTCAGGAGAGGCCGCGCCAAGTCGTCGAGGCGCGGGTGAGGGGCCGAATTCCAAATTCCGCGCGTCCCGAGATCCTCCGTGTATTTCACGGCGCCAGAAGACGGCCCGATTTCTAACGTGCTGCCCGGCGGCGCGAAGTTACTCTCCTCTACCTGCCAGTCTGGAGCGGTGCGGGCGGTCCTGCGATGTCAGGAATCTCGTCGGGATGCGCCATGAGATACGCCCTTCCGCGTTCAACAGCGGACTCTCCGGCCGGCCTCACGATGTTCCTGTCGCAGGAATAAATGCCTTCGCCCCCCAGCACGGCCAGCATCAGCGGCAGCCCTTCGCATAACCGATTTACAAGCGGCATCGCATTGGCGATCGGAATGCAGGCGCCGGAAAACGCGCGGCGGTCTTCTTTGAACGTCCGCTCCATATTCGGAATCGTCGCCTTGAGTTTGGGATCGTGCTCGGCATCGCGTTGGTAATCCAAGTCGCTTTTCCAAGAGCCTTTGTTGCTCGCGAGCTGTGTGTCGCACGTCCTCTGATCGACGAAGATCTCGTCGATTTCCGGTTCACCGTTGTTCTGGTCGTTTTCGTTGGGGAGAGCTAAGACGAAGGCGCCGGCGAGAGTCTGAGGTTCAGGCTCGTGATAGTAGTACACGTCGCAACCTTGCCATTTTCCTATAGTTCGAGTCGCTGCGCGCCATTCCGCCCACACGCTTGGGTCGTCCTCTGGAACGCACTCGAAACCAACAGCGGGTATCGGTCCTTTCGAGTTCTCCCGTCGTGCTTCATCGAAAATGTGTTGAAAATCCTGAGACTGCTTCTTCAGAAGCTTTCGGCACTCGGCTTGATCGATGAGCATCGCATAGTCTTTGTCTTCTCCGTTGAACTTGATCCTCAAGAGTTGCGCCCGCGGCTCAGGGCCAAGGCGACCGGACTTCGCGAAGTAGAATCCCGCCACGGCGGACACCGCGACGGTGCCGCCGACCAAGCACACCAACTTTCTTGCGTGACGCGACATCATCCTGGGCAATCTCTATCGAACCAGCCCGAGAAGTTCTAGCCAGCTTTCGACGGCCGAACCTAAAACAATCGGGCCGCGCACCGCAAAGCCCTCACGCAAAGAGGAGGCAGCGGCCTCAGCGCAGTGAAAAGGCCAGTAAACTCCACGTTGATCGCGGCGGCCAGTACCGCTTGCGGTACTGGCAGGTTTTGTGCCAAAAGCCAAACCGGTTTCACTCCATCCGCTGACGTTCCATGAAGCTCTCAAAGCCATTGTCGGTATTCATCCTGATCACATCGGTCTTACTCCTAAACGGCGCAAAGCCAAGCCCAAATCCAAGCCCAGAAGCCATCGCATACAGTAGCGAGGGCGCCCAGACAGACAAAAGCAAATCCAATTACAGCGCCGTGGCGCTCGCATCCGGCCAATCCCATCCCCACAGCGAAGCAGGCCACAGCCAACACCAACCTATAGAAATTTTGATCCTTAAGGATTGGTCTGACTACGGGTTGCTTTATGCGGCTCTGCTGGTTGCCCTCATCACTTTCTTTCAATATCGGGTCGCCAACCTTACGTACCTGATAGATCGGCCTTATCTGATCGTTGGCCAGATTACCCTGAATAACTTGACCACCGTCGAGCGGGCGAAAGGCATGGCCTTTATGACCGCTACGGTAATAATTGAAAACGTCGGTAAGAGGCCTGCTATAATCAAAGAGGCGAAAGGTGAATTGCTGCTGCTCCCAGACGCCTCTAACGGCGGTTGGCCAACTGAGCCAGGCGATTGGGGCACCATAAAGAATCTTCTTTTCGCCGCTGTCCAAAAAAAAGTCGTAGGCGGAAACGCCGTCATAGAGATACTGATTAAATACAAGCCTAACCTTCCTTCCGAGGAAGATTACCGAGCGATCAAGATGACTTACGAGAAAATTCTGGTCGCCCTTGGCTCCATCAAATATAGGCCGGTGGCGGGCTGGTGGCATCGGTACAAAACCACCTTCGGACTGAAATATAGTCCGGCCGGCTTGATCGGAGAGAAAGAGTTTTTCGCGGTCGGCCCACCGAGGTACAATACAAACACTTGACCTGTCAAAACACCGGCCGGTCACGTAAACCATGCCAACCAAGAGCATGAGTGTCACGCCGAACAGAAAGCCTTCACGCAAAGCACTTGGCCCACTCCCATCAAGCCACTATTCGTGATTTATTCTCCTGAACTAAAAACGTTTCACGTGAAACATTCGTCTCTGGATCCTAAGAAATAACCCCTGTTTCGCAAAATGCGCCGTAATTCGTCCGCCCGCATCTTCTCTCCTTACCCCGGTGCAGGGACCGGGGCCCCTGCAACGTTCCACGTGAAACGTTTTCCTCAAAACCCCAGCAGTACAGCACCATTTCCGATCACTTCCTGAAAATTTGACTGCCATTGCGCAATGCCGGATCCGAGATTCTTCCCCTTCGGCGGCGCTCAGGGCTTCGGCTGGTGGAAGCGGAGTTATGAGTTATTACCGAAAGTTGTGGATCAGGTGCGGGAATGGAAAAGGCGGCGTACCCTTCCGCGTAGACCACGCGAACCCCGGTGGGAGCCGGGTGGAAGGAGACGCCACCGATGTTGAAGGTAG
>CALAOW010000141.1 GCA_937889395.1 uncultured Pseudomonadota bacterium | reverse complement strand
GAGCGATGGCATACTTCGATTCCAATGGCGTGCAGATTTATTTCGAGGAACACGGGATCGGCGAACCGGTGGTGCTGGTGCACGGCTTCGCGTCGCGCGCGCAGAATAACTGGGGCGCGACGAATTGGTTCACCGCGCTTGCACCGCATTACCGTGTCGTCGCACTGGATTGCCGCGGCCACGGCAAAAGCGACAAGCCGCACGATTCGGCGGCGTACGGCGGCGAGATTATGGGCGAGGATGTGATCCGGCTGATGGACCATCTGGGAATCAAGCGCACTCTCATTATGGGCTATTCGATGGGCGGACGAATCGTGACGGGCCTGCTGATGTCGCATCCGGAGCGTTTGCGCGCGGCCGTGCTCGGCGGAATCGGTGCGGGGTCGGCGACGGCGCCGTCCTTCAGCCGCAAACCGATCGTCGATGCGCTGCTCGCCGAAAATATTTCAGGAGTTACGGATCAGCGGGCCCGGGAGTTTCGTCAATTCGCGGAGAGCACCGGCAACGACTTGAAGGCATTGGCTGCGTGCATGGGCGCGGCTCGCGACGATTTTACGGCCGAGCATATAGCGGCGCAGAAAATTCGCGTGCCGGTCATGATCGTAATCGGCACCAAGGACCTGCTGGTCGGTAATCCCACGCTGCTGCGCGATGCAATTGCGGGCAGCAAACTTGTGATGCTGGAAGGGCGCGATCATTTGAGCGCTCCCGGCGACCAGCATTACAAGGACGCGGCGCTGGAATTTTTCAAGTCCGCGCCGGCGTGAGCAGCTATGTCAATCCGTCAGCTGATTCGCGGGGCGTTGAGCGTGCCGGTCAATCGATAGGGCTGCGGACCGGGGGGATGCGGCAATAGCGCGAGCAGGACCGCCAACTGCGAGGCGGCGGCCGGAGCCGGGGAGAGAGTGAATTCGATCGCGAGTTCGCTTTCGCCCGGGTCGGGCGCGAGCCGGATGGTACCCACGGCGGTCAGCGTCAAGTCGCCGCCGCTGGTTTTCAATTCCTCTATCGTCAAGGTGCCTTGATCCAATTTGAACTTTGAATGCCCGTCGCCAAGACGAATCGGCGACGCCGCGAACGGCGACGTGAGCGTCAGTCCCGCGGCGCTCAATTCGCCGTCTCCGGTATCCGCGATGTCACCGGAAGACAGCCACAGATTGCCGCTTCCAGAAAGCTTGCCCGCAGCCGCCGCGCCGGGAATCGCGATCAGGCGCTGACTGGCTATATTCACGGAGTCGAGGTCGTAGCTGATAGCGGTGCCGCCGCCGCCGGGGCGTAGCGTGACGTTCACGACGCCGTCGTAGAGCGCGGCTTTTACTCGAACGCCGGGATGCAGCGTCAGCATCGAGAGAAACGCGGGCGCGATCGTGACGGCCGGGCTCTCGATGAGCGGGCCGGCAGACGCGGGCCTGGTCGAGCTCAGGCGGACACCGGCCAATCGGGCGCCGAAGGGAAAGCTGGCGCTCTGACTCGCGCTTGAAACCTCGAGGCCCATCGGCGCGAGGACCTTCGAGAGAGTCGCGGAGTAGGGAAAGGTGGAAATCAGGTACCCGGCGAAAAGCGTCAGTCCGACAGCTGCGTAACCGACTCGAACGAGGCGAGTTCGCCGGTATTGCGCGGACAAATTCCCGGGCGCATCAGGTATTCTTGGCGAGCGCAACACAGGTGAGGTCAACGTCGTAGGAATGAGTGTCCTTGGTGCGGCGCTGGATGCGAATGTTCGAGACGCCAATCGGCATCGACAGCGAATTGATTCCGTAGAGTGCATCGACCAGCTGCGCGAGATTCACATTGTCGAGCTTCAACTGCACGCTGTACTCGGTGAACCCGTCGGCAAGCTTGCGATCGGAGCCGGGCGCGATCGATCCGATCTTCGCGCGTCCGACGCTCTTGGTCATCGAGGCTTCGACGACGGAAAACAGCGAGAAATCCTTGCCCAGCGGAACCGTGTGGCGCTCGGCAGAGGCGAGGTTCGCCTTGAGCTGCGCATAAGTGGCGGCGAGCCGGCGAACTTCGGCGAGATCCTGTTGTCGTTGGACAATCTTGTTCTGCAGCCCCGAACTCAGATCCACGATTGGCATGTAGATCAGGTTGTAGATGAGAAAAACTCCGACCAGGCCGGCGGCGATTTGCACCAGGATGCGTTCGCGCGGTTCGAGTTTCTGGTAGCGGCCGCGCGCCTGCGCGATCAGCGGATCGACGCGCGTGGCGGCTTGTTTGAGATAGGGGCGGAGCAAATCCATCGCTCGCGCGCGCAAATTCTCGATCCATTCTCTAAACATTGCAGCTACTCGTCGCGCTCATTCGGGGGCTTCGTCGCGCTCACTGGCCGGCGTTGCGCCCTTGAAGTTTGCGTCCATCCGAAAATCCACCTTGCTCGGATCCGATCCGGCCTTGGCATGAGCGACTTCGATCGAGCCGAAGTAGCCGTTTTTCCCGAGCGCTTCTTTGGCTTGATCGACGGTGGTGAACGAATCCGCCTGGCCGGTCACGCGCAAGCCGTTGGAGTCGATCTGAACGTCGGCCATCTCGACCGGAAATCGGGGCGGCAGAGCTTGCGAGACCGCCACCAGCGTGTCCAGCGGCGAATGAGTCAGGTTGCCGCCGATCAGAGTCAGCCGATGATTCATCTTCGCGATTCCGGTCTTCAACTGCGCCTTGGCGTTGGCGGGCTCGGTTTTGCCAAGGGTCGGTCCGGCGACGGCGGCGATTTCTGCGTTGACCTGGCTGAGCCGATGAAGATTGGCGGACACGCCCAGTGCGAAATGAAAAATGCTCACGCCCAACAGCGCGGCGGCGAGGATTCCCGAGGTATAGAACGGGCTGAGATCGCCGCGGATGCGTCCACGAAAAAGGAATTCGCCCTGGCGGAAATTGATCAAATGGAGCGGCTTGCTGGGCAACTCGCAGAGCAGCATCGCGACGCACGATGAATACTTGCCGGTATCGGGCACCGAGCCTTCGAAAATCCCGGTGTAATCGAACGCGCCGCCGTCACGGACCGGCATGGCGAGCGAATCCGAGAGCAGTCCACGAACTTCCGGATACGCAGCCGCCGCACCCGCGACGATCACCTCGGTCTGATCCATTTCCCCGCCATGCGCGAGCAAGGTCTGACGCACCGAGTTGAGAATCGGCGCCGCGGCGTCCTGCGAGACTGCCGATCCGTCCGACATTATCAGACCGCCGGGCATCGAACGCAGCGCGCGCGGCGTTCCCCCCAGATCGACCAGCACCACCGAGGTGGATGACTCGTCACCTTCGACGACCAGGTGCGCCATTGGCTTGGCGCCGTTGTGCGTGCGCGTGTACATCGCGGCCAGCGCGAGCGGCGCCAGCGTGACGGTCTTGGGATCGAGTCCCGCCTTCTGCAGCAAATCGAGATGATGCTGCAGGTCGGTCTTGCGCACCATCGCAGCCATGACGAGCGTGTGGTTGTCCTCGCGCCCGACGCGGGTAAATGCGACCGCGCCATTGTCGACCGGGAAGGGCAGGTGCTCTTCCAGCGCGAAGGGAACCACCTGATGCAGCCGGCGCGCATCCTTGAACGGCAGTTCGAGCAGGCGTTTGGCGACGCGATCCGCCGGCAGCGCCGATATCACAATGTCGGGCTGGCCGGTCTCGGCGACCAGACGCGACAGCGCGCCGCTGAGATCGGTCTCGCCATCGGCGCGGACCTTGTCGTACATGCCGGCGAGATTGAACGAATTCCACGAGCGCTCCGCGACCGCCGCGCGCACCCGGTCGCCCACGAACTCCAGCGCAAGTATTCGTTGAGCCATTAAGCGCCCTGGACCCTAGTCTTCATGCCACGCAGCGAGCGTGCCGATGCCGTTGGTCTCGCGATGGAAGGTTGCGGTAATGATTTTGCGGGCGCCCGCATAAGTTCCGGTCCCGTTAATCGTAAAAAATTGGCTGCGCATGACTACGTCCTGCGAAAGGCGCTGTCCTACCGGGCCGACATCCGGAAGATTCATGATGTCGGTGGGTTGGGTGAACGGCCGAATTATGCGGGCCTCGACAATCGCCTGCACGATTTTCTGATCCTCCATCAATTCCGGCTCCAGCGACGCAATCACTTGCGGTGACGCAGTGTTGGCGTTCACCGCCGGCTCGGGCATCACGGTCAGAAACCGGCTCACCCGATTGAAGATTGGCTCGTTGAATCCCTTGACCATCTGCAAGTCGCCGATCGTCGGCATCGGACCGAAGCGCGGCTGATATGGCGGTATCAGCCTCATGTAAAAGTCGCCGCCACCGCCGGACGCGTTCGCGCCAGTGGGCGTAATCCAGTCGATGATACCTTGAATCAGGTCGGTATTCACGTCGAGGATCGTGAACAGCCGCTGCACTTTCGCAATCGCAAGCACGTTGGGAGCGCCGTTTTTGACCATCGAATTGATCGGGAGCTTGCGGGTTTCGTCCACGATCGACAACGAGACATTGCCGCCCTCCAGCGGCATCGGCGGAAACGGCACTGCCCATACGTCGTTCAAGGTGTCGGTCGGAGTTTGCGCTTGCGCGTCAGAGCGCGCGTCCGCCGCCAGCAGCCCCAGCCCGATATTGATTCCCGACCGCGCCAGATAACCGGCGCGCAGCTCGTTGGCTTGATTCGCCGCCGACACGAATCCGAGCCCCGAGGTCATCGCGAAATCCACCACGATTAGGGTCATCAGCGCGATTCCCAGCATCACCGCCAGGATCGCCACGCCGCGCTCGCTCCTTCGCAGCGTCGCTACCATTGGGCTATTCCCATCGGCACGGTGACTTGCGTCGCGAAGTCCATCACGCGGCCGCCTGGCGCGGCCATCTGAATCTGGATCGCCACCGCGATCGGCAACTGCTGTCCCTGCTGCAGACTCGACGAATCCCAGCTTTCGCCCCAGCGCTGGCCGTCGAAATAACGGATATGAAGCGAGACCACATTGTCCGCGAGCACCGTAGAGTGCTCCGCGACCGGGGAAGTCAGCAATCCACTCTGCTGCGAACGTTGCAGCAGGTACCAGCCCGGCTGGTCGGGATTCGGAGTCAAATTGTAGGTGACGCTATTCTCGGGCGTCATCCCGGTAAGCGCGCGGCGATGCCCTGCGCTGAACGTGGACATCGTGATGGTATCGATCGGCAGGCCATTCCCCATGTGTCCGTTGCCGAGCATCCCGACATGGCTGACCGCGTACGGAGTCTGCACGGCATTGCTCAGTTCCTTGCTCAGTTGCCACAGCAGGGCGCGTCCTTCGCGATCGACCATGAGCCGTCCTTCAGCGTGCACTTTGCTCAGCGCGATAGCGTGGAACGAACTGGCCAGCATCGCGAGGATCATCGCCAGCACGCCAATCGCGAGCATCATCTCGATGAGCGTGAAGCCGCGCGGCGCCTGAGGCGTCCCGATACGCCGCCTAATCATCGCGTCACCGCCGGTTTCTGAGTTGTCTGAATTGTCTGACCTGTATCGGGCGGAATCGGTGAGTGCAGGAACTCGACGAGCGAGAAGCTTTGCGTGAACCCGGGACCATAGTGGATCGCAACCATAACCTTGCGAACATCGGGAAACATGCCCGAGGCCTCGACCATCCGTTCCCATCGGAAGTCGCGGAACTCGCCGCGGAACGACGCTTCGAAATCGCCTCTGGAGGAGCCGAGATCCGGAAATCGCTCGAGCTCCGCCTCCGTCATCACGGCCTGCGCAAGCATCGAGGCTCGCGTCGTCTGCTGAGCGCGAATGACGGATCGCATGCTCTGATGATGCAGTCCCAGCAGGCCGAGCAGCGCGATGCCGAGGATCGCAATCGCGACCATCACCTCGATCAGAGTAAACGCGCGCGCGCGGCGGCGAAGAAGATTCATCGTGACATCCCCGATGGCATCACGTCGCCGCTGATGATCGCGACCTGACCGGTCAGTGGAGAAAATTCGAGCGTCATCACGTCGCCCGATGCGTCATCGAGATGCACCACGGTCGCATCGACGTAGCCCTCGGGATAAAAGTTGGTCGCGACCCTGCCGCGATTGACGGTGCCGATTCCTTCGATGGTTACGTCGCGAATCCGAATCGCCTCCGGCATCATTACCGGGCGTCCCGACAAGCTGTTGTCCGGCGCGAACACGGGCTGCACGGCATACGGATCGAGCTGCGCAGCCGCGTAGCCGTTGTGGTCCAAATCGAAGATGAGCCGCAGTACGAGCTTGTGCCCGGTGGCCTCATCGAACATGTAAGTTGCGCGGCCCGCCAGCCGCCGCGCCTGGCTTCGCAGCGCGGCCTTACGAAATCCGCCGAGGTACGGCATCGCCACCGACAGCATCAGGCCCATGATGAAGATTACGATCGCGAGTTCGAGCAGCGTGAAGCCCGGCGATGCGGATTTCACCGATGCGCCGAAACGCGCGCGCGCACTCGCCCTGGCGCGGCGGGAAGCTGGGCCCGGCCTCGATTTCATGGCGCCATCACGACGATTGGCTGGCGTCTATATCGTCCGCGCTTTCGACGCCGTCCGGACCGAACGACTTCAAAATGTACGAGTTCCCGTCGCTCTGGAAGAAGTAGGCGGTCCCCCATGGATCCAGCGGCAGGCGCTCGATATAGCCGCCACTTTCGTAGTTGGCGGGCACGCGGCCGTTGGTCGGCGGCGAGACCAGCGCGTTCAAACCCTGATCGGTGCTCGGGTAGTAGCCGTTGTCGAGGTAGTAGCGATCGAGCGCGGTCTTGAGCTCGGCGAGGTCGGCCTGCGCCTTGGTGCGCTTGGCCTTGTCGGCGGCGCCGCGCAGGCTCTGGACGACGATTGTCGCGAGCAGGCCAAGGATCAGAATAACCACCATGATTTCAATCAGGGTGAATCCATCCTGGTTGTAGCGGCGTGACTTCATGGCGGTTGCCTCCGGGGCGTTTGTCATTGCATCAGCTGGTTGAGTTGGAAGATCGGCATCAGCACTGCCAGCATCATGAACACAATAACAGCCGCCATCGCCAGCGTCATCACCGGTTCGAGCACGGTGGTCATCTGGCTCAGCGAGTGGGCGACTTCACGCTCGTAGTTGTCGGCGACCCGCTCGAGCATCCGCTCCAGTTCCCCGGAACGTTCGCCGACGCGGATCATTTCGATCAGCAGCGGAGGAAAAAGCCCGCTCTGCGCCAGTGTCTGCCCCATCCCGTGGCCTTCGCGGATACTTTCACGGCTCTGCTCGACGGCGTCCTTGAGCAGACCGTTGGTTACCACGCCTTTGACCGCGTCGAGCGCCGGCAGCAACTGCACGCCGCTGGCGAGCAAGGTGGCCAGCGTCCGCGCGAAGCGCGCGCAGATGATTCGAATCATCGTCGGCCCGATGTACCACACCTTCAGGATCGCAGTGTCGTACACGCGCCGCCCGCGCGGCGTCGCCATCGCGGTGCTGATTCCCGCCACTATCCCGACAATCAACAGCAGCAGCGGGATCCAGTAGCCGGTGACGATCGCCGAAAATCCAATCAGGATCTTCGTCGCCAGCGGCAACGCCGCATGCTGTTGTTCGAAAATCGTCGCCACCTGCGGCACCACGTAGGCGACCAGGAACGCCATGATCGCCGTGCCGACGCACATCATGATGATCGGATAAGTCATCGCGCCGCGCACCTTGGTCACGAATTCGGATTGGCGCTCGCTATACTCGGCGAGCCGGTCCAGCACCGCCTCGAGCGCCGCCGCCTGCTCACCGGCGCGCACCATCCCGATGTAGAGGTCGGAAAATATGTCGCGATGCGCCGTCAGCGCGTCGGCCAGCGACGATCCCTCGCGCACCCGCTCGCGCACCTGCGACAGCATCCGCTTGGTCGCGGCGCGCGCCGATTGCTCGCTGAGCGCGCCGAGCGCATCGACCAACTGCACGCCCGCGCCGAGCAGCGCGCTCAACTGGCGCGTCAGCAGCGCCAGGTCCGACGCCGGCATCTTGTGCCGCCACAGCGAGGGCAGCCACTCGCGGGCCGCGGTCTCGCGCTCGGCGGCGGTGGATTCCTCGTTGAGATCGGTCGGGAAAATCCCCGACGCGCGCAGTTTGCCGCGCGCCGTCCGCGCGCTGTCGGCGTCAACCACGCCGTTGACGGTGCGGCCGTCGGCGCCAAATCCTCGATAAGCAAATACTGGCATCGGTGAAAAAAAGACTTAAACGAACGCGCTAGTCGATGTCTTCCTGCGTGACCCGCAGCAGTTCCTCGATCGAGGTCTCGCCGTGCAGCACGCGCGTCGCGCCGTCCTGGCGCAGCAGCGTCATCCCGTGGCTGGTGCACTGGCGGCGCAGCATCGCCGCGTCGGCATTCTTCATGACCAGCGATCGGATTTCGTCGTCCATGATCATCAGTTCCTGTATCGCGATTCGGCCGCGATAGCCGGTGTTGCGGCAATTGCGGCATCCCTTGGGACGGCAGATCTTGGCCGTCATGTCCCCGCTCTTGAGTCCGATCCGCGCAAGTTCGGATTCGCTGGGAATGTAAGGCTCGCGGCACTCGGGGCACAGCTTGCGGATCAGGCGTTGCGCGAGCACGGCGAGAATCGACGACGAGACCAGGAACGGCTCGATCCCCATGTCCACCAGCCGCGTCACCGCGCCAAACGAATCGTTGGTGTGCAGCGTCGAGAACACCAGATGGCCGGTCAAGGCGGCCTGAATGGCGATCTCCGCGGTTTCGCTGTCGCGGATTTCGCCGACCATGATCACGTCGGGATCCTGGCGCAGAATCGAGCGCAGGCCGCTGGCGAACGTCAGCTCGATCTTCGGATTCACCTGCATCTGCCCGACCCCGCGCAACTGGTACTCGATCGGATCCTCGATCGTAATGATGTTCTTTTCGGGCGAGTTGATTCGGCTCAGACAAGCATACAGCGTCGTCGATTTTCCCGAGCCGGTCGGTCCGGTCGCCAGGATGATCCCGTGGCTCTGCCGAATCAGCCGGTCAAGGCGCTGCAAGTTGTCGCCGGAAAATCCAAGATGGTCGAGGTTGATGGCTTCTACCGCCTGCGCGCGGTCGAGCAGGCGCAGCACGATGCGCTCGCCGAACGCGGTCGGTATCGACGACACGCGCAAGTCGATGTCGCGGCCCGCGATGCGCAGCCGGATTCGGCCGTCCTGCGGCAAGCGCTTCTCCGCGATATTGAGGCCCGCCATGACCTTGACGCGCGACGTGATCGCCGGCTGAAAGCGCTTGGGCGGCGACAACACGTCGTACATCATCCCGTCCACGCGAAAGCGCACCACCATTTCCTTTTCGAAGACTTCAACATGAATGTCGCTCGCGCGGTCCTTGACCGCCTGCGACAGGATGCCGTTGACGAGCTTGATGATCGGCGCCGAATCATCGGACTCGAGCAAGTCCAGCGGTTCCGACGCGAGTTCGCTGGCGACCACGTCGAGCCGCTCTTCCTCGAGATCGATCATCAGGTCCTCGGCCGAGGTGGCCGAAGCCTGGTCGTACGCGCGGTTGATTGCTTCTGCGATTACTTCGGCCGGCGCGACCAGCGGATGTATCTGCGCGCCATACAGGATTCGCAAATCATCGAGCGGCTCGTAATTGGCCGGGTCGGCGATCGCCACGCTTACCATGCCGTCGATGCTCGACAGCGGGATCAAGCGGTTCTTCTTGGCGTAGTTGATCGGAATCTTCGAGACCAGACCCGGGTCGAGCGAATGCTCGTCGATATGGGCCTGGAACGGCAGCCGGTATTCCTGCGCGAGCGCGCGCGCCAGGCGCTGCGGCTCCAGCGCGCCCATCTCGACCAGCACGTCGGCCAGCTCCTGGCCGGGCTTCTTGCGTTGGCGCGCCTTGTCGAGGTCCTGCGCCGAGACCCACGAGCGGTCCAGCAGGATTGCCTCGAAGCTTTTTCGTGCGGTCGCCATCAGGCAATTCCCCAGGAAAGTTCGGAAACCGCCGCCGCCAGGCCGCAAGGATTCAAGTCATATCGAGTCATCTTCAACGACAATGCCACCCCACTGAGCATACCACCATTTCCCCCGTTTCCGCTCAATTAGACACGATGATTCCGGCTGCTTGCAAGTATCCGTTCCCCATGGCATCACCGGTCGCGCAGCCATTGGCTACGATTAGTAATGCACCGCTCCCGGCTGCATCTGGGTCCCGTTTCCGATCGGCCCGCCGCCGATTCCCATGCTGATGCCCGTATGTCCCTTGGCCGGCAGCGTATGCTCTGTCTCTTGCCATGAGACGAGCTTGCCCCCAACAAACTTCAAATCGAGGAACGTCCCCTTGTCGCCGTCCTTGGACGAGGTGTACAGGATTGCCGCCGTGATGTCGTTGCTGTTGGGCTTGTACGGGTAGCTCCAGACCTCGGTATCGCCCGGCAGATAGGTTCGGATGTCTGGCTCGCCCCACGAGTGATGCACCGCGGGCGACGTCTGGCCGACCTGGATTGAATCCGACATCCGCGTCGCCTTGATTCGAGTGCCGGCCTGGTAGGCAAGGCCGCATCCAGCGAAAGCGGAAATAAGCCCCGCCGGCATGACCGCGAGCAGGGCGAATCGCGCGAGCGGGGCGAATCGGAAGAATCGGACTTTTTTCCTCAGTCGGACTTTAGTTGACATTTGATCCATTGGCGCGATTCTGTGGGCGCCATCCTTGATTGTCAACGTTATGCTATAGAGCAACCGATATGAACGAGGTAGACCCCGATGGTGCGTAAGCTGACTTTGGTGAAAGGGGCGTCGCAGCGCGGATCGCTGGTTTATGGGATGCGGATTTTCGACCAGGACAGCGTCGCGGGCGTCGAGGATGCGCGGGTCAGCCTGGCCGACGGCACCAGCGGGCGAGTCACGATGCATCTGATCGAGGGCAGCCGCGCACAAATCAGGCGGCAACTGATGCAAAGCATCGACGCGTTTTTCGAACTGCTCGACGAGCAGTAGAATACGCATAGAAAGAATCAGCGAGGGAGTGAAAAAACGAAATGGATCTGAAATTCATCAAGTACGAGAAGCGCAACCATATCGCCTACATCACGTTCAACCGGCCCGAGCGGATGAACGCGTTGCATCCGCCGTGTCATCTCGAGATGGACAGCGTGTGGGACGACTACGTCGCGGACAAGTCGGCGTGGGTCGCGATCGTGACGGGGGCCGGCGACAAGGGGTTTTCAGCCGGCAACGATTTGCGCTGGACCGCGGAGAATCCCGGGCAACTGGCCGAGATCACTCGCGGCAAAGGCGGCTTCGCCGGGATTACCGCGCGCTACGACATTTACAAGCCGATCATCGCGGCGGTTAACGGATTCGCGCTCGGCGGTGGATTCGAGATCGCGCTCGCTTGCGATATTATCATTGCGGCCGTGCACGCGCGCTTCGGAGTGCCGGAACCGCGCGTGGGCCTGATGGCGGCGGCGGGGGGAGTGCATCGCCTGCCGCGCCAGATTCCGCTCAAGATCGCGATGGGCATGATGCTTACGGGCAAGCACATCACGGCCGCCGACGCGCTTCGCTACGGAATCGCCAACGAGGTGGTGCCGCTCAAGGATCTCATGGCCACCGCCGAGAAGTGGGCGGCGCAGATCATGGAATGCTCGCCGTTGTCGGTGCAGGCCACCAAGGAAGCGGCGATGAACGGACTCGGGATGCCGGTCGAAGCGGCGCTCAAGAAGCATTACGATTTGCAAGCGAAGCTGTTTCGATCGAAGGACGCGGTTGAAGGTCCGCTGGCATTTTCGCAGAAACGAAAGCCCAACTGGACCGGAGAGTAGGGCGCCGCGCGCCCGCGGCGGCGCCGGCCGCGCGACGGCGCTTTTGGGCCGGGAGTCGCGATCAAGATGCAGGAACTCTGGCTGTTGCGCGACGCAATCGCGATGCTGGTCGTCGGCGCGACGACCGCGGCGTTCCCGCCGGTCGGGACCGGCGCGTTGTGGACGATCGTCGCATTTTACGGCGTGGTGTCGGTGCTATTCGACGATGAAACTCCGCGCGGCGTTCCGGGAATGGATTTCTTTTACGCTACGCGCCCCCATTTGAAGGACCGGCAGAGTTAGCTCTCGCCTTCTGAATAAAAATGTTGCGTGGGGAACAAAAGTTTCACGGATGCGGTCGCTTTTTGCTTGACTTAAGGCATGCAACAGGATCGACCCGGTTGTGCTACGATAGGCATATCCGATTAGTAAACAGGTGAAGGCATGGCGATGAATTCTGTGATCCCCTCTCCGATCTTCGAAACGCTCAGGGACTCTGAGGATACCCTGCGGACCACGCTCGCCGAGCTGGCCGAAGACAAACGAAAGCAGAAGCCGAATA
>CALAOW010000140.1 GCA_937889395.1 uncultured Pseudomonadota bacterium | reverse complement strand
CCGCCAGTATCGCCCGCCCGCATCTACGGGCCGCAGCGGTCTTCAAAACCGGCTGGCGGCTAATACTGTCGCCGGAGGGTTCGACTCTCTTGCCGCTGCGCGAAGATTGATTGAGTCTCTCATCGAAGTGAGGTTCCGTTTGCCTCAGGTCAAATTATAGTTCATTCTCTTGTTGAACTATGTAGTTCGCTGGATGAACTTAGGAGATTGGCCATGAGCGACGACTGGCAAAAGACCGCGTGTATCCTGTGCGGTGTGAACTGCGGAATCGAGGTGAAGCTCGACGGGCGCCATATCGCTCGCGTGCGTGGAAATCGCGAGCACGTCGCGTCGCGCGGCTACGCTTGCGAGAAGGCGCAGCGCCTTGACTATTACCAGAACGGCAAGGATCGGCTGACTTCGCCTCTTCGGCGCCGCCCCGACGGCAGCTTCGAGGAAGTAAGCTGGGAGACCGCCATCCGCGAGGTCGCCGAGCGTTTCGTTCACGTCCGCGACACTTATGGCGGCGCGAGCATTTTCTATTACGGAGGCGGCGGCCAGGGCAATCATCTGTGCGGCAGCTACGGTGCATCGACCCGTCGCGCTCTTGGCTCGGTCTTCAGCTCCAACGCCTTGGCCCAGGAAAAGACCGGCGAGTTTTGGGTGGATCATATGCTCTTTGGGACGGGCCTCAGCGGAAGCTACCAGCACGCGGAGGTCGCGGTATTCGTCGGCAAGAACCCGTGGCAGTCCCATGGCTTTCAGCGCGCGCGTCCGATCCTCCGCGAGATTGCGGCCGACCCGAACCGTGCGCTGATAGTGATCGATCCGCGTCGCACCGAAACAGCGGAAATGGCGGATTACCATTTGCGGGTACGTCCCGGCACCGACGCTTTCTGTCTGAGCGCAATTCTCGGGGTCCTCGTACAAGAGGATTTGATCAATCACGACTTCATTCGCGCCCGCAGTCAAAATAGCGACGAACTGTTCGCGGCGCTGAACGACGTTCCGGTCGCGGATTATTGTGGGCGCGCAGGCGTCACCGAGGCTTCGGTTCGCGATGTGGCGCGTCGAATCGCCCGTGCCTCGAGCGTTTCGATCTACGAAGACCTCGGCATCGAGCAGTCGCTCCATAGCACGCTGAACTCCTATCTGGAGAAACTTCTCTTCGCCGTGACCGGGAATATCGGGAAGCCCGGCGCGATGAATGCGGGGACAAGTTTGACCGGGATGTTCGGCGGCGCCCTTTCGTCCGAGACGAGTCCGGTCGGCGGGCATCGCATCATCGGCGGGATGATCCCCGCCAACGTCATCCCCGATGAAATCCTGACCGACCATCCCAAGCGTTTCCGCGCGATGCTCATTGAGAGCGAAAATCCCGCGCACTCGGTGGCCGACAGCACGCGGATGCGCGAAGCGTTGCGGGCGCTGGAATTCGTCGTCGTCATCGATGTTGCGATGACCGAGAGCGCGCGTGAGGCGCATTATGTCTTGCCGGCGTCGTCGCAGTACGAAAAATGGGAAGCGACCTTCTTCGGCGCGGCTTTTGACACTGAGACGCAATACGCGAACACCTTCACGCTCCGCGCCCCAATTCTCGATCCGATCCCCGGAACGCTCCCCGAGGGGGAAATTCATCGCCGGCTGGTTCGCGCCATCGGCGCGATGACCGATGACGACGTCGCTCCTCTGCACGCGGCCGCGGCCAAAGGAAGGGCCGCCTATGCCAACGAGCTGATGCGAGTCGTTTCAGAGCGGCCTCATTTGGCGGAGGTTATGACCGTGCTTCTGTGTGAGACTCTAGGCCCGACGCTCGGCGCGGGAAACGAAAACGCCGCATCGGTCTGGGGTGTCGCGCACAATTTCGCGCGCAGGTACCCGGAGTCGCTCCGCCGCACGGGCTTCAGCGGCGAAGGCAGCGAGCTCGGCGACGCGTTGTTCGACGCGATATTGAAGAATCGCTCGGGAGTCGTCATCAGCATCGATCCGTATGCGGAAACCTGGCGCAGAATTCATGAACGGACGATCAATCTTACGATCCCCGAGTTGATACCCGAACTTAAGTCACTTCGCGAGGAGCATCCGTCTTGCGACCCGGAGTTCCCGTTCGTGCTCTCCGCAGGCCAGCGGCGCTCCTCTACCGCGAACACCATCATCCGAGATCCGCAATGGCGCCCAAAGGATCCCGCGGGCGCGCTCTATATGAACCCGGTAGACGCCTCCGCACTTGGAGTCCAAAGCGGCGGCCGCGTACGCATCATAACGAAGCGTGCGAGCGCCGAGAGTGTAGTCGTGCTCACCGATACAATGCTGCCCGGTCACGTCGCGCTGCCGAACGGGACCGGCCTGTGGTACCCCGACCGCGAAGGTCAGGAATTTCAGTATGGGGTTGCGCCCAATGAGCTTACGGTGACCGAGGATCGCGACTGGTTCGCGGGCACGCCGTTCCACAAGCACGTGCCGGCGCGGATCGAGGCGATAGCCTAATGCGACGAACCCGCTTCGACCGGTGGCCGTGCCCAATCGCACGCACCACCGACCTGGTTGGCGATTGGTGGACGCCGCTGGTGATGCGCGAGGCATTCTCGGGCCGGCGCCGCTTCGAGGACTTTCAGCGCGCGCTCAAAGTTCCGCGCGCGGTGCTCGCCCGGCGGCTCGATCGATTGGTCGATGAAGGCCTTCTGAAAAAAGTGCCGTACCAAGAGCATCCGCCGCGTTACGAATACCGGCTGACGGACAAGGGGCGCGCGTTCTGGGACGTGCTGGCCGCGATGTGGCGATGGGGCAGCGATTGGCTATGGGGCGAAAACGGTCCGCCGGTGATTCTCATCGACAATGAAACCGGCCGCGAAGTCCGCCCGCTGGTAGTTGACCAGAACACCGGCAATCGCCTGACCGGCCGCCGCCTGCGCATGGGCCGCAAGCAGGATGTTGGGGTGCTTTCGTGATATTCGGTAATGCGAGGCATCGAAGGTGGACCTTCCTCCCGACGACCGTTCGCAACCATTTCAAAGACTCACGCGATGGTTCACGCCGAACCGCTCCATGGCGCTGCGCCAATATCGCTCGCGCGCACGCATCTACGATCTCGAGCTCGCATTGTTCGAGCCCGTGCGCCGACGCGCTATCGACCTGCTGCATCTCAAAAACGGCGACCGGGTTTTGGATGTCGGCTGCGGCACCGGGCTGAGTTTCTCGGCGCTGGAAGGTCTGGTCGGCCGCAAAGGCTCGATCGTCGGAATCGAGCAGAGCCCTGAGATGCTCGAGCGGGCGCGCGCGCGAGCGGCTGAGAACAGGTGGAAGAACGTCGCGCTAATCTCGGCCTCGGTCGAGGAAGCCGCAATACCGATCGCGGCGGACGCGGCGTTGTTTCATTTCACGCACGACATAATGCGCACGCCCAGCGCGCTCGCCAACGTCGTCAGCCATCTCAAACCGGGCGCGCGGATCGTTGCGTCCGGACTCAAGTGGGCGCCCATTTGGGCGATGCCGCTGAATGTCCTGGTGTGGAACGCCGCGATGCGATCGACGAGCACGATCGAGGGCCTCACGCGTCCGTGGAGCCATCTCGAGCCGCTGGTGTCAGGGCTCGAGTTGGAGCAGATGCTCGGCGGCACCGTCTATGTCGCCAGCGGCGTCGTGAAGTAGGGCGGAATTTTCTGATACTATGGCTATATGGCGTCGCGAGGGATTGAACCAGTGATTCCCGAGCACCCGGCTCGCGACGCCGCGATGTCATGAGACATGCACTTGCTCTCGCGGCGCTTTTTGTTGCGACCGCCGCGTTCGGATGCGGCACTCAGCAACCGAATCAATCGCAACCGCAACCGGCAAGCGCGTCTCGATCGGATTCGCAACTTGTAATCGCGCCCAAGGTCATCGACGAGCCTGCGCATCCGTTGCCATTCAAGGGCCGGTTGGTTGCCGGCGACCCGACTGAACTTCCACCCGCGGTGGCGATGTCCCTGTCGATCACTTCATCCGTGACATTCACCTATCGCGAGGAATTGACGCATGACGACTATCACGTCCCGCTGATTGTTTCCGCGCTGGATCCCGCCAACCTGGTCGGTGCTCCGCTCGGCGATATTGGGGTGACGGCGTTTGCGTCTTTGTCGATCAGCGACGGCGACCGGATTCTCGGCGACTACACCGCCAAGGAGCACGTCTCGAAATCGTACAACATGTACTCGCAGCCCACCCACAAGGAGGTGGACGACGCTGCTCGCGCCGCGGTCCGCAATAGGATCGATCAAAAGCTCTATAGCGATGAGGCCAGGCTGGCGGATGCCGTCGCCAGCGCGGGCAAATCTCCAAATCCTTCCGTTGGCCAATGAATCGCCGGCTTCTGGTACTTTTGCTCGGCGTCGTCGGCGTTTTCGCAATCGGATGCGCGGTCCAGGGACAACCGTTTGAAAAACTCCCGTCACCTCCAGGCAATGCGGTGATTTACGTATACCGGCCTTACAGCTACGGGTCGTCGGCGCTTCGCCCTGCGGTTACATGCGGTGAGGACACGGCGCGGATCGGTCCGGGCGGCTATCATGCTTTCATCGTTCCCGCCGGAGACAAGGTCGTTTGCAGCATCCAGACCGACATCGCTGACGAAGTCGAGTTCCAAACCGAGCGGCGGTCCTACTACATCAGAGAGGAACTTGGATGGGGCCTCCTGACTGCCACGCCGCATCTCAATCCTGTCGACACTGATGCGGCGCAGACCGAGATCCAGAGCTGCGTGCTGGAACCTCAGATCGGGACCGCGAAATAATGTCGATCGAGGATGACGTCACGGCGGTCCGCGCGAGTCATCGTTTCGATGAAGCCCGTCTCGAACGCTATCTGAGCGGGCGGATGCCGAATTTTCGCGGTCCGCTTGCGGTTCGACAGTTCGTCGGCGGGCAATCGAATCCCACTTACCTGCTTGAGACCCCGCACGCGCGTTTCGTCATGCGCAAGAAACCGCCGGGTACGCTGCTCCAGTCTGCCCATCAGGTCGAGCGCGAATTTCGAATCATCAAGGCGCTGGCGGCAACCGATGTGCCGGTCCCGGGCGTGCACCTCCTGTGCGAGGACGCCGCCGTCATCGGCACCGCATTCTTTGTGATGGATTTTGTCGCGGGGCGCGTCATGCGCGATCCGATGATGCCCGACTCGAGCGCGCACGAGCGCGCGGCGTGCTACGACTCGATGAACGACGTGCTCGCTCGGTTGCACAAGGTTGACTTTCGCGCGGTGGGACTTGGCGACTACGGCCGGCCGGATGCATACGTCGCACGTCAGGTTGCGCGCTGGTCCAAGCAGTACGAAGCCTCGAAAATCGACGAGATTCCGCAGATGGATCTCCTGATCGAATGGCTTGGGCGGCATATCCCCGCGGCTGACGAGACGACGATCGCGCACGGCGACTATCGCATCGAGAACATCGTCTTCCATCCAGTCGAGCCGCGCGTGGCCGCGGTGCTGGACTGGGAGCTCTCGACGCTCGGGCATCCGCTGGGCGACCTGGCGTGGGTCTGCCGTCCTTACCATTGCCCGCCCGGCATCGACGGCGTGCTGAGTTTTCAAGGCATGGATCTGATGGCGGCTGGAATTCCGAGCGAGGAGGAATTTGTCGCCGCATACTGCCGGCGCGTCGGTCGGACCAGCGTCCCCGATCTGATGTTCTTTGTGGCGTTCTCGTTTTTTCGCGCCGCCGCCATCGCACAGGGAATTGCGATGCGCGCGAAACTTGGCAACGCAAGCGGTGCCAATGCGGCCGAGCGCGGCTCGAGGGCGCGACTGATGGCCGAGATTGGATGGGACGTCGCACAAACCTGCGACATCACAACGAACTTCCGTCCCCGTCATTACTAAGTAGCTAATGAAGTGGCTATCAGGTCTGAATAGCCACACGGATCAGGCGCGCGAGTCGGCCGGTGCGGCGGGGGAGCGGCCGAGGATTCGGCGCCACAGTTTCGACCATCCAGCGCTGAGCCGATCCATATACAAATAGATCACCGGCGTCGTATAGAGCGTCAGGACCTGGCTCACGAGCAGTCCGCCGACGATCGCGATGCCAAGCGGGCGGCGCATCTCGGAGCCGGTGCCGACGCCCAGCGCGAGCGGCAACCCGCCGAGCATCGCGGCCATCGTGGTCATCATGATCGGGCGAAAGCGCAGCACGCACGCCTGGTAGATCGCGTCGTGCGGCGACTTGCCCTCGCCGCGTTGAGCCTCGAGCGCGAAGTCGATCATCATGATTGCGTTTTTCTTGACGATGCCTATCAGCAGGATGATTCCGATAAGCGCGATCACGCTCAGGTCGACGTGGAATAGGAGCAGCGCGAGAATCGCGCCGACGCCGGCCGAGGGCAGCGTCGAGAGAATCGTGATGGGGTGGATGTAACTTTCGTAGAGAATGCCGAGCACGATGTACACGGCGAAGAGCGCGAAGAAGATGAGGAAGCCTTCGTTCTTGAGCGAATCCTGGAACGCCTGTGCGGTCCCCTGGAATGTTCCGCGAATGCCGGCGGGCAGGTGAATCTGCGCCTCGGCTTGCGTGACCGCGTCAACCGCATCGCCCAGAGCGACGCCCGGCGCGAGATTGAACGATATCGTCACGGAAGGAAATTGACCCTGGTGGTTAACGGCGAGCGCGGTCGTATCCTTCGCGAAGCGGGTGAAGGTGCTGAGCTTGACCAGCTGCCCGGTGTTGGAGCGCACGTGGATCTGGTCAAGCGACTCGGGGTTCTGCCAGAACTGCGGCGCGACCTCCATCACGACATGGTACTGATTCAGCGGCGTGTACATCGTGGACACTTGCCGCTGCCCAAACGCGTCGTAGAGCGTATCGTCGATCGCCTGTTGCGAGAGCCCCAGGCGCGAAGCAGTGTCACGATCGACGACGACGTTGGATTCAAGGCCGCTATTCTGCTGATCGCTGCTGACGTCGGCGAGAATTTTAACGGTGCGCATTTTCTTGAGCACCTTCGGCGCCCATTGGTTGAGATCGTTGAGGTCGTCGCTCTGCAGCGTGAATTGGTACTGCGCGTTGCTGCCTCTGCCGCCGATGCGCAAATCCTGAACCGCCTGCAGATAGAGATTGACGCCGGGGACGTGGGAGACCTCCTTGCGGATGCGCCCGATAACCAGATCGGCGCTGATCTTCCGCTCGCTCAAGGGCTTGAGGCCGATGTACATGTTCGCAGTATTGGTTGCGCCATTGCCGCCGGTGAATGCGATCACGTTGTCCACGGCCGGGTCTTTATCGATGGTTGCGACCAGTTCGGTAAGCCGATCGTGCATCGCCTGGAATGAAGTGTCCTGATCGGCCTGCACCGAGCCGCTCAGGCGTCCGGTATCCTGCTGTGGGAAGAATCCCTTGGGCACGACCATGAAAAGAAAAATGCTCAGCGCGAGCGTGCCGAGCGCGACCATTAAAGTGAGCGGCTGATGGTCGAGCACCCACATCAGGCTGCTTTCGTAATGGTCCAGCATCCCCTTGAAAAAGCGCTCGCTCGCCTGGTACCAGCGGCCATGTTTCTCTTCGCCATGCGGCTTGAGCAACCGCGCGCTCATCATCGGCGTCGTGGTGAGTGAGATGACCAATGAAACCAGGACCGCGGCCGATAAGGTGACCGCGAACTCGCGGAACAGCCGGCCGACGATTCCGCCCATCAACAAAATCGGGATAAAGACCGCGACCAGCGAGATGCTGATCGATATCACCGTGAAGCCGATGCCGGCCGCGCCCTTGATCGCGGCTTCGAACGGCGCCATCCCCTGTTCGCGGTAGCGGGAAATGTTCTCGATGACGACAATCGCGTCGTCAACCACAAAGCCGGTGCAAATCGTAAGCGCCATCAGCGAGAGGTTGTCGAGGCTGTATCCGAGCAGGTACATCACGCCGAATGTTCCGATCAATGAGAGCGGAACGACGACTCCCGGAATCAAGGTGGCGCGCAGATTGCGCAGGAACAGGAACACCACCATGATCACGAGCGCGATCGAAATGCACAGCGTGAACTCGACGTCGTGCACCGAGGCGCGGATGGTGGTCGTACGGTCCATGACTACGGAGAGATTGATTGCGGGCGAGATCGAGGCGCGCAATTGGGGCAACGCCGCAGTTACCCGATCGACCGTATCGATGATGTTCGCGCCCGGCTGGCGGAAAATGATAAGGCCGATGACGGGCTTGCCATCGGACATCCCTGCGGCGCGGACGTTCTCGACTGAATCTCGAACCAATGCGATATCGGAAAGCCGCACCGCGGCGCCATTGGTGTAGCGAACGATCAGCGGCTGGTAGTCCTCGGCCTTGAGCAGCTGATCGGTTGTGCTCAGCCCCCATGTCTGGTTGCCGTCAGCCAGTTCGCCCTTGGGCCGGTTCGCATTGGCGGCGGCCAGGACAGTTCGCACATCCTCGAGACCGACGCCGAGGTTGGTCATCTGCGTTGGATTCAGTTCGACGCGGACCCCGGGTAACGCGCTTCCGCCGACATAGACCTGGCCGACGCCCTCTATTTGCGAGAGTTTCTGCGCGAGGATTGAATTAGCCGCGTCGTACATCATTCCCGGGCGCACGGAGTCCGAGGTGAGCCCGAGAATCATGATCGGCGCATCGGCGGGATTGACCTTTCGATACGTCGGCTTGGCCGGCAGATTCGCGGGCAGCTGTCCGGACGCGGCATTGATGGCGGCCTGCACGTCGCGCGCGGCGGCGTCTATGCTGCGGTTCAAGTCGAATTGCAAAACGATGCTGCTGGCGCCGAGATAGCTGGTCGAAGTCAGTTCCGTCAGACCCGCGATGCGGCCGAACTGGCGCTCGAGCGGAGTCGCCACCGACGAAGCCATCGTTTCCGGACTCGCACCGGGCAGATTCGCCTGGACCTGAACGGTCGGGAACTCGACCTGCGGCAACGGCGAAACCGGCAGCAGCCGAAACGCGATCGCGCCCGCCAGCGCGAGCGCAATAGTCAGCAACGTGGTGGCGACCGGCTTGCGTATGAAGGGTTCGGAAATGCTCATGACGCTTGAGCCGCAGCGGTCTCCGGAGCAACATCCCTTTTCTTCCATTTCGACACTTGCGCCGCCAAGCGGTCGAAGGTCAGGAAGATCACTGGGGTCGTGTAAAGCGTGAGCACCTGGCTCACGAGCAAGCCGCCGACGATTGCGATTCCGAGCGGGCGGCGCAACTCGGAGCCGGTGCCGGTTCCCAGCGCGAGCGGCAATGCGCCGAGCAACGCCGCCATCGTGGTCATCATGATGGGCCGGAAGCGCAGCAGGCAGGCCTGGAGGATCGCCTCACGCGGCGGCTTGCCGTCCTTGCGCTGAGCTTCAAGCGCGAAATCGATCATCATGATTGCGTTCTTCTTCACGATACCTATCAGCAGGATGATGCCGATGAGGGCGATCACGTTCAGATCCTGACCGCAGATCATCAGAGCGAGGATCGCGCCGACGCCGGCCGATGGCAGGGTCGAGATAATCGTGATCGGGTGGATGTAACTCTCGTAAAGAACCCCGAGCACGATGTACACGGTGACCAGAGCCGCAAGGATTAGCAGCGGCTCGTTCTTCAACGAGGCCCGGAACGCGGCGGCGGTGCCCTGGAAGGAAGCCTCGATACTTGCCGGCATCCCGATTTCCTGGCGCGCCTGGTCGATGGCGGAGACCGCGTCGCCCAGCGAGTAGTCCGGCGCCAGATCGAACGAGATTGTGACTGCGGGAAACTGGCCCTGATGGTTGACGACGAGCGGGGCCGAACCCGCTTCGAAGTGGGTGAAGGCGCTGAGCGGCACCTGACCGCCCGCGGTCGAGCGAATATAGATGTTGTCAAGCGCGTGCGGACTGTTTTGAAACTCCGGCGCCACTTCAAGCACCACGTGATACTGATTCAACTGGGTGAAAATCGTTGACACCTGCCGCTGTCCGAAGGCGTCGTACAAGGTGTTGTCGATCAGATTTGGGGTGATACCCAGGCGCGAAGCGGTCAGCCGATCGATGACGACATGCTCCTGCTGGCCGCCGTTCTGCTGGTCGGTGGCGACGTTGCGCAGGGCGGGCAGCGTCTTGAGCTTATCCACGAGTTTGCCGGTCCAGAGACTCACTTCGCCGGCGCTCGGATCTTCGAGACTGTACTGATACTGCGTGCGGCTGACGCGGTCTTCGACCGTCAGGTCCTGCACCGGCTGCAAAAAGAGCGTCATCGCCTCGACGGTCGCCAGCTTCGGCTGCAAGCGGTTGATAACCGTGGTGATGTCCACCTGGCGCTGCTCGAGTGGTTTGAGATTGATCAGAATTCGTCCGCTGTTAACGGTGGTGTTGGTGCCATCGATCCCGACAAACGACGACAGACTCTCGACGGCCGGGTCCTGCAAAATGATCCGCGCCAAAGCCTGCTGGCCGCGCACCATCGCGGCGAACGATACATTCTGCGGCGCTTCGGAAACGCCCTGGATAACGCCGGTATCCTCCACCGGGAAGAAGCCCTTGGGCACGACGATGTAGAGCAAGATGGTCAGGACCAGGGTGCCGATCGCGATCATCAGCGTTTCGGTTTCGTGTTCAAGAACCCACTCGAGAGTTCGGCCGTAAAGCGCGATTGTGTCTTCGAAGACCTTTTCCGACCTGCGATAGAACCAGCTCTGCTCGCTCTTGGGCCTATGCCGCAGCAGCTTCGCGCACATCATCGGCGTCAGCGTCAGGGAGACGACCGCGGACATCAGGATCGTCACCGCCAGCGTGACCGCGAACTCACGGAACAACCGGCCGACGATATCGCCCATGAACAGCAGCGGAATCAGCACCGCGATCAGCGAGATGGTCAGCGAAAGAATGGTGAAGCCGATCTGCTCGGCGCCCTTGAGCGCGGCCTGAAGCGGCGCGTCGCCTTCCTCGATGAAGCGCGAGATGTTTTCGATCATCACGATCGCGTCGTCAACGACGAAGCCGGTCGAAATCGTAAGCGCCATCAGCGAGAGGTTGTCGAGGCTGTAGCCGAGCAGGTACATCACGCCGAAGGTTCCGATCAGTGAGAGCGGAACCGCGATGCTGGGAATGATCGTCGCCGACAGACTGCGCAGAAACAGGAAGATGACCATCACGACCAGCGCCACCGTCAGCATCAGCTCGAACTGCACGTCGGCCACCGAGGCGCGAATGGTGGTGGTGCGATCGGTAAGGATCTCGACCTTCACCGACGAGGGCAGCGAGGCCTGCAAGCGCGGCATCAGGGCCTTGATGCGGTCCACGACGGCGATGATGTTGGCGCCGGGCTGGCGCTGAACGTTGAGGATCACGGCGGGCGTGGTGTTCATCCACGCCGCGGCCTTGACGTTCTCGGCGTCGTCGATGGCGCCGGCGACATCGGAGAGCTTGACCGGTGCGCCGTTATGATAGGCGACGATCAGCGGCAGGTAGTCCTTGGCGGTCAGGAGCTGGTCGTTGGCGCCGATGGTGTACGCCTGCTGCTTGCCATCGAAGTTGCCCTTGGCCTCGTTGACGTTGGCGCTGGCGATGGCGGCGCGCAGGTCCTCGAGGGTAATTCCATACGACGCGAGCGAGGTCGGATTGGCCTGTATGCGGACCGAAGGTTTCTGGCCGCCGCCGATACTGACCAAACCCACGCCGGGCAACTGGGAAATCTTCTCGGCCAGACGCGTGTCGGCCAGGTCTTCGACTTGCGGGAGCGGCAGTTCCTTCGAGGTCAGCGCCAAGGTGAGAATAGGCGCGTCGGCCGGATTGGTCTTGCTGTAAACGGGCGGGTTGGGGAGATCCGCCGGCAGGTAGGTCGCGGCCGCGTTGATCGCCGCCTGTACCTCCTGCTCGGCAACGTCGATATTCAAGTTGAGGTCGAACTGGAGCGTGATGACCGAGCTGCCGAACGAGCTGTTCGAGGTCATCTGGGTAAGCCCGGGCACCTCTCCGAATTGGCGCTCGAGCGGGGCAGTTACCGAAGACGCCATCACGTCCGGACTCGCGCCCGGGTAAAACGTCATAACCTGGATGGTCGGATAGTCCACCTGCGGCAGCGCCGACACGGGCAACTGCCCGTAGGCGACCAGCCCGGCCAGCATCAGCCCGACCATCAGCAGCGAAGTTGCAACCGGCCGGAGTATGAACGGGCGCGAAAGACTCACGGAGTACCCGCAGGCGGTATAGCCGCCGTCTGCACACTGACGTGCGACCCATGCTGCAGCTTGTCCACCCCGTCGGTGACGACCAGGTCGCCGGCCGCAAGACCCTTGCCTATGGCGATCACGTCGCCCTGGGTGGCGCCCACGGTCACGCTGCGCATCTCGACGGTCTGGTCAGGCTTGACGACATATACAAACAAACCTTGCTGGCTGCGCTGGAGACCGGCCGCCGGGATCAGAATCGCATTGTGCAAAGTATTGACGAGCAGCTTGGCGTTGACGAATTGATTTGGAAACAGCGCGTTGTCCTCGTTGGGAAAGGACGCCTTGAGCTTGATCGTGCCGGTGGACTGATCGATCTGGTTGTCGGTCGTGAGCAGGGTTCCAGCCGCGAGTTGGTGCTTGAAGTCACGACCGTAAGCATCGACCGGCAACCGGCTGTTGGCCTTCATCGCATTCTGGAGGCTTGGCAGATCGTCCTCCGGAATACCGAAATCAACCGCGATCGGCTGCAACTGCGTGATCACGGCCAGACCGGTCGCGTCGGTCGCATGAATGATATTGCCCGCGTCCACCAACCTCAGCCCAACCCGGCCGGTGATCGGCGAAGTGATGCGGCTGTAAACCAGTTGAAGCTTGGCGTTGTCCACGGCGCCCTTATCGCTTTGGATCGAACCGGCGTACTGTCCGACCGCCGCTTGCTGGTTGTCGAGGTCCTGACGTGCGAGGACCTTTTGATTGTAGAGTTCCTGGTCGCGTGCGAGGAGAATCTTGGCGTTTTCGAGCGATGCCAGATCTTTCGCGAGCGTACCCTCGGCCTGGGTGAGCTGCACCTGGTACGGACGCGGATCGATCTCAGCCAGCAGATCGCCGGCCTTTACCAACTGTCCCTCGGTAAACTTTACCTTATCGAGCTGGCCATCCACCCGGCTTTTGACGGTGACCGTGTTGTAGGCCGTCACCGTTCCGATCGCGGATATGTACTGGTTCATATCGCCCAGCTTCGCCGGCGCCGCTGCGACCGGAACGATCGTGTGCACCGCGTCCGGAGGCGCCTGTGTGGAAGAATCAGGGCGGCTGCGGGCGATAAAAAAGTAAAGGCCAACGACAGCGACGGCCAAAACGACCAGCCACAGCCGCCATCGTTGCATAGCTTTGTCGAGCCGACTGCGCACTTCAGCATCCTGTACAAATCGTGAGGCGTTAGGAGTTCCGGTCGCGGGGGCGTCTGAATCCATCATGTTCTCCGTGGCACTCGTATCCAAGCAGCCAAATACCAATCTAGCATCTATTGTTGCAATTTTGGACCCGCCAGTCCATATTTCAGATGAGGCCC
>CALAOW010000139.1 GCA_937889395.1 uncultured Pseudomonadota bacterium | reverse complement strand
GCCAGGAACTCCTCGACGAACTGGCGGTACACTTCGAGCATCGTGAGCGTCTCGCGTTCGGCTTCCTCGCGCGTGGCGTGCGCCGTGTGCCCCTCCTGCCAGAGGAACTCGGTGGTGCGCAGGAACATGCGGGTGCGCATCTCCCATCGCACGACGTTGCACCATTGATTGAGCATCATCGGCAAGTCGCGATGCGATCTGATCCACTGAGCGAACATGTGGTTGATGATCGTCTCGGAAGTGGGACGCACGATCAGCGGCTCTTCGAGCTCCTTGCCTCCGCCGTGCGTAACGACCGCAAGCTCGGGCGCGAATCCCTCGACGTGTTGCGCCTCTTTTTGCAGAAAGCTCTGCGGGATGAACAGCGGGAAGTATGCGTTGCGAGCGCCGGTCTTCTTGATGCGCTTGTCGAGCTCGTCGCGAAGAGCCTCCCAAATGGCGAAACCGTCGGGACGAAACACGATGCATCCGCGCACCGGCGAGTAGTCCGCCAGTTCCGCACGCAGACAGATGTCGTTGTACCACGCGGCGAAGTCCTCGCTGCGAGGCGTTACCTTCTTGTCGTTTTGTTTTGTCTGTTTTTCCGCCATTCGTCTTGCGTGACGATTGTGATTATCGTCAATTGGTACAGTCTCCGGATAAAATCAGCTCGAATCAACTTATTCCGGAGCGCGCCCAAGGTGAAAGCCATGAAGCTGAGACTTCGAGCAGCCGCCCTCGGCCTGGCGATTATCATCCCGGTGTTCGCTCCCGCGGCGTCGGCGAATAGCGGTGCGAATACTCCCGCCGTGCGGACGATCGAAGTTGACGGAATCGGCGAGACACGCACATCGCCTGACAGCAGTATCGCAAGCGCGGCCGATTCCTATACGGATGGGAAGGGCAATGGCGATGTCGGCCAACGTGGCCACCCCGGTCGAACCCGGCGAGGTCACCGTGCCGGCGACGGTTTCTCTCAGCTTCGAGATTGAGTAGGTTTTGCTTTTGCGCTATCGACCAAGCGTACACTTGAGGCCGCGATGCTGAAGCCTGGTGATCCCGCACCGTCGTTCGATCTTGAATCCGCCGTTAATGGGCGTATCGCACGCTGTAGTCTCGCGAAAATTTCCTCCGATTTGGTTCTGATCTTTTTCTATCCGCGCGACTTTTCTTTCATCTGTCCCACCGAAGTCACGGGCTTCAACAAGGCGCTGAAGGAATTTACCGCCGAGGAGACGACGATCGTGGGTATCAGTATCGACGACGTGGACAGCCATCTTCGATGGACCCGCGAGCTCGGCGGAATCGGCTACCCGATCCTCGCCGACCCGGATGGCAATCTCGCGCGCGCCTACGGCGTTTTCGACGACCAGCAAAAAGTCGCGTTGCGTGCGACGTTCATCCTCGATCGGAAGCGCAAGGTTGTGTTCTCCGCATCATGCCCGCTCAACGTTGGACGCAGCGTAAGTGAGACGCTTCGCATCGTGCGCGCGCTCCGAACCGGCCAACTCTGCCCCGCCGATTGGACGCCAGGCGTCGAGTTCGGTCCGGCCGGCCGCGACTTCTAGGACGAGCTTGGCCGCAATCGATCCCGCGGAAAAAAGGCGGCTCTTCGAGCGGCTCTCGAGCGTCCGCGAAATTGTGTTCGGCGTGCAGGACGGCGTGCTGACGACCGCGGGCGTGCTGTGCGGACGCAGTGGCGCCGTCTCACAGCATTCGCAGGTCGTGCTCGCGGCGCTGGCTTCCACAGCGGCCGGTGCGCTCTCGATGGCTGCAGGAGCCTACTTGGGCACGCGCGCGGAGGCCGAGGTGATGAGCGCCGAGCTCGAGGTCGTGCGCGTCGAGGCGGCCGCCAAGCCGTACATGCTGATTGCAGCTCCTCGCTACGACCTTGGCAGCGCGCTCGCCGCAACCGCGCTCACCTTGTTCGGGGTTGGATACTTCGAGGGATGGCTCGCGCATCGCGACGATCGCTGGCGGTCGGGCATACGCTTTCTTGCAATCGCGATGAGCGCGGCGGCCGCAGGCTATCTGATCGGACTCGCGATCTCGCCGCTAGGTGCGACCGCAGGCTGACGTTGCTCGCCATGAAAGTTCCTGCGTACTCGTCACTGGCCGCATTTCTGGCCCACTATCACGCGCTCAAATCGGACCCATCGCGCGGCTCTGATGACGAGCAGCTATTGGCCGGGATGTCAGCGGCGATCGCGACACTTCCGCCTGAGGCACGGGCCGCACTCGATTCCGTCGAGGACAGCGCCCGCGCGAAACGCCATCGCGATCGCGCCGCGCTCCAACTCCGCCGCGAGCTTGCCGCACGCGGAATTGTTGCGGGCTGAGCGATGCTCGCTTACCTCGTACGGCGAATCGTATTTGGCGCGGCGGTCCTTGTCGGAACATCAGTCATCACTTTCGCTATAGCGTTCGTCGTTCCCGCCGATCCCGCGGTCGCGATGGCCGGGGCGAAGGCCGATCCGCAAACTCTTGCCTCGATCCGGAGCGAGATGGGGCTGGACCAGCCGCTCTACGTCCAGTACGCACGCTACTTCGATCGTGCAATTCACGGCGACCTTGGCCGTTCGTATATCCGGCGCGAGAGCGTGACGCGGCTGATAGCCGATCGCTTTCCCGCAACCGCGGTGCTGGCGGGCGCCGCGATGGGGTTGTCGGTGATGCTTGGAATCGCGATGGGCGCGATCGCGGCCGCGTATCGCGGCCGCGCGGCCGACAACATTCTGCTGGTCATATCGCTGGCGCTGGTGTCGATCCCGGTGTTCTGGCTGGGCACGATGCTGCTGATCGCGGTGGCAGCCACCATTCGTTCATTTCCGCTTGGCGGTTACAGCGGCGCCACGAGCCTGGTCCTGCCGACTCTGACCCTTGCGCTTGGCTCGGCCGGCTACTATTCGCGCGTTCTTCACACCAGCTTGTGCGATGCGTTCGATCAGGATTACGTGCGCACCGCGCGCGGCAAGGGTCTGTCGCGGGTCCGCGTGATGCTCAAACACGCGATGGCAAACGCGCTGCTGCCGCTGGTCACGCTGGCCGGGCTCGATCTGGCGGGGCTGCTTTCGGGCGTCGTTCTGACCGAGACGGTCTTCAACTGGCCGGGAATCGGGCGGCTGGCGGCCGAGGCGATCTTCAATCTCGACATCCCGGTGATCATGGGCACGGTGCTGTTCTCCGCATTGCTGATTGTGGTCGTCAACCTGCTGGTGGACCTGCTTTACGCGTGGCTCGATCCGCGCATTCGGCTGGCGGAGACCGGATGAATATCCGCCGCCTCGTCACGCTCGAAACGGTTGGCGCTGCGATGGTCACCGTGCTCGTGATCGTCGCGCTCTTTGCGCCCATGCTGGCGCCGCACGATCCGACGATCGTCGTCGCGCCAACCTTTGGCGATCCCGGCGCGCCCACACTCGCATTTCCGATGGGCACCGACGAACTCGGCCGCGACGTGCTCTCGCGCATCATCTTCGGCGCCCGAATATCGCTCACCGTCGGCGTCGCCGCGATGGCGGTCACGATGACCATCGGCGTCGCGATCGGCCTGTGCTCGGGATTCTTTGGTGGCGCAGTGGATTTTATTCTGATGCGCTTCACGGACCTGATGCTGTCCTTGCCGCCGCTGCTGCTCGCGATGGCGTTGGTTGCGGTGCTGGGACCGAGTTTGCGCACGATCTTCATCGTCATCGGTCTCGTTTCATGGACGTCGATCGCACGCGTGGTGCGGGCGGAAACGCTTGCGATGTCCCGAAGGGATTTCGTGGTCGGCGCTGCGGCACTGGGCGCGCCGTCACGCCGATTGATCGCCCTGCATATCATCCCCAACGTCTTGCCGATAATCGTCGTGATGGCGGCGCTCAGAACCTCCGACACCCTGCTGCTCGACGCGGCGCTCAGCTTTCTCGGCCTGGGCGTACCGCCGCCAACGCCGAGTTGGGGCCGAATGATCGAAGAGGCGACGATTTACTTCCGCACCGCGCCGTGGCTGGCGACGTTTCCCGGCCTGGCGATCTTTTACGCGGTGCTCAGCTTCAATCTGCTCGGCTACGGATTTTTGCGCAGGCGCTCGCAATGATGCGTCGAAGACTCAAGCCGGCGCCTATCGCGCTGTTGCTGCATGCGCTCACGATTGCGCTAGCCGTGGGATGCGGCGGCGGACCACCCCCGCTCAACTTACCGCCGCACGCCATGGTAATCCGGCTTGCGGATGCCGACGACGTCCCGACACTCGACCCGGCCGCCGGATATGACACCGTTTCCTGGACTTTCGAACAGGCAATTTTCGACACCCTGGTGCGTTACGGCGACGGCAATATCGAACTCGAACCGGATATCGCAACCGCCTGGGAAAGCTCGCCCGACGCGACGACTTTTACATTTCACCTGCGCGGCGACGCCCGTTTTTCCGACGGACGAAGCGTAACCAGCGAGGACTTCCGCTATGGAATCGAACGCGTGCTGAAGCCAGCCACGCGCTCGAAAGGGATGGAGTACTACCGCGGTATCGCGGGCTCGGCCGATTTCGCCGCGCATCGCAATCCGCACGTGAGTGGAATCGAGACGCCCGACAATTCGACAATCGTTTTCCATTTGAGTGCGCCAGACCCGATCTTCGCGCACAAGCTCGCGATGCCGTTTGCGTCAGCTATCCCGCGCGACGTTGCGGAGAAATGGGGCGACGATTTTTCCCGCCACGTCGTTGGCAGCGGCGCCTTCATGCTGCGCGATTGGATTGGCGGGCAACGCCTGGTGCTGGTGAAAAATCCCTACTACTTCGCCAAACCGTTGCCGCATCTCGACGCGATCGTCGAGTCGGTCGGCGTAAACCAGGAGCTGCAATGGCTGCGCTTCGACGCGGGCCAAATCGACGCGGTGGTCGATATTCCGCCGGCCGAGTTTCCCTACGTGATGAAAACTCCGCGGCTCCGAGAGTTGATCCTGGCGAAAACGACGGTCACGACCCGCTACCTCGGCATGAACTGCCAGATGTGGCCGTTTACCGACGTTCGCGTGCGCCGCGCGCTCAGCTACGCGATCGACCGCCACAAGCTGATCGCAATTTTGAACGGACGCGGCGTCGTCGCGCGCGGCGTCATGCCCCCGAACCTGCCTGGCTACGACCCCGATCTGAAGGGCTACGACTACGATCCGGCGAAGGCGCGCGCGCTGCTCGAACAAGCGCATCTCGCACGCGGCTTCGAGTTTGAAATCTGGATGCGCGCCGATCAGACCATCCTGATGCTCGCGCAATCGATACAGCAGGATCTCGCGCCGCTCGGTATCCGCGCCAGGCTGAAGCCGGTCGCGTGGGGGCCGTTTCTCGAAGCGATTCGCCAGCCGCATACGGTGCAATCGTTCATGCAGGGATGGGAGGCTGACTTTCCCGATCCCGAAAATTTTCTCGGCGCGCTGCTTTCGCGCGCTCAGTGGGGTTCCAACAACGACAGCTTTTATTCCAACCCCGAGGTCGAGCAACTGCTTGGTGAAGCCGAGCCCGTAGCCGACATGAAAAAGCGCTACGCACTTTACGACCAGGCCGAGAAGATTGTCGTCGCCGACGCGCCGTGGGTTTTTCTCTACTACCCCGTGACTTACATAATCCGCCAGCCGTGGGTGCACGATTACGTGATCAATCCGATGCGCCCGACGCGCTTCGAGCACGTCTGGCTTTCCCCGCACCCGGAGTAGCACGAGCCCTACGCGGTTGCTGACGTGCTCGCGGGCTCGGCGCGGAGCGCGGTCAGTTCGCGGCTGGCGCGCGGCAGGAACACCAGTCCGATCAGCGCGTTGCAAAGCATGAAGGTGAGTTGCGCCGCGATGCTGTAGGCGACGATCTTCGCCGCCGATGCGTTGCCCGAGAAGAACAACAGCCACGCCGCCTGGCTGGTGCCGAGATGAGCCACCGCGATCGGCAGCGCGGCAGCCAGGAACACCAGCGGCAGAAACAGCATCAGCTTCACGAACGGGACCGCGATTCCGTACAGCGCGAGTGCGTAATATTGCGCGACGACCGAGGCGAGGAAGGTCGGCGCCTTGATCGCCAGCACCACCAGGTAGTCGAGCGGGCGCGCCTGGATAAAAGTCGCGAGCAATGCGCCCGCCCTTCCGGTCTCGACCCAGTTGCGAATCCGTGCGCTGCGCCGGGCAATCGCGAAGAAAGCAATGATTCCCGCCAGCATCGCCCACGCCGCGATGTACACGACGCGAAGAATAGCAACTATTCTTACCTGCGCGCCGCCCGCCGGCGTGTAAAAGATCACGCCCAGCGTCGAAAAGAGAAAAAGTTGATAGATCTCGAGCAGCGCGATGAAAAGCACCGAGCTGAGCGCGCTCAGAAAGCTGACTCCGGCTTTGCGATGCAGGTAATACGCGACGCCGCCCTGGGCGAGGCTGGTGTTGATCAGCGCCAGCACGTACATGCTCGCGCGTATCGGTAATATGTCGCTGTACCGCATCCGCGCGTTGAAGCGCCGCACAACCCAGGTGAGACAGGACGAATCGATCGCGCAGTAAAACAGCGAGTACGGCATGAACACCGCCAGGAACTCGAGCACCGGCACCTGCGACAGCGCTTGCTCAACTTTCCGGATGGGAATGCGCCAGAAGATCAGCGCAAAGATCGCGACGGTTCCGAGGTACGGAATCGCCTTGCGCCAGAGCGGTGTCGTGCGAGGCGCCGGGACCTCATCGCGCGGCGCATCGCTCGAGTCGGGAATCGGCCCGGCGCTCATGCGTCGCTCAGCCTGATCGTAGCGCTTCCGGTCAGCACCTGTGCGCTGCGCTGATTCTCGACGTGAATCTGCAGCTCGGCCCGCTGCGGACCGACGGAAACGATTTTCGCGTGGGTGGTCAAAGTGTCGCCGTAGAACACCGGCCTGGTCAGCGATACATCGATACGTCCGCCGCGAACAAAGCGCATGCCGAAGTTGTCCGCGAGGAATTGCGCGACTATCGCGATGGTCTGCTCGCCAGCGGCGATCGGCGCCACGAATCCCGCTTTTTTCGCGGCGTCCTTGTTGTCGTGGATGTTGCCGCGCGGACGGCGGAGCGGCGGCTGCTCGATGCCTTCGAGGTAGGCCTTCGCCGCGGCCGCATCGAGGAGGTACGGCGGCGAGACCAGTTCCGCCCCGATTCGAATCTCACCGGGCGACGCGCTCATCGCATCTCTCCTTTGTCGTTCAGCAGCACCGACGTAATCGCCTGCCTTACCAGCAGCTGATCCGTCACCGCGTCGCGCGATTCATATTCCAGCGTAAAATAAAACTTGCCGCGCTTGCGATACGCCGCGGTGATCTTGCCTTCGCTCTTGACCGCCTGGCCCACGCGCATCGGCTCGTGAAACTCGCACCAGTGCTTGGCGTGGACTCCGCCCGTGCCGCCCTTGAGATGAGTGGCGATGAGCAGCGCGTAATCCTGCAAGCGCATCGTGGGCGACACGATCGCGCCGGGGTTGCGCGCATCGACGACGAATTCGGGACTCGCGGCCCCTACCGCCTGCGAGAATGCGCGCGCCTGCTCCGGCGTGACCACGTAATGAATCGGCCCAAGGCGCATCCCCTCGTGGAGGTTCTCTGGGCACATCGCGAGTCTGGTGTCTTCGTTCATCGTACCGATTGAACGACTTTAGCAGGCGTGCAAGATTCGACGAACCCCGGTTTTGAGAGCGATGCCAACTGAAAGAGCCCCATATGCGCGCAAGGCGCGGATTCATCTTAGCAAGGCCGACCCGGTCCTCGCACGGATTATTGCCGAGGTCGGGCCGCTGGGAATCCAGCCGCGCCGCGAGCGCTTCCAGGCGCTGGCGCGGAATATCATTTTCCAGCAGCTTGCGGGGGCGGCGGCCAACGCGATCTACGGCCGCTTTGTCGGCTTGTTCCCCGGCGTGGAATTTCCTTCGCCGGAACAAGTGCTCGCCAAAACCGACGCCGAGCTGCGCGCCGTGGGCCTCTCGGAAAAGAAGGCGCTCTACATAAAGGACCTCGCCGCGCACGTTCGCGACGGTAAGCTCAACTTCCATCGCTTTCATCGCATGACCGACGAGGAGATTGTCGCCCATCTCACGCAGGTGAAGGGAATCGGCAAGTGGACCGCTGAAATCTTCCTGATGTTCCACCTGGGACGGCCCGACGTGATGCCCGCCGACGATCTCGGCGTCCAGAACGCGGTCAAGCGGCACTACAAGATGCGCCAACGGCCCAATCGCAAGCGTCTGCTCAAGCACGCCGAGCGATGGCGTCCGTACCGAACCGCGGCGGCATGGTATCTGTGGCGCAGCCTGGACATCGTGCTGCCCGACGGCGGCGCAAAGGCGACGGCCAAGAAGATCGCAAAGCGCAAGAAGCGGTAAGTTTGCGCCGCGTTGCTACTCGGCGAGCATCGGATTCGGTTTTGGGAAGCCGAGCTTGGACAGCGATTCGTCGAGGGCGCGCGCATCCTGGGATGGAGTTGGCTCGCGCTCGGCTAGCGCGTCGGCGCGGCGGCGCATTTCCTTGAGCTCGGTGTAGAGACCGCCGGACAGGCGCGCGATCACTACGAAACAGATCCACGGGATTACCACCAGTCCGACAATCGTAATCGCAATCATGGTGCGGGACTGCGATTCGGCGCCGGATGCGACCGCGATCAGCGCCGCGTCGTCGAGGCTCATCAGATCCGCTACCGTCCCCTCGAGATCGCGCAGCCGCGGCTCGAGGCTGTCGTCGCCCGGCTGTGCCGCGCGCAGCGCGTCGAACAGCGGGCGCGCGTCGTTGGCGATTTTCTCGATCCGTTCGGCCTGCTCGCGCGTTCCGATATGCGATCGCGCGATCTCGATTTCAGAAATGAATCCACGCTGCTGATCCATGACGATTTGAGATGCGTCGGGTTGCGTGCGTCCCCAATCCATCTTGTAAAGCGCGTTTTCCATTCCCTGGGCCGCGCGTGCCGCCGCATACTCGTTCTCGTAGATATCCCGCGGCGCCGTCCCGAAGACGTGGAACGCGCCTGCGATCAGCGCGGCTGCCAGCAACAGAATCGCCGGCGCAATCGCGGCCATAAATCGAAGCTTCGTAACGATGGTCAGGTTGTTCATGCCGGTATTTCCCTGTCGTTGCCTTTCCCAAAGGATGCCCGCGGCGGACGCGACAACGCAACGACCCGATGTGACGCACGGGCCGCGCTGTGCGATAATCCCCGCCATGAATTTTGCCGATCGCGTTGCACAAGCGTCGCGTCTCAAGCAGAGCGTCGTGGTGCTCGGCATCGATCCCCAGCTCGATGCGCCCGGCGCGCCAGGTATCCCGCGCGGCTACACGTTGACGCGCTTCTGCTGCGAAATCGTCGAGTCGTGCGCGCGCTCCGCGGTCGCGGTCAAGGCGCAGCTTGCGTTTTACGAAGCGCGCGGCGTCGAGGGGATGCGCGCGTTCAGCGAAGTCGTCAAGCTCGCACGGCGGCTTGGCTTGATTACGATCGCGGATGCGAAGCGCGGCGATATCGGCACGACGTCGGCTGCCTATGCCGAGGCTTTTCTGGGTGAAGGCGACTTCGCCTGCGACGCCGTGACCGTCAACCCGTACCAGGGGATCGACGCCGTGATGCCGTTTATCGCGAAGGTGGCAGGCGGCCGCGGCGTGTTCGTGCTGGTGAAGACGTCGAATCCCTCGTCGGGGGAATTTCAGGACCTGAGCGCATCGGGCCGCCCGCTATGGGAGTCGGTTGCGGCGCGCGTGAACGGATGGGGCGGCGATTACGTGGGCGCCAGCGGTCTCAGCTCCGTCGGCGCGGTGGTCGGCGCGACTTATCCCGAGCATGCGCGGCGCGCGCGCGAGTTGATGCCGGCGGCGACGATCCTGGTGCCGGGATACGGCGTGCAAGGCGCGTCGGCGGCGGACGCGATCGCATCGGCGCGCGCGGACGGCACGGGATTCATCGTGAATGCGAGCCGAAGCCTGATGTACGCGTATCAGAAGAAAGACGGCGCCAAGCCCATCGAGGCTGGCGCCGAATACGCCGAAGCAATGCGCCTGGAATTGAACGCCGCACTCGCCGCCCGCCGCACCGGTAGCTTGGCGCGGACCGCGTAGGCGCGCGTCGAACTCTTCTGCTTCGATGGGGCGGCTCGCGCCTATGCGTGCAGCAGCTCGGCTTCGTCCGCGGCGAGGGTGGCGTAAACTTCGCGATCGATCGCCCGGTAGCGAGCGAGCGCCTTGTCCGCCTGCTCTTCGTTGCCCTGCTTTCTGGCGATTTCGTGCATCTCTTTTTCGATCCACGACAGATGCCACGGTTCGTCTTTCATGACGGACTTCAGGACTTCCATCGTCTCCGGATCGACGTTGGGCAGCGCGATATGCGCGTTGTAACGGCTTTGCGCGCGCTCTTCGACCACGACAGTCAATGCGAGCAGATCGATAATCGTTTTGGGCACGCCGGTGCGAAGTCCGAGCCGGCGCTGGTATCCGTCGTCGATAAGGACCGGCGCGCCGCCCAGCTCGGAGATTCGCTTGGTCCATAGATAAGCATGGCGCGTCTCGTCGGCGAGATGAGCCGTCATCTTGAGCAGCGACTCGCCGTCTTTCATGTGTCCCAGGAGATTGAAGAGCAAGCGCGCCCCCCGCAATTCGGCGTCGCGATAGAAGCTAAAGATGAGAATCTGCTTCTCAGTCGCAGACATTGTGGTGAAATCCCTTGTTGCAAGTGGTGTAGCGCCCAATACTTCATCCTCCGTCAACCGTCAAAAGACGACGGTTAATGTCCACTATTATCAGATAGGACGGTTGCGCGTAAGTTATGCGACCCCTTTCGGACGGTCAAGAAAACGCGTCGGCCGCGATGCCCCCGCAGCCGTCCTGCGAATACGCCGCTTCGATGAACCGGTTGCGAATCCTCGGCGTTGAGAACAACTTATTTATCACGGCGCGAAATCGCCGGCTGTCCGTCGAAAAGGAGCATCCGCGATTGTCGCGGGTGGTGCGCGATGCCGTCACCAGACGTTTATTGGCTCGCATTGAGACGCGCTCACGGAGTCGGTCCGCGAACCTGCAAGCTGCTGATCGAAAAGTTCGGCGAGCCCGAAAAAATATTCCAGCTCAATGCCAACGAGATCGCGGCCGCCGGCGTGCCGCGCAATACCGCGCGCAATATCGCCGAGTTTCGCGACTTCGAACCGCTCGAGAAAGAACTCTGCGAGCTGCCGAATATCGGCGCGCGCCTCGTCAAATGGACTGACGCCGACTATCCGCCAAATTTGCGCCAAATCGCGGACCCGCCGCCGTTCCTGTTCGTGCGCGGCGCCGCCCCGCTCGGCGATCCCAACTGCATCGCAATCGTCGGCGCGCGCGCGGCCAGCGATATCGGGCGGCGGATGGCGCAGCGGCTCGGCCTCGAGCTCGCCGCCAAGGGGTTCACGGTCGTCAGCGGCCTGGCGCGTGGAATCGACGGCGAGGCGCATCAGGGAGCGCTCGACGCGCACGGCAAAACGATTGCGGTGCTGGGATGCGGCGTTGACGTCATCTACCCCGCCGAGCATCGCAAGCTGGCCGACGCGATCCTTGCGGGCGGCGGAGCCCTCGTCAGTGAACTCCCGATTGGAACGCCGCCGCTGGCCGAGAATTTCCCGACTCGCAACCGCATCCTGTCGGGTCTGTGCCTCGGCGTCGTGATCGTCGAGGCAGCCGAAAAGAGCGGCTCGCTGATCACGGCGCGGATGGCGCTGGAGCAGGATCGCCAGGTCTTCGCCGTCCCCGGCAGCCCGCTCAGCGGCAAAACGCGCGGCAGCAACCGCCTGCTGAAGGAGGGCGCGAAGCTGGTCGAATGCGTCGAGGACGTGATCGAGGAGTTGGCGCCTCAGATGGCCAAACCGCTCGCGACGGAGAGACCAGCGCCTCAGCAGGCGGCGCAGCGGGTTCCGACGCCTGCAACGTCCGAAATCAGTGACGTTAGAGCCGAAGTCCGTCAGCCGGCCGAACTGGCCGAAGGCGCCAAGACTCTCGAGGGGGTTGCCGATAATGCCACGACAATCTTAAATAATCTAAAAGAATCTGAAAGACTCCATGTTGACTCGATAATCGAATCCTCCGGACTGAATGCTCAAACCGTGCTTAGGTTATTGCTGGAACTGGAACTCGAGGGTCGCGTTACCCAGCATCCCGGCAAGCTTTTCTCGCTTGCGTAAGTCTGGCAGGGTGTAAGCCCTGTAGCGTCGGGCATTTTGCACGGGCGCGAAACCTGCGCGGCCGGGTCCGGGAGTCGGAGGCGCCTAAATCGGTGGCAAAAAATCTCGTAATCGTCGAATCGCCGGCAAAGGCGAAAACCATCAAGCGTTACCTCGGTAGCGACTACCAGGTCATGCCCTCGGTCGGCCACGTGGTGGACCTGCCCAAAAGCAAGCTGGGTGTAGATGTCGAGCATGATTTCGCTCCCGACTACGTCGTAATCAAGGGCAAAGAGAAGGTAATCGGCGAGATCAAGAGCGCCGCCAAAGGCAAGGAGAATATCTACCTCGCCAGCGACCCCGACCGCGAAGGCGAGGCGATCGCGTGGCATATCGCCGAACATCTCGGCAAGACCAAGTCCAACGTCCGCCGCGTGCTGCTCCATGAAATTACGGCTGCCGCGGTCAAGGCGGCCGTCGCCAATCCCTCGGACCTCGATCGCCACCTGTTCGACGCGTACCAGGCGCGCCGGGTGCTCGACCGGCTGGTCGGGTACAAGCTCAGTCCGCTGCTGTGGGACAAGGTCAAGCGCGGGATCAGCGCCGGACGCGTGCAATCGGTTGCGCTGCGGATAATCGTCGATCGCGAACGCGAGCGCGAGGCATTCCGCGCCGAAGAGTATTGGACGCTCGACGCCCGCCTCACTGGAAAAAATCCGCCGCCGTTCAAGGCGCGGCTCTACAGTTACAAAGACGATCGCATCGACAACAAATCGTACAAGCTGCCCGAGGCTGAGGCGCGCGCGATCATGGCGGCCGTCGAGGCTGCGCCCTTCAAAGTCAAAAGCGTCGAGCGCA
The DNA here is from genome assembly GCA_937889395.1 of uncultured Pseudomonadota bacterium. Taxonomy (GTDB): domain Bacteria; phylum Desulfobacterota; class Binatia; order Binatales; family Binataceae; genus Binatus. Next base: position 15,640 of record CALAOW010000139.1, on the reverse strand, counting down.
AGGAAGTCCGCCGCAGTCCGACGCCCCCGTTCATCACTTCGCGGCTCCAACAGGAGGCCTCGCGCAAGCTCTACTTTCAGCCGCGGCGCACGATGCAGATCGCGCAGAAGCTGTACGAGGGCGTCGAGCTTGGCGAGCAGGGCGCGGTCGGGCTTATCACTTATATGCGCACCGACTCGCCGCGCGTTTCCGACCAGGCGCTCGAGTCCGTCCGCAACCATATCGGCTCGCGCTATGGCAAAGAGTACGTTCCCGACAAGCCGAACTTTTATCGATCCGGCAAGCAGGCGCAGGGCGCGCACGAAGCTATTCGCCCGACCGCCGTCGAGCGCGACCCCGAGTCGATGGCCCGCTACCTCGACAAGGACGCGCTCGCGCTCTACACCCTGATTTACAATCGCTTCGTCTCGAGCCAGATGACCCCGGCGGTGTACGACCGCACGACCGTGGACATCGAATCTGCCGACGCCATCTTCCGCGCAACCGGGCAAGTGATGAAGTTCGACGGCTTCATGCGCGTGTATATCGAAGGCCAGGACGATACCTCGGGCGATGACGAAGAAGGCACGCTGCCGCTGCTCAGCGAAGGCGAGACGTTGAAATTGCTGGGGCTGGACCCGGAGCAGCATTTCACGCAGCCTCCCCCGCGCTTCACGCAGGCCACGCTGATCAAGGAGCTCGAAGAGCAGGGGATAGGGCGTCCCTCGACGTACGCCGCAATCATGACGAGCATCCTGAAGGTCGAGTACGTCGAAGAAGACGAGAGCAAGCGGATGCGTCCGACGTCGCTCGGGCGGGTCGTCAACGACATGCTGGTCAAGGCGTTTCCCGACATTTTGGAATCCGGCTTCACCGCGCAGTTCGAAGAAGACCTCGACAAGGTGGAAGAGGGCGCCGAGAACTGGGTGAAGACGCTCCGGCGCTTTTACGGCCCGTTCGCGAAGGACCTTGCCGAGGCGAAGCAGAAAATGCCCGAGGTCAAGCGCAAGGGCCTGCCCACCGGGCTCAAATGCGAGCTCGACGGCGGAGACATGGTGATCAAATGGGGGCGCAACGGCGAGTTCGTCGCCTGCTCGAACTACCCCAAATGCACCAACACCGGAGAGATCGCGCGCGACGACCAGGGGATTATCACGCTCAAGGCTCCGTCGGCACCCGTGCCTACCGATGAAGTCTGCGAGAAGTGCGGCAAGCCGATGGTCAAGCGGCGCTCACGCTTTGGCGAATTCCTGGGATGCTCGGGGTATCCGGACTGCGACGGAATCAAGCGCCTTCAGTCGGCGCCATCGAAGACCGGGGTCGCGTGTCCGGAATGCAAGGAAGGCGAAATCCTCGAGCGTCGCAGCCGCCGCGGAAAGATTTTCTTCGGATGCGGCCGCTATCCGAAATGTAAATTCGCAGCCTGGGACAAAGTCGTCCCGCATCCATGCCCGTCTTGCGGCGCGAACTACATGGTCGAGAAGAACTTGAAGCGCACCGGCGTCACCTGGCAATGCGCCAACAAGGAATGCGGCTACAAGGCTCCCGCCCCCGCCGTCGAGCAGCCCGCACCAGCGCCGGCCTCGACGACGCCCGCGTAAAGCCTCCATTTCGCTGTTTCACTGTGCCACAGTTTCACTGTTTCACTGCGCCGGATTCGCGCGGATCCGGCGATCCGCGCTCGTTTACACCACCGTCGAAAAGCCGGCACTGGTTCAGTTCCGATTGTGGGGATGAACTATTCAGCCTGCCCCCACCGGATTTGGTGTGCTATGCGTACGCTATGGTCAACCGCCAGGATGTCCTGTACTTGCCCGGCTTGCCCGGCTCGCCCGAAATCGGGCGACCTCCGCTCTCGGCTGAAATTATTTTTGACGGAACGAAACTAGCCATAGAGGGCAGCCGTCCCAAAACCACAACTAATGGTATAAATTGCTCTTTCCGGCCCTATTCGATCAGTCAGAAAAACACCACGATCGTGGCTCGCCGCATCCAGGCTCGTGTTCAGCCGGCAATTCCCGATGAGTGAAAGCCAGGTAACCGTTGTCGGAGCGGGACTTGCGGGCAGCGAGGCTGCCTACCAGCTCGCGCGCCGGGGTATCGCCGTGCGGCTCGTCGAGATGCGGCCGCTCAAAATGACCGAAGCTCATCGGACCGCGGATTTTGCGGAGCTCGTGTGCTCGAATTCGCTCCGCAACGATTCGATGGAGACCGCGGTCGGCGTGCTGAAAGAAGAGATGCGCCGGCTTGGCTCACTCGTGATTGCAGCCGCGGATTGCGCGCGGGTGCCGGCGGGTTCCGCGCTCGCCGTCGATCGCAATGACTTCTCGCGCGCCATCACCGCGGCCCTCGAGCAGGATCCGATGGTCGAGATTTCGCGTGCGGAGGCGTCGGAGATTCCCACCGGCCTCACAATTCTCGCCACCGGTCCTCTGACCAGCCCCGCGCTGGGCGAGGCGCTGAACCGCCTGATCGGTCCGCGCAACCTGTATTTCTACGACGCGATCGCGCCGATCGTCGCCGCCGATTCGATCGACATGGAGGTGGCGTTCAAGGCCTCGCGCTACGGCAAGGGCGGCGATGATTACATCAATTGCCCGATGACCGCGGTACAGTACGAGGCCTTCGTCGCGGCGGTTGTGGCGGCTGAAAAAATCGACCTGCATCCGTTCGAGAAGCCGGTTTATTTCGAGGGATGCATGCCGATAGAGGAAATGGCGCGCCGCGGACCGATGACGCTCGCGTTCGGCCCGATGCGCCCGGTCGGTCTCTCAGAGCCAAACAGCGGACGCCGGCCGTTTGCAGTCGTGCAGCTGCGGCAGGACGACGCCGGCGGCCGCCTGTACAACATGGTCGGATTCCAGACCAAGATGACCTATCCGGAGCAGCGCCGCGTGCTGCGAATGATCCCCGGACTGGAAAAGGCGGAGTTCGTGCGCCTCGGCTCGCTACATCGCAATACGTTTGTCGATTCGCCGCGCCTGATCCGTCCCACGCTCCAGCTCAAGACGCGCGACGATTTGTTTTTGGCTGGCCAGATGGTCGGGGTCGAAGGCTACGTCGAGTCCGCAGCCGCGGGATTGCTCGCGGGAATCAACGCCGCGAACCTGGTCATGAATCGCGAGTTGGTCGTTCCACCGCCCGAGACCGCCGTCGGCTCGCTGGTCGTATACATCACCGATCCCGCGCGCCGCGACTTCCAGCCGATGAACGCGAACTACGGCCTGATGCCTGATTTGAAGATCCGGGCGCGAGGCCGTCAGAAGAAGATCGAGATGGGCACGCGAGCGCTGGCGGCCATCGACGGCTGGATCGAGCGCAATCGAATCGCACCACCCGCAGCTATGGCTCCGCGCGCACTTGGGCTATAGAAAATCGCTGGAGGTCCTCGCCGATGACCAAAGCGGAATTGATTGATACGATCGCCCGGTCCACGGATCAGCCCAAAAAGCAGGTCGCCACCACCCTGGACCTCGCCTTCGAACAAATTGCGCGCTCGATTCGCAAGGACAAGCGCTTCTGGGTGCCCGGCTTCGGCACTTTTTCCGTGCGCCGTCGCCGCGCACGCGCCGGCTTCAATCCGCGCACCAACGCGCCCATGACCATTCCGGCGGCTCGCACGGTAGGCTTTCGTCCTGCGCCGCAGCTAAGGAAGGGTCTCTGACGGCCGCATCCAAAGCCGATGAGCGCGATCAGCCACGCGTTCATCCGCACGATCAGACGCCCTCTCGCTCGATCGGTTCGGCCCGCGCACCAGGGCTCATCCTGCTCATCGTCGCTCTCGCCGCGGGCGGTGTGCTGCGCTTCGCCAATCTCGGCGCGCTCGAGATGTCGCCGGACGAGCGCGCCTAGCCGGATACCATGGTGGCCGCCAGTACCGCTCGTGTTTCGCTCTGGCGCTACTCTCCGGCACTGATCCTGTTCGCGATCGTGATTGCGGACGCACGCCAGCTCAGCGATCCGGATCTCTGGGGACACGTTCTGTGGGGCCGCGAGCTTCTCGCTCATGGCTCGCTGCCGCGCGTCAATCCTTATTCGTATTCGGCGCCGGGCTTCCCGTGGCTGCGTCATGAATGGTTGAGCGAAGTCCTGATGGGCTCGATCTTCGACAAGTTCGGACCGTTCGGCCTGAAGCTGCTCAAGTTCCTGTGCTCGGCCGGCACTATCTGCTTTATTGTTCTCGCTGAATCCGAAACCGCGGCGCCAGCGCTCGTGCAGGCGGCAATCCTGCTGGTGGTGGCGCTGATCCTGGCGCCGGTGATGTCGTTTCGGCCGCAGCTATTCGATTTCATCGCGCTGTCAGCGATTATCGCGCTGCTTACCCGTCACAACTGGCGCGGTTCGGCGCCGCTGTGGATTGCGATTCCGCTCGTCGCGATTTGGAGCAATTTTCACGGCGGATTTTTTATAGGCCTCGTTGCGATGGGCGTGTATGGGACAACGACCGTCGTAACCGACATCGTGGCGGGCCACGGTTCGCGTCGCGGGCTTGGCATTATTGCGATTACCGCCGCCGCCGCCGCATCTACCTTGTGCACGTTTCTGATCCCGCCAGCACGCGACACCTGGTACACGCTGATCCACTCGATCCTGAACCCGATGACGCATTACGCGATTGGGGATTGGATACCGCTGATAGCTGCTCTGACGGCCGCGCCAAGCGGCAGCATCGAGAAGAAGTATTTCGTCGTGGTGCTTTTCTTTTCTGCCGCCGCAGTCGTGTCAGTGATTCTCACACCGAAACGTGCGGACGTGCCTCTCGTCGCGGTCGCCGCCGTAATGCTCGCGGCTGCCTTCGCGGCCGTCCGCAACATCCCGATTGCGGCGATTGCGATCGCTCCCGTGTTTGCGAACCATCTGGCGTTGCCCGTGCGGCCGCGCCAGGTCCCTGCCGCGAAAACTGCGAGCGCTCGAGAGATGCCGCGTGCGGGTCGACTGGTCTTTGAAATCCTCATCGCGGTCGTGGCCATCGGGTTCGCGCGGTACAGCGGAGTTCTGTCGCGCGGCATAGACGCGTCTGGGAATCCTGTGCGCGCCGTGGAATTCATGAAAAATCACGGGCTCGAGGGTAACCTGCTGACGCAGTACGCATGGGGTCAGTACGTCATTTGGCATGGCGCGCCCGGCATGAAAGTCTTCATCGACAGCCGCTATGACCTGGCCTATCCTCCCGCAGTGGTCCAGGACTACCTTGAGTTCGCCAACAACATGGCCGGCGGATCGCATACGCTGGCGGCGTATCCGCATGATTTCGTTTTGATCGAGAGAGATTCGCCGGCCGTAAAGTTGATGGATTCCCGGCGCGATTGGCGGCTCATCTATAGCGACGACACGGCCCGGCTGTACGCGCGCGCGAACTCAGCTGCCGCCCGGCTCGAGGGCGTTCCGTTCGCGGGCACATCCGGGCCGGCGATGTTCCCGTAGGCGCACGGGCATAACGGGATACCATGGTGGCCGCCAGTACCGTTCGCGTCTCGCTCTGGCGCTACTCTCCGGCACTGATCCTGTTCGCAATTGTGATTGCGGACGCACGCCAGCACAGCGATCCGGATCTCTGGGGACACGTTCTGTGGGGCCGCGAGCTTCTCGCTCATGGCTCGCTGCCGCGCGTCAATCCTTATTCGTATTCGGCGCCGGGCTTCCCGTGGCTGCGTCATGAATGGTTGAGCGAAGTCCTGATGGGCTCGATCTTCGACAAGTTCGGACCGTTCGGCCTGAAGCTGCTCAAGTTCCTGTGCTCGGCCGGCACTATCTGCTTTATTGTTCTCGCTGAATCCGAAACCGCGGCGCCAGCGCTCGTGCAGGCGGCAATCCTGCTGGTGGTGGCGCTGATCCTGGCGCCGGTGATGTCGTTTCGGCCGCAGCTATTCGATTTCATCGCGCTGTCAGCGATTATCGCGCTGCTTACCCGTCACAACTGGCGCGGTTCGGCGCCGCTGTGGATTGCGATTCCGCTCGTCGCGATTTGGAGCAATTTTCACGGCGGATTTTTTATAGGCCTCGTTGCGATGGGCGTTTATGGAGCGACGAGCCTCCTATCCGGCATCGTGGCGGGCCACGGTCCGCGCCGCGGGCTGGGCATTGTTGCGATTACCGCTGCCGCTGCCGCATCTACTTTGTGCACGTTTCTGATCCCGCCCGCGCGCGACACCTGGCACACGCTAATCAGCTCGATCCTGAACCCGATGACGCACAGTACGATTGCGGATTGGAGACCGCTGATAGCTGCTCTGACGACCGCGGATAGCGGGAGCATCGCGAAGAAGTATTTCGTCCTGGTGTTTTTCTTTTCTGCCGCCGCAGTCGTGTCAGTGATTCTCACACCGAAAGGTGCAGACGCGCCTCTCGTCGCGGTCGCCGCCGTAATGCTCGCGGCAGCCTTCGCGGCCGTCCGCAACATCCCGATCGCGGCGATTGTGATCGCTCCTGTGCTCGCGAACCACCTGGGCCTGCTGCTGCGGCCGCGCGAGGTTACTACCGCACCGGCTTCGAGCGCTCGGGCGGCTCCGCGTGCGGGTCGACTGGTCATTGAAATCCTCATCGCGGTCGTCGCCATCGGGTTCGCGCGGTACAGCGGAGTTCTGTCGCGCGGCATAGATGCATCCGGCAATCCTGCCGATGCCGTCAACTTCATGAACAGCCACCGGCTCACAGGAAACGTGCTGGCTGACTTTGGATGGGGCAGTACGTCATTTGGCATGGCGCGCCCGGCATGAAAGTCTTCATCGACAGCCGCTATGACCTGGCCTATCCTCCCGCAGTGGTCCAGGACTACCTTGAGTTCGCCAACAACATGGCCGGCGGATCGCATACGCTGGCGGCGTATCCGCATGATTTCGTTTTGATCGAGAGAGATTCGCCGGCCGTAAAGTTGATGGATTCCCGGCGCGATTGGCGGCTCATCTATAGCGACGACACGGCCCGGCTGTACGCGCGTGCGAACTCACCTGCCGCCCGGCTCGAGGGCGTTCCGTTCGCGGGCACCGCCAGGCCGGCTATGTTCCCGTAGCCTTGTCATCGGCGCCTCGAAGTCCCGCACTGGAAATGCGCCGTCAGTGTGGTAGTAAGGTAGTCGCCACGGTGCTCGCGCGGCGCAGGGCATTTTTCGCTTTTCGTTTTTCGTTGCCCGCACGTGCAGCCAAGATTATCGCCACACTCAAGGAGCACTCAGAATGAAAGCCGCCGTTTTCCACGGGCCCAATTTGCCGCTCAGTATCGAGGACGTCGAACTCGACAAACCGCAGGGCCGCGAAGTCCTGATCAAAACCGTCGCCAGCGGCGTATGCCATAGCGACCTGCATTTCGTCGACGGTTTATACCCGTACCCTGCGCCCGCGGTGCTCGGCCACGAGGCCGCCGGAATCATCGAAGCAGTCGGCAAACAGGTGACCTACGTGAAGCCCGGCGATCACGTGATCTGTTGTCTGTCGGTGTTCTGCGGCTACTGCGAGCAGTGCATGTCGGGGCATCCGAATCGATGCTCGAACAAGGCCGCCACGCAGCGCAATCCGCAGGACAAGCCGCGCATCTCGCAGAAGGGCAAGCCGGTCCATCAGTTCCTGGATATCTCGTCTTATTGCGAGAAGATGCTGCTGCATGAGAATGCGGTGGTGAAGATTCGCGAAGACCTGCCGCTGGATCGCGCGGCGTTGATCGGATGCGGCGTCACCACCGGCGTCGGCGCGGTGCTCAATACCGCGAAGATCGAAGCCGGCTCGACGGTCGCGGTCTTCGGCGCGGGTGGCGTTGGACTGGCCGCAATCCAGGGCGCGCGGATCGCGGGCGCGCGCAGAATAATCGCGGTCGATATGTTCGAGGGCAAGCTCGCGATGGCCCGGCGGATGGGCGCGACCGACACCGTTGACGCGTCGAACAGCGATCCCGTCGATGAAATCAAAAAACTGACCGGCGGCGGCGTTGACTATTCGTTTGAAGCGATCGGACTCAAGAAGGCCGCCGAGCAGGCGTTCAACTCGCTCAAAGCCGGCGGCACTGCGACCGTGATCGGCATGATTCCCGTCGGCCAGAAGGTCGAAATCGACGGCTACATGTTTCTGACCGAGCGCAAGCTGCAAGGCTCGAACATGGGCTCGAACCGATTCCGCATCGACATGCCCCGTTACATCGACTTCTACATGCAGGGCCGCCTCAATCTCGACGACATGATCAGCCGCCGCGGCAAGCTCGAGGACGTCAACGAGGCATTCCGCGCCATGAAAGCCGGCGAGGTCGCGCGCACAGTCCTGATGTTCAACTAGCGCGGATTCACTGAAAAGAGGAGCAATCCAGATGAAAGCTGCTGTCTTCAACGGTCCCGGTCAGCCACTCACCATCGAGCAGGTCGATATCGACGAACCCAAAGCGCGCGAAGTCGTCGTGCGCACGGTCGCCAGCGGCGTATGCCATAGCGATCTTCATTTCGTGGACGGGCTGTACTTTTGGCCGACGCCCGCGATCCTCGGCCACGAGGCCGCCGGCGTCGTCGAGAAAGTCGGCGCGCAGGTCTCGTACCTCAAGCCCGGTGACCACGTGATCGCGTGCCTGTCGGTCTTTTGCGGCTACTGCGAGGAATGCATGTCCGGGCATCCGAACATCTGCTCGAACCAGGCGGCCACGCAACGCGCCGCCGGCGACCCGCCGCGCCTCTCGCAGAAGGGCAAGCTGGTCAATCAGTTCGCCGACCTGTCGGGATACGCCGAAAAGATGCTGGTGCACGAAAATGCACTGGTGAAGATTTCCGACGATGTGCCGCTCGATCGCGCCGCGCTGATCGGATGCGGCGTGATGACGGGCGTCGGCGCCGCGCTTAACACCGCGAAAGTTGCGCCGGGATCGACCGTCGCCGTGTTCGGCGCCGGCGGAGTCGGCCTCGCGATCATCCAGGGTGCGCGAATCGCGGGCGCGCGAATGATCATCGCGGTGGACATGTTCCCCACCAAGCTCGAGCTCGCCAAAAAGCTTGGCGCGACTCACGCCGTCGATGCGTCAAAGGGCGATGCGGTTAGCCAGATTCGCTCGCTCACTGGCGGCGGCGTCGATTACTCGTTCGAAGCGATCGGACTCAAGACGGCAGCCGAGCAGGCTTACGAATCGATCGCCGTCGGCGGCATCGCCACAATTGTCGGGATGGTTCCGCTCGGGCAGAAAGTCGAAGTGGACGGTTTCTCGTTCCTGTTCGAGAAGCGCATCCAGGGATGCTTCATGGGATCGAACCGCTTCCGCATCGACATGCCGCGCATCATCGAGTTCTATCAGCAAGGGCGGCTCGACCTCGACGACATGATCACGCGCCGCGGCAAACTCGAGGACGTCAACGAGGCGTTCCGCGCGATGAAGGCCGGAGAAGTCGCGCGCACGGTGCTGATGTTCGACTAAGCGCGCGCCATTCAATCGCGCCGTGCGCACAGCGCCGGTCGGATTTCCGATCGGCGCTGTGCAATATCACTTCAGCAAATCCGCGATCCCGTCCTCGATCGACACGCGCGGACGCCATCCGAGCACCCGCTCGGCTTGTGTGCGATCCGCGAGCGTATCGCGCATGTCGCCGACGCGCGCTTCGCGGCGGACTGTCCGTCCACCGATCATCGCGGCAATCCGGTTCACGCTGACGTTCTCGCCGCGCCCGATGTTTATCGCCCGCCCGTCGGCAATCGCGCAGTCCATCGCGAGGATGTTCGCGGACACCACGTCGCTGACGTGCGTAAAATCCCGCGTCTGTTCGCCGTCCCCGTGAATTTCTAGCGGACGGCCCTCGCGCCGCGCCTTCAGGAACGCCGCGATCGCCAGCACGTACGACCCCTCGTCAGGCATTCGCGGACCGTACACGCCGAAGTAGCGCAGCGTAATCGTCTGCATCGCGAACAACCGATGAAACATGCGCGCGTATTGCTCGCCGACATACTTCTGCAGCGCGTACGGATTGAGCGGATTCGGCGTCATCGTCTCGACCAGCGGCATCTTCGCCTGCTCGCCGTACACCGACGACGATCCCGAGTACACCACGCGCCGGACTTTCCGATCGCGCGCTGCGATCAGCACGTTCAGCGTCCCGACCACGTTGGTCATGTGCGTTTCGACCGGCTTCGCGATCGAAAGCGGAATGCGCGGCAGCGCCGCCACGTGGAACACAGTATCGACGCCGTCGAAGGCATCGCCGATCGAGGACGCCTCGCGGATATCCGCTTCGACGAACTCGGCCGCGCGGTTCACATACTCGCGCCGGCCGGTGGCAAAGTTATCGATCACCCGCACTCGCAATCCGGCGGCGACGAGCGCGTCCACCAGATGCGATCCGATAAAGCCGGCGCCGCCCGTCACCAGCACGAGACGTTTCTGCCCTTGCGACTGCGAGTTTGTGCTCATTGAGAGAAGCCGTTTGCGGCCCGTTCGCCGCGCGGACGCACGCGCATCGGGCAAAATTGCGCGGTTTGCATCGCTAGGATAACTTAATCTGTTACCGCCCGCATCTTAAGCGGGCATCCAACAATGACCACCGATGCGCACAGGATCAAGCTCCTCAAGGAGTTGCTCGCCGAACGAATCCTCGTTCTGGACGGCGCATTCGGCACCTTCGTGTTCGGCGAGAATCTGAGCGCCGCGGATTACGGCGGCTCTCGATACGAGGGCTGCAACGAGAATGTCGTGCGCACGCGGCCGGAGCTGATTCGCCGCATGCACGACGGGTTTCTCGAAGTGGGCGCCGACATAATCGAGACCGCGAGTTTCCAGGCCAGTCCTATCGTGCTCGCCGAATACGGTCTCGAACGCGACGCGCACGAGCTCAACCGCCTCGCTGCGACTCTCGCGCGCGAGCAAGCCGCCCGCTTCAGCACTGCCGGCAAGCCGCGATTCGTGGCGGGTTCGATGGGCCCGACGACCAAGAGCATCTCGGTCACCGGCGGCGTCACCCTCGATCAGATGCGCGACGGGTACCAGGTGCAGGCCGAAGGTTTGATCGAGGGCGGTGCCGACATCCTGCTCCTCGAAACCGTCAACGACACGCTGAACTGCAAGGCCGGCCTTGTCGGCATCGAGGCTGCGATCGAAAAACTCGGCGTCGTGCCCGCGGTCGCAGTGTCGGGAACGATCGAGACGATGGGCACTCTGCTCAGCGGGCAGGATATCGAGGCCTTCTACACCTCGCTCGCGCATCGCGACCTGCTTTGGATGGGCCTCAACTGCGCCACCGGCCCCGACTTCATGACCGATCATCTGCGCACTCTCTCCGGCATTTCGCGATTCTTTGTCGCGTGCGTGCCCAACGCGGGCTTGCCCGACGAAGAAGGGCATTACAATGAGACGCCCGCGATGCTCGCGGGGAAAATCGCGCGCTTTGCAGAAAATGGATGGGTCAATCTGGTCGGCGGATGCTGCGGCACGACGCCGGAACATATTCGGCTGCTGGTTCAAGCCGTGGCGGGCAAGGCGCCGCGACAGCGCTCTACCGTCAGGCGCTCAGTGGTTTCCGGAATCGAGACTCTCGTCATCGACAACGACACACGGCCTGTGATCGTCGGCGAGCGGACCAACGTGCTCGGCAGCCGCAAGTTCAAGCGGCTCGTCGCCGACGGCAAGTTCGAGGAAGCTTCCGAAGTGGGACGTGTGCAAGTGCGCCGCGGCGCGCACATCCTCGATGTATGCCTGCAGGATCCCGATCGCGACGAGATGGCGGATGTCACACGCTTTCTCGAAATCGAAGTCAAAAAAGTCAAAGTGCCGCTGATGATAGATTCGACCGATCATCGTGTCATCGAAGAATCGCTCAAGCGCATGCCGGGCAAGTCACTGATCAATTCGATCAATCTCGAAGACGGCGAGGATCGCTTCAACAAGGTCGTGCCGCTGGCGCGCCGCTTCGGCGCCGCGCTCGTCGTCGGATGCATCGACGACGACAAGCAACAGGCGCAAGCCGTTACGCGCGCGCGCAAGCTGCAAGTGGCGGAGCGATCGTTCAAGCTGCTCACCGGAAAATACGGCGTCGAGCCCGAAGATATCATCTTCGATCCGCTGGTTTTCCCGGTCGGCACCGGCGACAAAAATTATATTGGCTCCGGCGTCGAGACGATCGAAGGCATCCGGCTGATTAAACAGGCGATGCCGAATTGCAAGACGATCCTCGGCATCTCGAATGTCTCGTTCGGACTTCCCGACGCGGGCCGCGAAGTGCTCAACGCCGTGATGCTCTATCATTGCGTGCAGGCGGGTCTCGACCTCGCGATCGTTAATTCAGAGAAACTGCACCGTTACCCGTCCATTCCGGAAGAAGAGCGGAAACTCGCCGAGGATTTGATCTGGTGGCGCGGCGACGATCCAATCGCGGCATTTGCCGCCTATTTCCGAGCGCGCAAAAGCACTGTGACGGCCGAGGATCGCAAGTCGATGCCGCTCGACGATCGCCTGGCCCGCTACATTCTCGAGGGTTCGAGGGACGGCTTGTTCGAGGACCTCGACGAGGCGCTGGCTGCCCGCGGACCGCTCGAAATCATCAACGGCCCGTTGATGAAGGGCATGGACGAGGTTGGGCGGCTGTTCAACGCCAACCAGATGATCGTCGCCGAAGTCCTGCAATCGGCCGAAGCGATGAAGGCCGCCGTTGCGCACCTCGAACCGCACATGCAGAAGTCCGAAAGCGCGGCCAAGGGCAAAATTATTCTCGCGACGGTCAAGGGCGACGTCCACGACATCGGCAAGAACCTGGTCGAGATCATTCTCAGCAACAACGGCTACCGGGTCGTCAACCTCGGCATCAAGGTGCCGCCCGAGGAACTGATCAAAGCCTTCCGCGAGCATGCACCCGACGCGATCGGTCTGTCGGGTTTGCTCGTGAAGTCGGCGCAGATGATGGTCGCGACGGCGCAGGACTTGAAGACTGCGGGAATCGATTGTCCGATCCTGGTCGGCGGCGCGGCGCTGTCGAACCGATTCACGCGGATGAAAATCGCGCCTGAGTACGAAGGTCTGGTCGCGTACGCCAACGACGCGATGAACGGGCTGGATCTCGCCAATCAGATCATGGATTTCGAACGGCGCGAATCGCTGAAGCACGTGCTTGCCGAGCAGTCCAGGAAGATGCTCGAGACCGCGCCGAAGGTCGTCGATGCGAGCGCGGCCGCGGCGCCACGCACTTCATCGGTGCGCCGCGACGTCGAGATTCCGAAGCCGCCCGACCTCAAGACTCATGCGATCCGCAACTACGATCTCGGCGAGATTTTCGAGTACATCAATCCCAAGAGTCTCTACGCCAAGCATCTCGGGTTTCAGAATTTCGTCGAGGCGTTCGAGGCCGGCGACTCGAAGGCGCGGGAACTTCACGATCGGGTCGAGGAAGTCGCAGAGCAGATTCTCGCGCGCGCCGACATTTCCGCGAACGCCGTTTACAGGTTTTTCCCCGCGCAATCGGACGGCGATCGCATCGTCATGATCTATTCACCGGACGGCAAAACGGTGCTCGAGTCGTTCACTTTTGGCCGCCAGAGCGACGCGCCGCATTTGTGTCTGGCCGACTACGTCGCGGCGCGCGATTCCGGCCGCACCGACTATTTGTGCATGTTTGTCACGACCATCGGCGCCGGGGTGCGCGCGCTCGCGGAGGATTGGAAGAACAAGGGCGACTATCTGCGCTCGCATATCCTGCAGGTGCTCGCGCTCGAGGGCGCCGAGGCGTTTGCCGAGCTGCTGCACGCGAAGATTCGCCGGATGTGGGGAATCGGCGATCCGCCGGGACTCTCGCTCAAGGATCTCGTGCAGGCGCACTATCGCGGCAAGCGCTTCTCGTTCGGCTATCCGGCCTGTCCCCGTCTCGAGGATCAGAAGCCGCTGTTCCGGCTGCTCGAGGTCGAGAAGAATGCGATCGGCGTGCAATTGACCGAGGGCTTCATGATGGACCCCGAAAGCGCCGTCAGCGCCGTCGTCTTCCATCATCCCGAAGCCAGATATTTCAGCCTCTCACCCGCCGATATCGAGCGGCTCGAGCGCGAATTCGAAGCCGCCGAGTTTGAGCGCGCTGGCCGCAAGCACTGACGAGAACAGGAACGGCCCCGGCATCGCAGCGTAGCCGCCCTCTTCGAGAATCATCGCCATGTCGAGCATCCCGAGTCCCGCGCCGTCGACGCTCTCCTGCTTAGTTTGTCTGCACCCTCACACGGCTCAGCGGGATTTCGGCATCTTGAGGCCGCGCTCCGCGATGATGTTTTTCTGAATGTGCGACGTGCCGCCGCCGATCACCAGCCCGAGCGAGAACATCCACTCGTACGGCCAGTAACCGTGATCGAGCACGGCTTCGTCGTCGCGCGCGAGCATCGAGTAGTCGCCCATCGCCTCCATCGCGGCGGTGGCGAGGTCGTGATTCAGCTCGGTGCCTACCAGCTTGTTGATCATCGCCTCGACGCCCGGATTCTTGCCGCGAATCTGATCGGTCAATTGGCGCAGCGCGTGATAGCGCATCGCCTCGACGCGGATCTCCAGCTCCACGAGCCGCTGGCGGAAGACCGGATCCTCGGTGAGCGGGCGGCCGCCGCGCTTGATCGATTTGGCAAGTGCGAGCAGGCGGTTGAAACGCTGCTCGCTGCCGCTGGCGGAGCCGAGCATGTTGCGCTCGTGAAAGAGCGTGGCGTTGGCGACGATCCATCCTTCGTTGAGCTTGGCGACCAGATTTTTTCGCGGCACGTGGACGTTGTCGAAGAACACTTCATTGAAGCCGCGATCGCCGGTCATCTGAACCAGAGGACGCACGGTGATTCCCGGCGTGTGCATGTCGATAAGCATGTATGAAATGCCGCGATGCTTGGGCGCTTCGGGGTCGGTGCGCACCAGGCAGAACATCATGTCGGCGTATTGCGCGCCGGAGGTCCAGACTTTCTGCCCGTTGACGACGAACTCATCGCCGACGATTTCCGCGCGCGTCTTCAGCGCGGCGAGGTCGGAACCCGCGCCGGGTTCGGAGTAACCCTGGCACCAGATTTCTTCGGCGGTGAGAATTTTCGGCAGGTAGCGCTGCTTCTGTTCCTCGCTGCCCCACGAGATAAGCGTCGGCCCGAGCATCGAGAGTCCCAATTGGCCGACGAGATACGGCACCTTCGCCCGGACCATCTCGTCGTTGACGATCGATTGCCGCACGGGATCCAACGCCTGGCCGCCGTATTCCTTGGGCCATGCGAGCGCGACGTAGCCGGCCTCGTACAGTTTGCGCTGCCAGGCCTTGGCCTTGGCGATCCATATCTTGTCGTCGCGGCCCTCGCTGTCGGCGGACAGGCCGCTGCTCGACATGTTCTTGGCGAACCAGCCGCGGACCTTTAGTCGAAATGCTTCTTCTTCGGACGTGAATTGAAGATCCATGTGCGAGACACTCCTGCGGTCGTGATTGCGCTTCGGGCCGGGCGTACCGCGGCTGCGCGCTCAGCATAGTCAAAACCACGTCGCCGCGAAAAGGCAGGGGTGACCCCTGCACCCAGTGTCAAGAGAGATGCGGGCGGAGTTTACCCTGAGCGAGAGGTCGTAGGGTCCTGTTAGAACAGTTAGTGGGGAAGCGATTGCCCGCTCAAATCGGCGTTGTTAGAGTTTTTCTGAAGTTGATCACAATCCAGTTTTGTCGATAGACCGGGGTTCACGAGATGGCGACGACGATCACGAACGAATGCATCAATTGCGGAGCGTGCGAGCCGGA
>CALAOW010000138.1 GCA_937889395.1 uncultured Pseudomonadota bacterium | reverse complement strand
ACGGCTGTTCGATTGGGCATGTTCGCCTCCCGCGCGAGATGGTAGGACGAACCTTCCGCGCCCGTCAATAGTTGCATGCTAACCAGCAAGTATATATCCTCCGACCACAATGGCCAGTTCGTCTCAATTAAAGCGTTCGCCGCGCCGACGCCGCACGCAGGCTCAGCGGCGGGAGCTGTCCGATAGGCGAATGCTCGACGCCGCATTCAAACTAATTGAACGCCAGGGAGGCAGCAGGACGACGCTGGTGGAAATCGGCGAGTTGTCCGGCTACAGCCACGGGCTCGTAAGCCATCGGTTCGGATCGAAGGGCGCGCTGGTACGCGCCGTGACCGAGCGCCTGCAGCGTGAGTTCGCAAAATTGCTGGAGCCCGCGCTGGCAGGGCTCCATGGGATGGAAGCGCTGATCGTCACGGCAGAGACTTATCTGCGCATGGCCGCAGCGAGCGATCGCAACGCGATGTACGTGCTGATCGGCGAGGCGCTCGGTCCGCTCCGGGAGATTCGAGGCGAGATGGCGCAAGCGGACCGTAAATTTCGGATGGCGGTGCAGAAGTTGATCGAAGAAGGAATGCGAGCCGGCGAGATCCGCAGCGATGTCGATCCGGCCGCATATGCGGCGCTGTTCGTAGGAACGCTTCGAGGACTGGTAGTGCAACATCTCATGAAGCCGCCCGCCTTCGACGTCGACCGAGTCAGCCGCGAACTCATTCTAAGTATCGAACGAAGCCTGGGCCCGGCGCGTCGCGCGACTAATGAGAGCGGGAGCCGCGCTCATGCTCGATGACGTTCGCGTCCTTGAAATATCCGCACCTGAGACGATGCTCGCGGGCAGGATGCTTGCGGATCTTGGCGCGGATGTAGTCGTAGTCGAGCCGCCTGCGGGATCTCCGGGGCGGCGGTTTGCTCCATTCCTGGGCGATATTCCCGGAATCGAGCGAAGCCTCACATGGCAAGCGCTCAATTACAACAAGCGCGGAATCACGCTTAACCTCTCGTCGCCCGACGGCAACGCGTTGATGCGAGACCTGGCTGCAAGATTCGACGTAGTGATCGAAGCTGCCGGCTGGGGCAAAAGATCGCCGCTGGACTCGATCGAATTTTCGCAGCGCACAATCCGATGCACGGTCACCCCCTTCGCCCGCACCGGCCCGAAGAGCGATTACGCAGCGACCGATTTTACCGTGATGGCGGCTAGCGGCTCGCCGGCGATGACGGGAGATATCGATCGCCCTCCACTTTTTTTCCCGGTGCCGCAGGCGATGATGGAAGCGGGCGCCGACGCTGCGATTGCGACGCTCGCAGGACTCATCGCACGCGATCGCGACGGCCTGGGTCAGCGCGCCGGTGTATCGGCCAGGATCGCCGCGATGATGAGCGCATTCGGACAGGCGCTTGTTCCAGGCTCGGGCAATCCTGAGTCCATGCGGGCGCAAGGCGCGATGGTGATAGCGGGTGCGCAAGTTCCAAGCGTGTACGAATGCGCGGACGGGTTCGCGTTGATCACGATAGGCTTCGGCCCGGTGTTCGGGCAGATGACGCGGCGGCTGGCGAAATGGGCGGCTGAAGAGGGGCGCTTGGACCGGCGAATCGCCGAGATAAGCTGGTCCTCATTCATTAGCGACCTGATGGCGGGTAAGGCATCGCCACAGGATCTGCAGGCGCTGGTGGACGGACTCAAGTCGCTGGCGCGGTCGAAGACCAAGGCTGAGATAGCAGAGGCCTCGCGCAGACTTGGACTGCTCGCGTCGCCGGTGATGAACATGAAGGACGTTGCCGGCTACGTGCAGTACCGCGAGCGCGGACTCTTCACCCCGGTGAGTCTCGAGGCGGGCCGCGAAATCGATGTGCCCGCGCGATTTGCACAATTCTCGAACTACTCGATCGAGATCAAACACCCCGCGCCGAAATTGTCCGAACACACTGCTCAGATCTTTGAAGAGGAACTCGGACTTTCCAAAGCTGAAATCCAGGCGCTGTTTGTAGCAGGAGGAATCTAGGATGGCAGCGCCGCTGGAAGGCATTCATGTGCTCGATTTGAGCTGGGTGATGGTCGGGCCGTCCAGCGGGCGCTACCTGGCCGACATGGGCGCCGATGTGATCAAGGTCGAAAGCTCGAAACGCATCGATCCGGTTCGCACGCTCGGTCCTTTCAAGGACGGGAAGATGGGGCCCGAACGCTCGGTCAGCTATCACAACCTCAACGCGGGAAAACGATGCATCGCGATCGATATCCGCCGTCCTGAGGGGCGAGAAATAGTCCTTCGACTGGCACAATGGGCGGATGTCGTGCTGGAAAGCTTCACACCGGGCGTGCTGGAGACGCTTCATCTGGGGTACTCGGATCTGAAGCAGCGCAATGACCGGATCATAATGGCTTCGACGAGCCTGCTCGGACAGACGGGGCCGTACGCGAAAGGCACCAGTGGCGTCGGCACGATGGGCGCGGCGATGTCGGGTGCGACATATCAAATCGGATGGGCCGATCGCGAGCCCACTGGGCCGTGGGGTCCATGGACCGATGCGGTGACGCCGAGGTTTATAGTTGCGAGCATCCTCGCAGCGCTCCATCGCCGATCGCGCACCGGCGAGGGATGCTATATCGATGTCGCCCAAGCCGAAGCAGGAATTCAGTTCATGATGCCCGCGTATTACGAATATGCCGCGAACGGCACGATTCCGGAACGCCACGGCATCGCAGGGTCGCCGCTGCAGGCGCCGCAGGGCGTATATCCGTGCAGCGGGGAAGATCGATGGATCGCGATCGATGCTTCGGATCCCGGTCACTGGGATGCGTTGCGCGTCTTGATCGGCGGGAAGCTGCGCGATGCGAAGTTCGACACGATTATCGGCCGGCTGCGCCATCGCGCCGAGTTGGAGGAGCCGATCGCCGGTTGGACCCATGAGCAGGAGGCGGAAGCGATCGAGCATCGCCTGCAAGCGGCGGGAGTGCCGGCTCATGTCGTGAGCGGAGGTGGCGACCTCGCGCGCGACGCCGATCTGCTCGAAGCGGGACACCTCAACAAAATTGATGATCCGGTTTTCGGCCAAGCGGTCATCGAGGGGCCGCGGTTCTCGCTCGCTCGCACCTGCCTTTCGGCGACTCGGCGGGGGCCGCGAATCGGTGAGCACACAAAAGAAGTGCTGGCCGCGGTTCTGGGGATGCCGGAAACGGAAATCGCGCAATTGGGTGAGTCCGGAGTACTCGTCTAGAACTCAAAGCATTTGGAGGTGAAACGTGAGCGCTAACATTCTCGATCTCACGGGACGCGTCGGCCTGGTAACCGGCGCCGGACAAGGCGTGGGACGCGCGGTCGTGCTGCGCTTCGCAGAGAACAATGCTGGCGGCGTGGTCGTCAACGATTTCCGCCTCGAGCGCGCTGAGGCTGTAGCCGCCGAGGCGGAGAAGCTTGGCGTCAAAGCTATCGCGGCGCAATGCGACGTGACCAATTTTGCGTCGGTCACAGCGATGTTTGAAAAAGCGCGAGCGACTTTCGGCAAAGTCGATATCCTGGTCAACAACGCGGGTAATGCCGGAGCCGATCCCAGCGCCATCGCGCGCAAACCCTTCTGGGAACAGGAGCCCAAAGACTGGGAGCCTTTCCTCGGCACCAATCTCTTCGGCGTGCTGAACTGCGTGCGAGTGGCAGGCCCCGCAATGATCGCTAACAAATACGGCAAGATCGTGACCGTAATCTCCGATGCGGGTCGGGTGGGTGAGCCTAATCTGGAGATCTACTCAGGCGCCAAGGCGGGCGCGGCGGGCTTCATGCGGGCGGTTGCCAAGGACCTCGGCCGGGCGGGAATCACCGCCAACTGTGTTGCACTGGGCACGACGCGCACGCCGGCCATCGAACGCGCCACCTCCGATCCGGAAACGGTCAAGCGAATCCTGAAGGTTTACCAGATCAAGCGCCTTGGCGAGCCGGAGGATGCGGCCAACATGATCCTGTTTCTCAGTTCCGATGCTTCAAGCTGGATCACCGGACAAACGATACCGGTCAACGGCGGCTATTCGTTCGCGATGTAGCCGAGGTTCATCAGGCGGGGAACACCATGAAGTACGAAACAATAGTACTGGAGCGCAAGGAAGGAGTCGGCTACCTGACGCTGAATCGGCCCGATCGCGCGAATACGATCAGCTTCCAGCTCATGCGGGAAGTGGTCAGTGCGATGGATGAGGTGGAAGCGGACTTCGAGTACCGCGTGGTCATTCTCACCGGCGCCGGCAAACACTTCTGTGGCGGCGCCGATCTGCGGGACTTCGCGCAACGCGCTCGCGAGCAGCGTTCTGAGCAGAATCCCGCAGACCAACCGCCGATGCCGCGACGCGACCTGTTCAGCGCGCTCGAAGAATCGCGCGTTCCGGTAATCGCAGCGATCAACGGTGCTGCGATGGGTGGCGGGTGCGAAATCGCGCTGGCATGCGACGTCAGAGTTATTTCAGACGCGGCCACGATCGGTCTCCCGGAGATCCGGTTTGGCGCCCTGCCCGCCGGCGGGGGAACGCAACGCCTTCCGCGCCTGGTCGGCGCCGGCGTTGCCAAAGAGATGATTTTCAGCGGCCTTCCGTGGACGCCGGAAGAAGCGTTTCGAGTGGGGCTGGTTAATCGCGTGGCCCCCGCAGCAGAGCTGATCAAGGAGTGCGAGAAAATGGCGGGCGTTTATGTCGAGCGGGCTGCCTATGCGCTCAAGACCGCAAAACAGTTGGTCAATCGCGGCGTCGAATTGACGCTGAAAGATGGTGTTGCTCTGGAGCGCAAAATGATCGCCGAGATGGCAACGCCGGAGGAGCGGAAGAAGGCGCAAGATCAGGCCGCCGCAACGCAGAAGACCTATGCACGAATTTTCGAAAAACGTTCTTGACTTGGCTGATGGCCGACTCTTGAGGAACGACCGATGAGCGCACCCGCAGAACGTTCGTCCGGGCGTGGAACAACCATATCTTTCTGAGTTCTCGTCGCTGAAGGGCAGCCCATGAGTTCGTCGGCGAGCCGATCGGCCACGGCGCTTTCGGCGTGTTTCAGGAAATGCGAGTACACGAGTAGCGTGACCGCGGGATTGGCGTGGCCGAGCCTATTGTCCTCCGCAAAAATTGCCGGCGTGAATTGAAACGCGCTAAATTGCGACCGACTCGAACGGACGAGATCGAGAACCAAAGGCGGCGGCGCGATGGTTCCCATCTCTTGGGAGGAACGTCATGAGTGATGAGCTCGCGAAATTAGACGCCACCGCGCAAGCGGAGCTTGTCCGTCGCGGCGAAGCATCGCCGCTTGATCTGATTGAGGCCGCAATTGAGCGGATCGAACGCCTCAACCCCAAGCTCAACGCGGTGATCCATCGCAGCTTTGAGCGCGCGATGGCACAAGCGCGCAGCGGGCCGCCCGACGGGCCGTTTCGCGGCGTACCGTTTTTGTTGAAGGACCTTGGAGGCGGGAACTTGGCAGGTGATCCAATCCACTGGGGCACTCGCGTTCTCAAAGAAGCCAATTACCGGGCTACGACGACCTCGCATCTGGTAGACAAGTTCCGCGCTGCCGGCTTGGTGATAGTCGGGCGCACGAACGTCCCCGAGCTTGGCGCATGGTCAACGACCGAGCCCGACGCATATGGCCCCACGCGCAACCCCTGGAACCCAGAGCGCTCCTCTGGCGGATCCAGCGGTGGCGCCGCCGCTGCCACGGCTGCCGGAATGGTGCCGTTCGCGCATGCCAGCGATGGGGGAGGGTCGATCCGCAACCCCGCCAGCCAATGTGGCCTTATCGGGTTGAAGCCCAGCCGCGGGCGCATCTCGTTGGGACCCGACGTCGGCGAGTTCTGGGCAGGGATGGTCTTCGAGTTCGCGGTGACGCGCACGGTGCGCGATACAGCGGCCCTGCTCGATTGCGTGCAGGGCCCGATGCCGGGTGACCCGTATGGCGCGCTTCCGCCCCGGCGGCCCTACCGCGAGGAGGTCGGGACGCCGCCGGGCAGGCTGCGCATCGGCCTCATGGACAGCTATCCCGGCCAGGAGGTTCACCCCGATTGCAGCGAAGCTGTGCGAGCGGCCGGCCGCCTCCTCGAACGGCTGGGCCACACCGTCGAAGCGTCGCACCCGGCCGCGCTGGTGAAGATGGAGCCAATGCAGTCCGTCCTGAACGTGATCACCGCATCGCAGGCACGCGAGGTAGAATGGCTCGGACAGGCTATCGGGCGCGAGATACGTCCCGACGACCTGGACTCGGACAACTGGCTGGTCTCCGAATCAGGAAAAGGAGTCTCGGCAACACAGTATCTGGAGGCGCTCGAATTCTATAACCATTTCAGCCGCGCAATGGCCTCATGGTGGGCGGACGGCTTTGATATCCTCATTACTCCGACCATCACGCGTCCTTCACCGAGAATTGGTGAGTTCGTACCTGACCCAGCCAAACCGCTCGACGCCTTTACGCGCAGCGGCGCGATCCTCGCCTTTTGCATACCGTTCAACATCACCGGCCAGCCCGCGATCTCCCTGCCACTGCATTGGAACGGCGAAGGTCTTCCGATCGGAGTGCAGTTCATCGCCGCCATGAACCGCGAAGATCTTCTGTTCCGTCTTGCGGCGCAGCTCGAAGGCGAGGTTCGCTGGAGCGAGCGGCTCCCGACGATCCACGCCGCAGTATAGCGGCTGGCCTGCTGCCGAATTTCCAACCAATCATAAGTAGAGTCGGTCGTCATTTGATCCGCCCCGCGAAACTAGGACGACAGTTCCATGCGGCGAATTTGGCGGACGATCTAAACTGGTCGAAAGAACTCCGCCACCTTAACGTTCAGGACCTTCGCCAGCTTCGTCATGGTCGCGAGCGAGGGACTGCGCTTGCCCCGAAGAATTTGCGATAAATGGCCCTTCGAAAAATCTGTCTCCAAGTAAAACCGATCCAGCGATCCGTACTTCTCGAGCACGAGTTGCCGTAAGCGTCGCCGAAACAGAGCTTCCTCGTCCACGGCGGGGAAGTACCAAAATGCCTGTGCTCCGCAAAAACAATTCGCTCTCGCTTGAAACCCGCATAGTTCTTAGGGATTTTACGGAGATATCCGTTGACGAGAGAGGGCCAGTTGCAGGCGCGTCGGGCAAATCACTGCGCTGCCGCTCCTCGGAGGACTGCATCATCAATACGTCCGGATCTAATTTTTGCTAACCACGCACGACTGAAATCGCAACCGGATGGGAGTCAGTGAGCGCGGCGAGGATGTCGTCGGCGACGCTATCGATCAATCCACTGTCGACGCCGGTCGAGCGGACCTCGGCACCATGTATTTCACGACGGTCGACTCGGCAATCTCGATTCCGAGCATGAGCAGTTCGCCATGAATGCGTGGCGCGCCCCAGAGCGGGTTGGCTATGCTCATCTGTCGGATTAGATCGCGAAGCTTGCCATCAAGCTGTTGGCGGAGGACCAGACTCTCGGCCTCGAGCCTCGCGCGAGACTTGAAAAGTGAGCGCAGCGCGTATGCCAGCAGCTTCAGCCATTCAGCCATGCAGCGCCAACGTACCCGCTTTCATGCGACCTGTCACACAGATCGAATTTTCGGTAATGATACCGGCCCGAATTCCTTCGCAAATCTAGACGGCCTCGCATGGCCTGAGGGGGCGTGGTGAACTGGTTCCGACAGAGGGCTCCGCGGCGAATACCAGGTTTTGAGAAGCGACAGCCAAAGCGACGCTAGTCTACGAGGCGAACCGGCTCCCGAAGCGGTACCCTATCCCGCGCGTGGCCTGGCAGCAGTGATTGCGCCAGAATCAAGTTATGCGGTGCAAATTCACCTTCAGAGTTGATGGGACTTTGACCCTAGCTGAGAACTTCCCGATCGAGACAAAGTTCTATCGCTACGAGTTCATACGGGAGCAGAATCTTGTTACCCACCTCGCCGTTTCACTGCCGGTACCAAACAAAAGCGACTGGCCTGAGGTGGTACCGAATCCAGCTCCCGGCGTGAAATTGGAACTCCGAGTGAATACACCCCATCTGCCGTTCGTTCAGCTGGAGCTTCGAACACTGCAGGGCGCTCTCGCGCCCTACGGCGTGCGCGCGATCGATATCGAGGAACCCTTGGTTGAATGGCTGCCCGAGAATGACGAGGAGCGGCTTCAGATCGGATTCAACAATTACAGCCGGCGGTCAACCCGACCGGACCCAAATCGCTTCATGTCTGTTCCCTTCGACCTAATTGCGCGCGCTGTAATCGCGACGGACAAACTCATGGAATTTGAAACGCCGTTGAATTTCTTCCGAAGAGGCTGCCGAGACATCGAAGATCGGCAATACGTCGATGCGATCTACGATTTCTACTTCGTCCTCGAGACGCTATTTTCGAATGGCAAGTTCAAGACGTCGGCCGTTGTCGAGGAGTTCCTAGGGTCTCGGGAGCTTTGCGCTGCGGTCGATCTCCTTCTTACGGACCCTGGCCCTATATTCACGATGAACAAAACTATCCTTGCTGAGTTTGCCCGGACCTACCGGCCGCTAGGCCGAGAGAAGTTGATCGAAAAACTAGTGGAACTCCGGGGCTTTCTTCACCATCACACACTGAAGCGGAAGGGCATTTGGAAGCCGGAGTGGCAAAAGATTTACGAACTGGACGCGCTCCTGTTTCAAGGAGTTGCATACAATGTCGTGTTTGGAATTCTGCGCCGCTTCTTGTGGAGTCAAGACGTTATCGATGCGTTCCAAACGGAGTACAGAAAAAATCAAGCGTCGAGCCGTTCATGACGACGCGCGGACGCGAGAGGTTCACCATGGCCTGCTCCCCGAAAACTGAGCCAATTTGAGGTAGAGTCCGTCGCCTGAAAAAGGAGACGGCAATGAAAGGGAGTCGGTTCAGCGAGGAGCAAATCATAGGGGTATTGAGGGAGCACGAGGCCGGCGCCAAGACCGAGGAGGTCTGCCGGCGCCACGGGATCTGCAGCGCGACCTTATACAAGTGGAAATCGAAGTACGGTGGTCTCGAGGTCTCGGAGGCGCGTCGCCTGAAGGGGTTGGAAGACGAGAACCGGCGGCTTAAGAAGCTGCTGGCGGAATCGATGTTGGACAACGCGGCGCTCAAGGACCTACTCGGAAAAAACGTCTGAGGCCTGTGGTGCAGAGAGAGGCGGTGGGCAGGGTGATGGAGCGCCACGGGCTGAGTCAGCGGCACGCATGCAGACTGGTGGGGTTGGACCGTTCGACGCTGCGCTACCAGCGCAAGCGGCCGGACGATGCGACAGTCCGGCAACGACTGCGCGAGCTGGCCGCGGAGCGGCGGCGCTTCGGGTATCGGCGGTTGGGCTGGATGCTGGCGCGCGAAGGGCACGCGATGAATCACAAGAAGCTGTATCGGCTCTATCACGAAGAGCGACTCATGGTACGCCGGCGCCGAGGGCGCAAGCGCGCGCTGGGGACGCGGGCACCGATGACGTTGCCCAACGCGATCAACCAGCGCTGGTCACTCGACTTCGTGTCAGACGCACTGAGCGATGGACGGCGCTTCCGCATCCTGTGCATCGTCGATGACTTCAGCCGCGAATGCCTGGCCACGGTGGTGGATACTTCGCTCGGCGGAGTACGCGTGGTGCGTGAACTCGAGCACCTGGGGTTCGAGCGCGGCACTCCCAGGGTGATCGTCAGCGACAACGGCACGGAACTAACCAGCTGCGCGGTCTTGCGCTGGGCCACTGGTCGTCTCGACTGGCACTACATCGAGCCGGGCAAGCCTGTGCAGAACGCCTTCATCGAGAGCTTCAACAGCAAACTTCGCGACGAATGCCTCAACGAGCACGTCTTCCTCACCCTCGCCGAGGCGCGCGAAACGATCGAGGCATGGCGTCACGACTACAATCACCTGCGGCCGCACGGCAGTCTCGGCGCCTTGACGCCGACCGAGTTCGCGGCGCTAAAAAGACAGGAAACGCAAACGCCCGAAGAGGGCAAAACAACCGGCGGACTCTACTTATGATTGGCGGGAAATTGGGGAGCAGGCCAACG
>CALAOW010000137.1 GCA_937889395.1 uncultured Pseudomonadota bacterium | reverse complement strand
ACAAGATCACGATTGCGGTGATGGGATGTCGAGTTAACGGGCCGGGCGAGACCGACGACGCCGACCTTGGCTTGTGGTGCGGTCCGAGCACGGTGAATTTCAAGAAGAAAGATAAAAAGATCGGTTATTTCGGCTACGAAGAAGTCCTGCCCAAGCTGCTCGCCGAGCTGGATCGCCTGATTGCCGAGCGCACCGCCGCCGCCGCCGCTACGAATTAGGCGAGACGCGCTTGCGCGCGAGATCCTTCGGCTTCGCTCAGTAGGCGACCGCGCGCCCGTGGTTCTTCCATTGCGTAGTCGTGAAAAGATGCGCTGCGCAGATTTTCACGTTTTGTCACTGCGGGTGCAGGGGTCGCAGCCCCTGCCGCCCACCGCGTAGGTGATTCTTCCCGCATGCCGCCGACAACGGAGCGCGGCCTTAACACTGGGTGCAGGGGTCACCCCTGCGGGCGCGGAGACTTAGCGGGCGTGCCTCATTTGCCCTGGAATTTCGCCGGGCGCTTCTCCAGAAAGGCGAGGACGCCTTCGCGGAAGTCGGCGCTTTGGCTGGCGGTGCGCTGGAATTGGCGCTCCAAATCGAGCTGCTCCTCGTAGGAATTGCCGGTGCTCTCCCAATAGAGCCGGCGGGTCAGGTCCAATGCCACGGTCGGGCCGGCGGCTAGATTGCGGGCGAGCTTGAGGGTTTCCTCGCGCAGCGTATCGCCGTCGCAGATGCGGTTGACAATGCCCCATTGCAGCGCCGTCTCGGCCGGCAGCCTCTCCCCCAGCATCGACAGTTCGAGCGCGCGGGCCCGGCCGATGAGCCGCGGCAGGAGCCAGGTCGAGCCGCAATCCGGCACCAGGCCGATGCCGCGGAAGGCCTGCATGAAATAGGCCGTGCGCGCGGCGAGGACGATGTCGGCCATCAGCGCCACCCCCATCCCGCCGCCGGCGCAAGCTCCGTTGACGGCGGCGACGAGCGGTACACGAAGGTCGCGCAGCCGGCGCAGGAGCGGGTGGTACATGGTCTCGAGCACCGCGCCGGCATCGAGCTTCGCGCTGCTGATGCTGCCGCTCTCCCGCAGATTGGCGCCGGCGCAGAAGGCGCGTCCCGCGCCCGTCATGACCAGGCATCGCACGGCGCTGTCGCCCGCCTCGACCGCGTCGAGTGCCGCGATCAGACCGCCGATCATCGGCGGTGAGAGCGCGTTGAGCACCTCGGGATGGTTGAGCGTGAGGACTCCGACCGCCCCGTCAATCTCCAATGTCACGCGCTCGAAGTGCATTCTGGTCTCCGTCAAAGGGGGAGAGGGAAACCGTCAGATCTTCTGGTTGGTTTTGCGCCAGTCGGCGAGGAAGCGCTCGAGCCCGAGATCCGTCAGCGGATGATGCAGCGTCTGCTTGAGCACTGCGAACGGCACTGTCGCGATATCGGCGCCGACCGCGGCCGCGCGCAGCAGATGCGTGGTGCTGCGCACTGACGCGACCAGCACCTCGGCCGGATAGTCGTAGTTCGACAGTATCTGCACCATATCCTCGACGATCGCGAATCCGTCCTGTCCGATGTCATCGAGCCGTCCGATAAACGGCGACAGAAACGAGGCGCCGACTTTGGCCGCCGCGAGCGCCTGCAGCGGCGTGAAGATCAGCGTGACGTTGACGCGGATGCCGCGTTTGGCGAGCTCGTGGGTCGCCTTGAGGCCTTCGATGATCATCGGGCACTTCACGACGATGTTCTTGTGGAGCTTGGCGAGCTTTTCGCCCTCCTCGATCATCGCGGAAGCTTCGGTTGCGACGACTTCGGCGCTGATCGGTCCGTCGACGATTTCGCAAATCTCGCGCAGCACGTCGTGATACGGGCGCCCGGTTTTCGCCATCAAGGATGGATTGGTGGTGACTCCGTCGATGAGCCCCCAACTGGCAGCCTCGCGAATCTCGGCGACCTCTGCGGTGTCGATAAAATACTTCATCGGGTGGATGCCTCGCGTTTGGACGGTTGCGGCCTCAGCAGGTCCGCTCGTGCAAGCGTAACACGAAACGGCGACTTGAGTCCCGCGAGCATCTCGGAAATCGATGCGTTGAGTTTCGGATGGATCAGCGCGGGCGCCAGCTCGCTCATGGGGGCGAGCACAAAGCGGCGCTCATGAAGGCGCGGATGCGGTACTTTGAGGACTCGGGTATCGATGGTTTCCTTGTTGAAGAACAGCAAATCAAGGTCGATGATTCGCGGCCGGTACTTGCCGCGGGATTGCTTGCGTCCCTTGACCCGCTTGCGGCCCATGATTCGCTCGAGCGCGAGCAGCCGGCGCATCAGAACTTCGGCGGGGAGCTCAGTCTCGACTTCGACGACGCCGTTTAGAAACGCGCCCTTGAGATCGCCCATCGGTTCGGTCTCGTAGATCGAGGATTGGCGCACGATCCTCGTGTCCGGGATCGCAGCGATCCGCGCAATCGCCTCGCGGTAATTGGCGGCTCGATCGCCTAGATTACTGCCCATCCCGATGAAAGCCCTATGGGGCATCCTCGCCGTTAAAACCGCAGCGCCTTTAGTCGGTCCACCGCTTCGACCAACCGTTCGCTCGACACCGTAAGCGAGAAGCGAACGTATCCCTCACCACCCTTGCCGAATCCGGAGCCGGGCGTAATTGCGACGCCGGCTTCCTTCAATACGCGCTCGGTAAATGAAACCGAGGTGTAACCACGCGGAACTTTGGTCCAGACGTAAAAGGTCGCCCGCGGCTTCTCGCATTCCAGCCCGAGCGCGCGTAGCGATCCGACCAGCAGGTCGCGGCGTTCCTTGTAGATTGCGCAATATTCGGCGGGCTTGTCGCCGTCGCCCTCTTCCAGGCCCGTGATCGCGGCTTCCTGCACCGCCTGGAAAACGCCGGAATCCATGTTGGTCTTGACCTTGCCGAGCGCGCCGATCAAATCCGCGTTGCCGATCGCGAAGCCGACGCGCCATCCGGTCATCGAAAAGGTCTTCGACAACGAGTGGAACTCGATTGCGCATTCGCGCGAGCCTTCGGCCTGGAAAACGCTCGGCGCGCGGTAGCCGTCGTAGGCAATTTCGGAGTAGGCGCTGTCGTGGGCGAGGATGATGTCGTGCTTGAGGCAGAATTTGACCGCATCTTCGAAAAACGAGAGGTCAACGGTCGCCGCGGTTGGATTGTTCGGATAGTTCAGCCACAGCATCCGGGCGCGGCGCGCCACTTCGGCGGGAATCGAGGCGAGATCGGGAAGGAATCCGTTTTCTTTTCTGAGCGGCAGAAAATACGGCTCGCCGCCGTTGAAGACGCATCCCGAGTAGTACACCGGGTATCCGGGGTCGGGAATCAGCACGATTTCGCCGGGATCGACGACCGCGGTCGAGAAGTTTGCGATGCCTTCCTTGGAGCCGATCAGGGCGCAGACCTCGTGCTGAGGGTCGAAGCTGACGCCGAAACGCCGTCGGTACCAATCCGCGGACGCATTGCGAAATCGCGGCAAGCCTTCGTAGTCGGGATAGCGGTGATTTACCGGGTCGTCGGCGGCGCGCTTGAGAGCCTCGACGATGCGACGCGGCGTGGGCAGGTCGGGGTCGCCGATCGAGAGGCTGATAACGTCAACGCCCTTGCTTGCCACCTCCTTCTTCAGGCGGTCAAGTTGGAAGAAAAGGTAGGGCGGTAAAAGACCCAGTCGAGAAGCAGTCTTGATTTGCACCTGTCGAAACAGCCTCAGACCACAAGGACCTAGTCCTAAGTAACATACTTTCCGGACCGTCGAAACTACTTGGCGCAATAAATCGGCGTTTTCGCACAACGGGAATCCACAGGTGCGCCCTTTGATTGGACGATCCAGCCCAGCGGGCAACATTAACTTTACTTGGAACGACCGTGCTGTTAGAAACTTTAGCTGCCGAGTGGTGGCGCAGCGGCGCCTTTTGCAACATTCACAAGCCTGATCGTGAGCATAAACCGGATAGTGCTGGCGCTTGCCCTGTCGATGCTGGTCCTGGGAGGGGCAGTGATCGCGCTGTCGCAGCGGCCATGGGCGCCCCGGGCAGACGTAGTTCAGCCGGTACCATTTAGCCATCGAGTACACGCCGGGGTGAACAAGATTCCCTGTTCGTATTGCCATGCCTATGCAAGTCGATCGTCTGAACCGGGCATCCCGGCGGTAGCCAAATGCGTGGGATGCCACGGCGACAGGATTGCGGGAGGCGGAATCCAGCCGGTGACGCGGCCGTGGACGGACGAAACGCCGGCGGCGTTCGAGATTCAGTGGAATCGCGTGTACACGCTGCCCGACTTCGTGCGCTTCACGCATCGGCCGCATATTCATGCCGGGGTGCGATGCCAGACTTGCCACGGCCCGGTGGAAACGATGGATCGCGTGGTGCCGGCGTTTGAAATCAACATGGGTTTCTGCGTGGACTGTCACACGGAGAAAAAAGCGACGCTCGACTGCGTGGGCTGTCATCACTGAGTGAGTAGGTAGATGCGCGAGGGACCGTCGATATCCAGGAGATCATTCATCAAGCTGGCCGCGACTGCGGGTGCGGCGGCGGCGATCCCTGGCTGCGAGCCGGCGGCGAGGCATCTGATCCCGTACGTGGTGCCCGACGAGAACGTAGTTCCCGGCGTGCCGAGTTTTTTTGCCACGACGTGTTCGGAGTGCCCGGCGGGATGCGGTATGGTGGCGCGAATCCGGGAAGGGCGCGTCGTCAAGCTGGAGGGAAATCCGGCCGATCCCATTGGCCAGGGTTCTTTGTGCGCCCGGGGACAGGCGGCGCTGCAAGGTCTGTACAATCCCGATCGCCTTGCGCATCCGCAGGTTCGCGGCGACGACGGCGCGATCCGGACCGTTTCGTGGGACGAAGCGAACAAAATGCTCGGCGACAGGCTGGCGGCGGCGTCGAAGGCGGGCAAGGACCGCGTGGCGTTCTTCGGTTCGCCGGAGGGCCCGACCTTCAGAAAAATCGCGCTCGCGTTTCTCGGCGCTTATGGCTCGTCGCGCGCGATATTTTACGAGGCCATCAACCAGGAACCGGCGCGGGTTGCGGCGAAAACGATCTTTGGGCGGCGCGATCTGCCGTCGTATCGAATCGATCAGGCCGAAGTGCTGATTTCCTTCGGTGCGGACTTTCTTGAGACCTGGCAATCTCCGGTGGAACTCGCGCGTCAATACTCGCTGTTCCGCACGCCACATAAGCGGCGCGGCACGCTTACCATTGGCCGCGCCACCTACCTCGGCCCGCGGCTCAGCATGACGGCGTCGAAGTGCGACGACTGGATCGCGACTGCTCCGGGTGCGCAGGCCGATGTTGCGTGGAGCGTGCTCAACGTTCTCATCAAGCAGCGCTGGGTTTCGCAGAACTCGGGCTTCGATCTCGCGGCGCTCACCAAGGCGGTCGCGAATTTCGATCCGGCTGCCACGAGCGCGCGGACCGGCGTGCCGGTGGAAACCATTACCAGGCTCGGCGAGACGTTCGGCAGGGCCGACGGCGCGCTGGCAATCGCGGGCACGGACGATTCGTCGGCTCATCTTGCGGCGATGATCCTCAACGCGGTCACCGGCAATTTCGGCAAGACCGTGATGTTCCTCGAAGGCTCGCCGGCCGAAGAGACCAGCACGCCGGATGAAGTGGACGCGGCGATTGACGCGATGCGCGGCGGCAAGATCGATGCGGTGTTCATCGCCGGCGGAAATCCGGTCTTCACGATGCCCGCGTCGGCGCGAGTGGCCGAGGCGATCCAGAAAGTTCCGTTCGTCGTGTGGGCGGGAGGCGTGCCGGACGAAACCGCCGCGATGGCGAGGCTTGTCCTGCCAGCGCATCATCCGCTCGAATCATGGCGTGACACGGCGCCGCGCGCGGGAATCCGCGGACTGGGACAGCCGGTGATGCAGCCGGTGTTCGACAGCAAGCCGGTCGGCGATATCCTGCTTGCGGCGGCTGCGGGATCGTCGAGCGCGAAACTTCCGTGGGCGAGCGCTGCGGAGGCAGTAAAGGCTGAATGGCTGGCGCTGGCTCCCAAAGCAGACGGCGCTGATTCCGAAGATTTTTGGGTAAGCGTCCGGCGCGAAGGCGGATTGTTCGAGGAACAGCATCTCTCGGCGCTCAGCCTCGACACGTCTCCGTTCAAGGCGCCCGTACCGGCCGCGGCTCAGTCGGAACTTTCCGTTTACGCCTATCCGCACATTTTCCTTTACGACGGCCGCGGCGCCGACAAGCCGTGGCTGCAGGAATTGCCCGAGCCGGTCACGCAGATCGTGTGGGACAGCTGGGCCGAGATACATCCCGAGACGGCGCGCAAGCTCGGCGTCGCCAAGGACGACGTCATCGAGATCAAAACGGAGCACGGCGCGATCGAGGCGCCGGTCCTGGTGGCGAGCACTGTTCGTCCGGGTGTGATCGCGGTTCCTTTGGGACAGGGGCACCGCGCGTACGGCCGTTATGCAAAAGACGTCGGCGCAAATGCGTGGGCGATATTGGCGGCGGGCGCAACTAGTGCCGCGGCGACCGCGCGCGCGACCGGCAAGACTCGCACGCTCGTTTCACCGCTGGGCAACAGCGATATGATGGGCCGATCGATCGTCGAGGCGATGAGCATCGAGCAATTGGCGCGCGGCGTGGTTCCCAGGAGCGAGGCCGAAGAAGTCACCGGGCCGTTCGAAATGTACCCGCCCTGGAAATATCCCCGGCACAAATGGGGCATGACGATCGACGTCAATGCGTGCACCGGATGCAGCGCGTGCGTGACCGCGTGCTACGCGGAGAACAATGTCCCGACGGTAGGCAAGGACGGGGTCGATCGCGGCCGAATCATGTCGTGGATTCGCATCGAGCGTTACTTCCCGGATGAAAAGGAAGCGGCGCAAGCGCCGCAGCTCTACCTCGCGCCGATGCTGTGTCAGCAGTGCGATCACGCGCCGTGCGAGCCGGTCTGCCCGGTGTTTGCGTCGTATCACACCGAAGAAGGCCTCAACGGCCAGGTTTACAATCGATGCGTCGGCACGCGCTATTGCCAAAACAACTGTCCGTACAAGGTGCGCCGATTCAACTGGTTCGTGCCGGAATGGCCCGCGCCGCTGAACCTGCAACTCAATCCCGACGTGACGGTGCGCGGCGTCGGTGTCATGGAGAAATGCACGTTCTGCGTGCAGCGGATCCAGTTCGCCGAGCTCAACGCCAGGACTGAAGATCGCGAGTTGCGCGACGGCGAGATCGTCACGGCCTGCCAGCAGGCGTGCCCGACGCGCGCAATCACGTTTGGCGACAGCAACGATCCCGCGAGCGCGATGATGCGCCGGCGCGAGGACAACAAGCTGCGCAACTATCGCGCGCTGGAAGAAATCAACACGCAACCGGCTATCACGTATCTGCGCGATCTCTATCGCGAGAAAGGAAGGGCCTGAGTGGCAGCGGCGCCGAAGATACCGGTCGAGCCGAGTTACCGCGACATCGACCGCAGCGTGCTGCGGGTGATGGAACCGGCCGGCCTCGCGTACTGGGCGTGGATCGGACTGTGCTTCACGCTGGTGGCGATCGCGGCTGGGTTCTGGGTTCGCCAGATCTACTCGGGACTGGGCGTGACGGGACTTCGCCAGCCCGTAATGTGGGCAATTTACATTACTAACTTCGTGTTCTGGGTCGGTATCGCGCACTCGGGAACGTTGATCTCCGCGATTCTGTTCCTGTTCCGCACCAAGTGGCGCACCGCGGTTTATCGCGCCGCGGAGACGATGACGATATTTGCGGTCGCGACGGCGGCACTGTACCCGCTGATCCATCTTGGCCGCGTGTGGTTTTTCTACTGGCTATTGCCATACCCTAATCAGCGATACTTACAACCTGACTTCCGCTCGCCGCTGGTATGGGACGCTTTCGCAGTAAGTACCTATCTGACTATTAGCGCGCTGTTCTGGACGATGGGACTGATTCCCGACGTTGCAAACGCGCGCGAGGCCGCGAGCGGATGGCGCAAGAAGTTCTACACGCTGCTGGCGATGGGATGGCAGGGTACCGATCGCCAGTGGCGGCATTACTCAATGGCGTACTTGCTGATGGCGGGCCTGGCGACTCCGCTGGTGCTCTCGGTGCACTCGGTGGTGTCGTGGGATTTCGCGATGGCGATAAATCCGGGCTGGCACAGCACGATTTTCGCACCATACTTCGTCGCCGGCGCGATTTTTTCCGGCGTCGCGATGGTTATCACGCTGCTGATCCCGATGCGCAGGCTGCTGGGCATCGAGGACCTGCTGACGGAGTGGCATTTCGACAATCTTGCCAAGGTCGTGTTGCTGACCTCGCTGGTCGTCTCGTACGCGTACCTCACGGAAGCTTTTATGGTCTGGTACGCGGGCGATCCGATCGAGCAAATGACTTTCCACATGCGCTACTTCGGGCCGTGGGGATGGATGTACTGGGTAATGGTCTCGTGCAACTGCGTAATACCATTGTTGCTATTTTCCCCGCGCATCAGGGTTAACATGAGGGCGCTCTGGGTAATCACAATTTTCGTAAACATCGGCATGTGGTTCGAGCGTTTCGTGATTATCGCGGGTTCGCTGACGGCGAATTTCGAGCCGTCGCAGTGGGCCGGTTATCGCCCGTCGATCACAGAAATCATGATCACGGTCGGCAGCTTCGCGTGGTTCCTGGGGCTGTTCTCGTTGTTTTCCAGGTTCCTGCCAATCATATCGATGACGGAACTTAAAGAAGGAATCGTCTGGCTGCGGAAGGCGCTCAAGATGGATCGAGTCAAAGCCGCGTGAGCACGATAGCGATCATAAGTTCGTTTGCGGATGAGACTCAATGCGCGCAAGCGATCGAGGAGCTCCGCGCGGCGCAGGTCGGCGATTTCAATACGTTCTCGCCGATCCCGAGCCACAAAATCGAACATGCAATAGGCAGGTCGAAGAGCCCGGTGCGATGGCTGGTGCTGGCGGGCGGAATTTCGGGCGTTCTTACCGGCCTGGCGATAACGATTGGGACAACTTACGAGTGGCGCCTCAACGCGGGCGGCAGACCGCTGCTGTCGTGGCCGCCGTTCATCATCATCTGCTTCGAGCTGATGGTTCTGTTGGGCGGAATTTTCGGCTTCTTCGGAGTGCTGATGCTGTCGGGTGTGCCCACGACCGCGATGGCGCCGGGATACAACGGGCGCTTCGGCGAGGATCGATTTGGGATCGTGGTTCGATGCGAGGAGGCGGAAGCGGCGCGTGTCGAGTCGATGCTGAAGGAGTCGGGCGCGGAAGAAGTCGTTCGCGAAGACGGGGCGCAGCCGCGATGAGCACCAATCTTCAACGGGCGCATCGCGAGCGCGCGGCGATGAAGCCGCGCGCGGTAGAGTCGGTGGCCGGCACGACCATGCAGGCGGTCGGAGGCGCGATGATCGTGCTCGGCGCGATCGCGTTCGTGTTTGCGCTGATTCGAGGCGGCGCGGCGATCGCATGGGAAGCCTATCTCGTCAACCTGCTGTTCTTCCTTGGCGTCGCGCAAGGCGCGGTGGTCGCGTCCGCGGCGTTCTATCTGACGCAGGCAAAGTGGGGCGGTTCGACGCCGTATCGGCTCGGCGAAGCGTTCGCGCCATTTCTGTGGGTGGGGTTTTTTCTGTTCTTTGGGCTGTACTTCGGCCGCAGCCTGATTTTCCCGTGGGTAACGCATCCGATAGCGCAGAAGGCTGCGTGGCTGAACGCCCCGTTTCTTTTTGCGCGTGATGGAATCGGGCTCGGCGTGATGGCTGCGGCGAGCTTCGCGTTTATCCGCGTTTCGCGTGGTGATGGCGCACGGGCGTGGACGATCGCGACCGACGAGATCGAGTTGCCGCCGCATTCGATACGAGTGTTAGCTCCGCTGGTTGCGGTCCTGTTCGCGGTGGTCTATTCGCTGATCGCGTTCGATTTGGTCATGTCGCTCGCGCCGGTGTGGCGCAGCACGCTTTTCGGCTGGTATTTTTTCGCCGGGTGCTTCTGGAGTGGATTGACTGCGATGGCTCTCACAGCGGCCGTGCTGCGCGGTCGTTTGGGCGAGAACAACCTGTTCACGAACTCCACCGTCATGCACGACTTTGGCAAGATGGTCTTCGCGTTCTCGGTGTTCTGGATATATCTGCTGTTCGCGCAGTACATCGTGATCTGGTACGGGGATCTACCGGTCGAAACTTTCTTTATCGTTCAACGGGCACATCACATGCCGTGGTCGCCGCTGTCGGTGGCGTGCCTGGTTTTGATCTGGCTGATTCCATTTACGGCGCTGATGAGCGTGCGGGCCAAAAAAACGCCGGTAATTCTCGGCACGGTGGCGGGACTAGGGCTGGCCGGGATGTGGCTCGAGCGTTACGTGCTGGTGGTTCCGTCGCTGTCGCTCGACGCGATCCCGTTTGGCGTCACGCAACTTCTGATATCGATCGGTTTCCTGGGCGCATTTCTCCTGTCGGCAGTGCCGGGACTAAACCGCGTCGCGCAGGCCGCGACCTCGGGAGAACCGGTTGGAGACGACGCGGAATGATCGGGCGCGGTTCAAATAGGTATTCGACCGCGACGATAGCTATGCAAGTAGCTATTGCACTGGCTATTGCGGGATGCTCGGCGACGGGCCATCCGATGACGACGCTCGCGCCGAAGTCGGATCTGGCGCAGTGGATTCAAAATCTTTACATCGATGTGACGGTGTGGGACGCGATCATCCTGGCGATCGTGGTCTGCGCGTTTATCCTGGCGGTGTTCGTCTTCTCGTCTCGAGTAGGCGAAGCCGCGCCAGCGTCGACCGCGTCGTCCGATCTGGGTCTGGAAATTGCGTGGACGCTTGGACCCACGCTCGTGTTGGTGATGATCTCGGTGCCGACCATACGTACGATCTTTCGCTCGCAGCCGGCGGTCGCGCCCGCGGGGGCACTGGAGATCAAAGTAGTAGCGCATCAATGGTGGTGGGAGTTTCGGTATCCGGACGGCGCGAAGACCGGCAACGAACTGCATATTCCCGCCGACCGGCCGATTCGCCTGTTACTGGAATCGGCCGACATCATACATAGCTTCTGGGTCCCGCAACTCGGCGGCAAACGCGACGTGGTGCCCGGCCAAATCAACGAGCTGACATTCGTCGCGACGGTGCCGGGAATGTATCCAGGACAATGCGCGGAGTTTTGCGGCCTGTCGCACGCGAACATGCGCTTTCGAGTGTTCGTCGATTCGCCGGATGAGTTTGCGAAGTGGGATAGGGCGCAGCTTGCCGGGCCGGCCGCAATTCCGGCGACCGATCTGTTGGCGTCAGACGGCGCAAAGGTTTTTGCCAACAGTCCGTGCACGACCTGCCACATGATCCAGGGCATCTCGAAGGGGTATATAGGACCTGACCTGACGCATTTCGCCAGCCGCACGACGCTGGCTGCCGGGGTGCTGAAGAACACGCCGGAAAACCTCGCGAAGTGGATCGGGAATCCACAGGAAACCAAGCCGGGCGCGAACATGCCGGCGCTGCTGCTGCCGGGGCCAAAGATGAACGCCCTGGTCGCGTATCTCGAGGGTCTGAAATAGGGAGCGTCGAATGGCTGCCCAGCCGAAACCATTGCCAGTGCATCAGCCGAGCTACCTCGAAGGTGGCGGGATACTCGGATGGCTGACGACGATCGATCACAAGCGTGTCGCCGTGATGTACCTCGTCAGCGCGCTGTTTTTCCTGGCGCTCGGCGGATTCGAAGCGATGGCGATTCGCGTACAGCTGTGGCGTCCCGACAATCACGCGCTGTCGGCGGCGATCTACAACGCGTTTTTCACGATGCACGGGACGACGATGATCTTCCTGGTCGTGATGCCGCTGCTGCTCGGATTTTTCGGCAACTTCCTGATCCCGCTACAGATCGGCGCACGCGACGTCGCGTTTCCGCGGCTCAATGCACTGAGCTTCTGGCTGGCGCTGGTCGCGGGAATCCTGCTCCATCTCGGCTGGATTCGCGGCGGACTTCCCGATGCGGGATGGTTCGGTTACGCGAACCTGACCGAGCGGTACTTCACGCCAGGTCTCGCGATCGATTGGTGGGTGATCGGGCTGCTTGTCTCGGGCACTTCGACGGTGCTCACCGGCCTGAACTTCCTGACCACGATCGTCGCGATGCGCGCGCCGGGCATGACGTATATGCGCATGCCGATGTTCATGTGGTCGCTGATGGTGACGTCGATCCTGGTTCTGATCGCGTTTCCGGCGCTCACGATCGGACTGATCTTTCTGCTCTTCGATCGTTTCTTCGGCACGCATTTCTACGTCGCATCGGCGGGCGCTACGCCGATTCTGTGGCAGCATCTGTTCTGGCTGTTCGGTCATCCAGAAGTGTACATCATGGCGCTGCCGGCCTTCGGGATCATCTCGGAAGTCGTTCCGGTGTTCTCG
This sequence comes from uncultured Pseudomonadota bacterium, assembly GCA_937889395.1. Classification (GTDB taxonomy): domain Bacteria; phylum Desulfobacterota; class Binatia; order Binatales; family Binataceae; genus Binatus. The sequence goes on along the minus strand of CALAOW010000137.1, from coordinate 7,996 downwards.
CGCAAGCCGCTGTTCGGCTATCCGATGATGGCGTATTCGATCTGCCTGATTGCGTTCCTGTCGTACGGCGTCTGGGGCCACCATATGTTCGCGACGGGAATGGGTCCGGTCGCGGACTCGGCGTTCGCGGTTACTTCGATGCTGATCGCAATTCCCACCGGCGTGAAGATTTTCAGTTGGATCGCGACGGTTTGGGGCGGCTCGCTGCGCATGACGACCGCATTCTATTTCGCGCTTGGGATGATACTCGAGTTCACGATTGGCGGACTCAGCGGCATCATGCACGCATCGGCGCCGATCGATCTCCAGCAGACGGACTCGTACTTCGTCGTCGCGCATTTTCACTACGTGCTGTTCGGCGGCACGATGTTCGCGATCCTGGCGGCATTCTATTACTGGTGGCCGAAGATCACCGGCCGCATGCTCAGCGAGCGGCTTGGCAAGTGGCACTTTTGGGTGACCGTCATTGGATTCAACCTGACGTTTTTCCCGATGCATATTCTCGGGATGTGGGGGATGCCGCGGCGCACTTACACGTACGGCGCCGACATGGGTTGGACGCATCTCAACCAGCTCGAAACGGTCGGCGCATTCATTCTCGGCATCGCGTTCCTGCTTTTCTACGTCAACATTTTCAAAAGTCTCACCAGCCGAGGAGAGCGGGCGCCCGCTGATCCGTGGGACGGACGCAGCCTCGAATGGTCCACGCCGTCGCCGCCGCCTGCGTACAATTTCGTGACGATCCCGCAAATTCGCGGCCGCGACGCGTGGTGGATTCTGAAATACGGGCGCGCCGATTCGCGCGGCGTCGCACCCTATATGTCGGGCCAGGCGCCTCCGCAACCGCAGCCCGGTCAGCCGGTATCCGTCGAGGATATCCACATGCCGGCGCCTTCGATCTTCCCGCTGGTGTTGAGTCTTGGCGTGGGAGTGATGGGTCTCGGTCTCATCATCGACTGGTATCGCATCATCCTGATTGGCGCGGCGGTCACGGTCCTGTCGATTATCGGGATGGGATTCGAGTACGCGGACTTTGGCGAAGAATCGCACGATCCGGAGCACGCACCGTCGTCGGGTGGAGTCGATGTACGCAAAATTGGCTTGTGGTCGTTCATCGGCTCGGAGTGTGTGTTCTTTGCGAGCTTGATATCGACCTTCATCGTTTACAAATCGCGCAGCGTTACCGGACCCGGGCCCGAAATCCTCAACATCCCACTGACCTCGTTCAGCACTTTCATTTTGCTGATGAGTTCGTTGCTGATGGTGCTGGCGCTGGCGGCCACGCAGCGCGGCGACAAGCGATGGGAGCGAATCTGGCTCGGCGGCGTAGTCGCATTCGGGCTGATTTTTCTTGGCGGCCAGGTTTACGAGTTCACGAGCTTCTACCACGAGGGCATGGGGCTGACCACCAACCTGTTCTCGCAGTCATTCTTCGTGCTGGTCGGATTTCACGGCGCGCACGTCGCGATCGGAGTGCTGTGGCTGTCGGTGCTGTTGGCCGCGGCGATGACCGGCAAGCTCGGCCAGTCGCGCGCGCTATCGGTCGAGCTCGCGGGACTCTACTGGCATTTCGTCGACGTAGTGTGGATCATCATCTTTACCCTCGTCTATCTGATGCAGGCGGTGCCTGGAGCATGAGCGACATTGCAGACGCCCACGGCGGGCAGATTCATCATCCCGGTGCTGCCACCTACCTGACCATCGCCGCGTTCCTGGTCGTATTGACGGCGATGGAGATCACAGTCTTTTACGTGCATGCGCTCCATCCCGTGCTGGTGCCGCTGTTGATCGTACTGGCCGGCGCCAAGTTCGCGCTGGTCGCGATGTTCTACATGCATTTGAAGTACGATAGATGGCTGCTGACGGGAGTGTTCATATTCCCGTTGATAATTGCGACGCTCTTGCTGGCCTCGCTAATTTTGCTGTTCTCATATCTGTCCGGTCACATGGCGCCGGTCGGATAGCCGCACGGCGAGCGTCTTTGGCGATGAACATCTTCGGAGAACATCCGAGCATACCGATAGGCGTCGCGATCCTGATCGCGATTTACCTCGGCGCATGCCGCGTGGCGGGCCGCAAACCGACGCGGCGTCAGGCGATGTGGTTCGCGCTCGCGATGGGCGCGATTCTGTTCGCACAGACCGAGCTCGATGAACTTGCCGATGCGCGAATCTTTTCGATGCACATGCTGCAGCATCTGATGCAGACTTTCGTGATTCCGCCGCTAATCCTGCTGGGGACGCCGGGCTGGATGCTGGAGCCGTGGATGCTAAGCCCGCCGATCAAGCCCATCGCGCGTTTGCTCACGAATCCGGTAATCGCGTTCCTGATTTTTTCCGCGGTCTTCGTCACCGCGCACTTTCCGCCGATCTTCGATCGGATGTGTCGCGACGAGAATTTTCACATTTTCCTGCACTTGCTCTTCATGGCGTCCGGCATGCTGCTGTGGTGGCCGATTCTGAGTCAGATCCCCGAGCTGCCGCGCCTCTCGTACCCGGCGCAAATCCTTTATCTGTTCCTGCTGATGATCCCGATGACCGCGGTGGCCGCGCCGATCACTCTGGCGACGAGAGTGATTTATCCGTGGTACACCGAAGGCGCGCACGGATGGGGCCTCAAGCCGATCGACGACCAGGTGCTGGGCGGGCTGATCATGTGGATCGGGCAGGGCACCTACCTCATGATCGTTTTCACATTCATCTTCTACCGGTGGTCGCAGCGCGAAGACCGCGATATTTCGGTTTCGCCTGCAGCGACGACTCCGGAGCTTCGCGCGATCCCATCGGGCCGCGCCGCCGGCTCGTAGAGTCGCGGCTACGAAGGAAGTATGCGCAAATCCGTTCGCGCGGCGGACGGCATCGCTGCGCGATAGGCGAAGCTGAGCGTCCAAAGCGTCACCGCCGAGTACACGATTCCGCCGGCCGCGATGCATGCCGAGCCGGCGACCGCGAGATCGATCGACCCGGCGAGCAGGCCGCCAGCAACCATCGCGACCCCGAAGTTGTACGCGATGAAGACGAATGGCCTTGTCCGCAGAATCGATAGTTCCGCTATCGTAACCGCCGGCCATCCAGACCCGGTCCGCGCACGTGCAACGAATCCCGGAAAGAGCTGATACGACATTCCGATGATGAAATTCGAAATCCATCCGAGCAGACCCATCACGCCGTAAGCCGACGCGATGCGGCTGCCATATTCGCCGTCGGCGCCGGTGACAGTGAGCGCGAGACCCATCGCGATCGCAATCACGAGCCAGAAGACTCCGCAAATCGCATGACGCGACGTCCAATCCAGTGGCATCCGGCGCGTGAGCACCAGCCTTCCGATGGTGAAGATGTACGCGAGCAGGGACGCTGCGATCACACTGCTCCATACAGTCACGCCGGCGACCCCGATCAGCAGAGTCACTCCGAGTCCGACGATTCCAATCGTCAGCGCGTAGAGTTGCCAGATCGCGGCCGCGGGGAGTTCGATCTTCGGCAGCAAAAACGCGGGTAGCATCCGGTAGGACACGGCGCAGATAGTCAGCGTTACCCATCCGAGCGCGGCGAAATGTACGTGACTGGAAAGATTCGTCAGCACGCTGCCGCCAAGGAAATCGTAAGTCTTGTCGAGGCCGAGCGTGAGTCCAATTGCAGCCGCGAGTACCAGAAAGCACACGCCCAAAAACATCCCCGTTTCGGCAACGCCGCGTCCGACCTGCGCCCACAGACATGGGATGATCTCAGCGGCGAACATCAAAACGCTTATCACCACCGCGATCGCCGCCAGCCAGAGCCCAAGCCAGATTCCGATCTCGAAATGCACGATCATCCCCAAAACGCCGATCACATAGAGCACGAGTTGCGCTAACGCCATGCGCGGGTACGGGACCGGATGGTGCGTGAGCGCCGGGACGTAGCGATACATCACGCCCATGATTGCCGCGGTGATCCACCCAAGCGTGAACGTGTGCACCAGCGCCAGCGGCGTCATTTGATAGAAAAATGAGGCGACGTCCGTGATTACCAATGGCATCGCGGCGACGCCAATGGCGAAGAACGCGACCGCGACCGCAAAGAAATGGATCGGTGTGCGGCCGATCCGGAGCAGGTCGGGATGATTCAGATACTCGTGATGATCAGCGGACCGCGCTGCTTTGCGAGCCGATGCCGGCGAAGAGCCCGAGGCTTCAGATTGTTTTGTTGTTTCAAGTCTGCGGACCATGACGCAAAAACCACCTCATCTTATCCTGCAGCCGACCGCCGAGCTAAGTCCTTGGCCGGGGCGAAAGACCGGCGAAAGGGATTCGCGATGCTTGCCGGTTGCAGCTCTCGTGCGTTGCTAGTGGAATAGACACAGGTTTATCCTGGCCTGCATGGCCCGGACGCGTGACGAGGAAGATGGGACACTCGAGGGCGCGGATCATCATCGATGGAGCGGTCGCGGGAATCATCGGCGCGATTGTTGTTGCCGTCTGGTTTCTAATCTTCGACGTAATTCGTGGCCACGCATTTGAAACGCCGGCCCTGCTGGCGGCGACGATTCTGCATGGGTCGCATAGTCACGAGCTCCATCACGGGCTGAAGCTGCTGGCGCTGGAATACTCGCTGATCCACTTCGGCGCATTCATCGCGTTCGGCATAACTGGAGGATTGCTGCTCGAAGCCTGCGAGACCGAGTCGTCGCTGGTTTTTTCGCTGGCGATTTTCTTCGTCGCATTCGAAGTTTTCTTCATCGCGGTAGTTCTGTTCCTGGGCCCGAACGTGATGGCGGAACTGACCTGGTGGGGCATCATCGTCGGCAATCTGCTCGCCACGGCCGCGATGCTTTCATATTTTTTGTGGCGCCATCCTGCGCTTGTGTGGAATCTGCTGGGCGGCTGGATCACTGTCGCGCGCGAAGGTGTGACGGCCGGACTGGTGGGTGGGATCGTCGTCGCCATCTGGTTCTTGGGCTACGACCTCGCCTCGGGCAATTCGTTTCACACGCCGGCGATTCTCGGGGCGATGGTATTTCGCAACGCGAACGTGAGCGATGGTATTCAGGCGACGTTGCCGTTGGTGCTTGGCTACTCGATTCTGCATTTCTTCGCGTTCGTCATGTTCGGACTGGCGCTCGCGATGTTGCTCGCGGCGTCGGAGTGGGAACCGTTCATGTTGCTCGGCGCGATCCTGCTGCTCGCGGTGTTCGAGGTTTTCTTTGTCGGATTTGTTTCGTTGATCGATCAGTCGGCGCTCGAAGCCCTGGGATGGTGGAAAATCGTCGCGGGAAATATTCTGGCGCTGATCGCGATGGCAACGTACTTCATCCGCGGCCATCGTGGAGTCGGTACCAAGCTGGTTGAGCGGTGGGCGATGCTCGACCATGAAGGCGCCGAGATGGGCGATCAGCCGCCTGCGCCGCCCAAGCGCGAGCCCGACAGTCATCCGACACGTCTTTGAGTTGGGTTAAATTCCGAGCACGTCGCGCATCGTGTAGAGCCCCGGCTTGCGATCTATCAGCCAGCTGGCGGCACGAAGCGCGCCGCGCGCGAGCGAGTCGCGGCTCTGCGCGCGATGAATCAGCTCGAGGCGCTCGCCCTGCCCGCCGAAAATCACGGTATGATCGCCGACCGCGTCGCCCGCGCGCATCGCGAGCACCGCAATCTTGCCGTCGGGCCTGACGCCGGTGATTCCTTCGCGGCCGAAGACCGCGTTGGAGGCGAAATCCACGCCGCGTGCCGATGCGATCGCCTTGCCAAGCGATAGCGCGGTGCCGCTGGGCGCGTCGATTTTGGTGCGATGATGAATCTCGATAACTTCGGCGTCGAAGTCGGGCAGAATAGCGGCGACTTCGGCGACGATCTTGGCGAGCACGTTGACCCCGATACTCATGTTGGGTGCGATCACGGTGCGCGTCTTATCCGCCAGTTCGCGCGCACGCCTTTCCATTTCGGGCGTGAAGCCGGTCGAGCCGATTACGATCGCAGCGCCCGCTTTCGATGCGACTTCGAGATGTTCCATCGATGCGGTGGCCGTCGTGAAATCCATCGTGACGGTATCGGGCCGCGCCAGCGACGCATAGTCGTCGGTGATTTTTACACCGAGCGGGCCTACGCCGGCGATCTCGCCCGCGTCGGATCCGATCGCGCTGTTGCCGCGCGCTTCGAGCGCGCCGACGATTTTGTGCGCCGGATCGCGCGACGAAAGCGCGACCAGAAGGCGGCCCATCCGGCCTGCTGCTCCAGCCACGATTAGATTAGCCATCGGAATTCACTTTGCCCGCGTGACGCGGGCGGGGATGCGCAAGCGGTCGCAGCGTCAGGAAGCCGGAGCCTCGGCCGCCGCCACTTCGGGCGCGGGCGATGTTTCCGCGGGCTTGCCGTGCTTGGCCTTGAAGTGTTCGTCGCACAGGCTGCTGGCGCCGTGGCGATGCTTGCGGCATTTCTCGAAGGTGCAGGTTTTGTAGCGCGCCTTGGGCATCTCACCGGCTTTCCAGAGCCGAAAATGCATCCGGCAGTAGCCCTTGCCTACCGCCTCGCGTGCGCAATCTTTCGCTTTGCAGTTTCCTTTGTTCGCCATGAATCCCTTCTTGGAGGCCGCTTTCCGACGCGAGCGCTGGAGTTTGCGGCTGAGCAATTCATCTACAATAGTGTTTGCCGCCGATCCTTCATAGAGGGCCTTAGGGTCCAGGTGGTGAAGCCTTTAATTCAAAATCAATCGTGCGCAGCGAAAGCGCCAGCGCCGCCATCGCGATCGTGGCCGCCAACGCGACCTCCATACTTGCGCGCGCGCTTACATCGGCGATCGCATGGCCCATGATCCAGGGTCCGACGATCCCGCCGAGCGCGCCGCCTGCCACTACGATCGAAGTCATCCTGCCGACCTCGGCCGGGAACCGCGCCGCGCCAACCGCGATCATGTTGGGGAAGACCGGGCCGTATCCGAAGCCGATCAGGAACACGGCAGATGCCGCAAGACCGCCCGCCATGGGCGCCGCGATCAGAATCACCAGCGCAGCAGCAGATAGGGCAGAGGCCAGCATCGTGAATTGCGGCAATGCGATGCGATGCCCCAATCGTCCGCCAAACACGCGCCCGCATACCAATCCCAGCCAATATAGCGAGACGCCCGACGATGCGAGCAACGGGCCGAGCGCGCCCGCCGTGCGCAAGTAGAGAAAGAGCCACGTGCCAATCCCGATTTCGGCGCCGACGTAAAGGAACATCACTGCGCTGATCGCCCAAATCAGCGGACGCGAGAGCATCGCGATAAATCCGCTGCCGTTGCCGGGCGTCAGCGACGTTCGAACTTCGATCGCCGGAGTCACGCCCAAACGAAATGCGATCGCGGTGCACATCAACGCGCCGCCGCCGAACACCCACCAGTAGGGCACGCGGCTCGCGAAGGCGGCGCTCACGATCAGTGGTCCGAGCAGCGCCCCGACACCGAACAGCACGTGCAGATAGTTGAGCGCGGAGGCAAGCCTCTCCCGATTGAGCTCCACGATCAGGGCATTGGCGCCGATGTCGATGCCGCCATTGGCCAGCCCGATCAGAAATCCGGCGCACAACAGTTCCGCAAGTCCCCCAGCCACGGCGAGCCCTGTCAGACCGGCCGTGAAGAACGCCATCGCACCGACGAGGATCTTCTGCGCGCTCAGTCGTTGATTGATCTCGCCGGCGATCAGCAGCGATATGAAGTAACCGGCCGCCGAGGCGCTGACGATCAATCCAGCGCGTTCGATCGGCAGATGGGCGGTATGGGAGATCTGCGGCAGAAAGGGGCCGATCCAGCCACTATTGATGCCCACCATCAGCAGGCACGAATATGCCAGCCGGGTGATCGTTCCCTCGCGGCTCAGCAACCGGTCATCATCCAACGTCACGGCGCGACCGAGCGGATCACGCGGTAGAGCGGTTCGAGCTCGCGAAACGCGTCGAGTACTTCGGCGCGATCGACTGTCAGCGCGTCGCGCACGGGCCATCCGAAGCCGACGTCGATGCCGCCGGTTTTTTTCGCGAGCGCATCCCCGA
>CALAOW010000136.1 GCA_937889395.1 uncultured Pseudomonadota bacterium | reverse complement strand
TGTGGCGGAACGCTTCCTGTTCAGGAGTAAATTCGAAATCCATTTACCCAACCCCTAAGCCCTTCCCATGTGGCGATTTTGTTGCTGTTGACACTCGCGTGCGTGCGTGCTTAAATACACACCATGCAGAACCTAGCATCATTCGACAGGATGTTCGCGACTGAGGAAGCCTGCAAGGAATATCTGGCTGCCAAGCGGTGGCCGGGTGGCGTCAAGTGTCCGCGCTGCCACCGCAAGGAAGGGGTGTATGCGCTCAAGGCGCGGCCCTTCCATTGGGCGTGCAAGAATAAAGATTGCGGCGGGCGCAACGGCTACCGATTCAGCGTCATCACACACACGATCTTTCAGGACACAAAGATTCCGCTGACCCTCTGGTTCAAGATCGGCTTCCTGATGCTGACTGCGAAAAAGGGTCTTAGCTCGCTACAGGTCCGGCGCATGGTGTTCGGCGAACGCTCTGGTACTGACTGGCGCACTTGCTGGTACATCTGCCATCGCTGGCGGGCCGCAATGAAGGGTGACATTTCTCTCGCTGGCGAGATCGAAGTTGACGAAACTTACGTCGGCGGCAAAGCGTACAACCGGCACGGCGGACGCACCAATCACCACGGCGGCAAGAATCCGCCCGGAGTCGGCGGGCCGGGAACCAGCGGCAAGATCGCGGTCATCGGCGCTATCGCTCGCAAGGGAATGGTGGTCGCGAAAGTGATCGAGAATACCGACACCGCGACTCTTGACGGGTTTGTGCATTCAGCGGTCGGGCCGAATGTCAGTCTAATTTCGACCGATGAGCATTCGGGATACCGCTTGCTGGGCCGTGATCTCCCGCATCGCGTGGTGCGCCACAGTGCGGGCCAATACGTGGTCGGCGCGGTTCACACAAATACAATCGAGGGATTCTGGAGTCTTTTGAAGCGCGGCATCATGGGCAGCTACCACAAAGTCAGCAAGGATTACCTGCCGCTGTACGTGAACGAATTTTCATGGCGCTACAATAATCGGAATAACCCGAACGCATTTGCCGATCTGATTACGACGTGCAGTAACTAGCAGTTCAGACCTCGACGCGCTAAAGTATCGGGGTGGCTTCCATCCCGCATACGGCCCCCGCCGGCCAAAAGAAATACGTCCCAAGCGAAAAGCAGCGCGCCGAAGACGAGCGCATAAAAGAAAGACTCAACCGTCTGACCGGCGCTGATCTTAAGAGATTCGATAAGCTACTGAAAAAAGCGATCACGCCTGAAAACAGAAGCGGCTAACCTCGCCAAAGGCTAGCCGCTGACAACTGAACGAAGTGGTATTCGTGCGCCGCGATTTCATCGTAGCGCAGGTGTACCTATGCGGCAAGAGACATGGACCCAGAAAAACCGCCAAGCGACTGGCAACCGATTCTCGACGAAGTCGCGGACGCTGTGAGCCGCGCTGCGGAGGCCGCTAGCGATCCGAGATTAGGCGAGCTGGACAGGGCGCGAATAGCAGAGAAGATGGAGGAATTGGCTGGCCTGATTCAGCAGATGGGCGCTCTTGTGCGCCATAACTTCGATCCTGTAATCGCGGAACAAATCCGCGAGAAGAAGAACGAGATCATAAGCTTGATCGATGTAATCGTAGAAAAGAGCCAAGCCCTTTAGCGTGCAATGAATTTCCGTCACGCCACTGCGCTCGCCCTAGTCGGTTGGTATCTGATGGTGCCGCCCGGCCACAACAAAGCAGTCGATACAAACGCACCTTTATCGCGGTGGGCGATGTTTTTGAGTTTCGATACGGCCAAAGAATGCGAACGCGCTGGCGACAAGTTGCGTGCGATGTTCCGCGATTCACCTGAATTCAAATCTCAGGGACAGCAGTTGTCCGAAGCTGTTGTCTGTGTCGCGTCCGACGATCCGCGGCTCAAGTAGAAATCACGGTCTCGCGCGAAACCCGCCGACGATCCAGCCAAGGAACAAAAACACGGCGGCGGGCAGAATGCCGAACATGGCGACTAGGCGTAGCCAAAAGAAAACAGGAAGACCAACAAGTCCACTAACCGGCAGACCGATCCAAAGCAGGGCCGCGATCAGACAGACCAATCCGGCCGCGAAACTCAACCGCCACCAGCCGCGCGAGATTCCCATTTTAGTTACTCGCCAACCGCTTAGAAATCTTCGCGTTGGGGTCTTCGCACATACGCCTTAAATCACCTTCGCGATAGATTTTCGGATCGGCAGGTAATCGCAAAAGCGCGAGCAAGGACGCGCGCGGATCGCGGGTTCGGTCACGATCGGAAAGCAACAAGGCTTCGCTCTCCGGTGTCTCCCGGAATCCTTCATACGCGAGCCAGTCGGCCGCTTGTAGTGGTCGGACATCGCGACGATCAGCGGGAATCGGCGCAATAGCGTAATCGAGTTTGAGTCGGTCGATCAGCATCCCCCAATCATCGAAATCCTGATCAAATACATATCGAACCGCACCAGGATCGTGGCCGGTGGCTTGGCACCAATCGCGTACCTGCTTTACGATGGTGCGACCGCACAGCGGATACGGTCTGAGCAGCCGTTCGGCCAAACAATATTCGGCGTTCACGGTTTGCCATGCCGGAACATGCACGGCGCAAGCGAAGCTGTGCAGCGCATACCTGTTGATCATCTTGGCAAGATCGTTCAACAGGATATTTCTCGCGCCAGTGTTTTCCGGTTTAGCCCATTCCGCGAACTCCCCCGAACCGGGGAAAAATTTGCGTGCGTGAAACCCTGATTTTGGGAAACCCGCTTGCGCCAGCCGCAATCGCCAATCCGGGGTGAACCGATCCCATTGCGCGACTAAACCTATATAGCCAGCCACGACGATATATTCGTGCTGATGCTCTTTGCCGCTGTCGTCGGCGTAAAATGTCAGCATGACGATTGGCTGGTCGCATTCCCAAAATAGCGCCCGATGTAGATGCTCGAATCCATCATAGATATGTTCATTTTCTAGGCACATTGTCCCCTTCCCTTAGGCGAGTGTCAATTGAAACAAAATCGCCTTCCCATGTGGGGCACCGGAACAACCGCGTCGTGATGGATACGCGGCAAGCTCACCTCTAACGCATTTTCTTGAACGCTGCACCCGATGGAGGCAGTCATATACAGTCAAGTTCACGGGAGGAACGGCGCATGAGTTCGGCGGAAGTACGATTCAAGGAGTTGACAGCCGATTTTGGGAAGACCGCCAACGACTATGGACGTCATCGCGCCGGTTTCCCCGATGAATTTTTCGAGCGGTTGAAGACGTTGGGAATCCTGAGAGCGGGAATCCGCGCGCTCGACCTGGGAACGGGCACGGGGACAATCGCGCGCGGGCTGGCGACTCGGGGATGCGAAGTTACCGGACTTGATCGATCGGCGCCGCTGATGGAGCAGGCGGCGGAGCTGGATCGAGGCGCGGGCGCCGTCGTGAAGTACGTGAATGCGGCCGCGGAGGAGACGGGACTGGCGGCGGCGGAGTTCGATCTCGTGACGGCGGGACAATGCTGGCATTGGTTCGATCGTCCGCGCGCAGCGGCGGAGGCGCTGCGGGTGTTGAAGCCGGAGGGCAGGCTCGTGATCGCGCATTTCGACTGGATTGTGCTGCCCGGCAACATGACCGAGGCGACGGAGAAGCTAATCGAGAAACACAATCCGAAATGGAAATTCGGCGGCGGACTGGGAATCTATCCACTGTGGCTGCGCGACATGGCGGTGGCGGGCTTTGTAAATATCGAGACGTTTTCGTTCGACCTCGACGCGATCTATACCCATGAAGCATGGCGCGGGCGGATTCGCGCAAGCGCGGGGGTCGGGGCAAGCCTGGAGCCGGATCGAGTTGCGGCATTTGACGACGAGCTGCGCGCGATGCTGGCAAAGCGGTATCCCGAGGATCCGATGCACGTGATGCATCGCGTGTTCGCGGCTATTGGCGTCGTACCGATGATTGCATCGACAAAATTTCGCGCGACGTGATTGCGCGGATGTGAGCGAGCATCACAGGTAGTCAGGCGGGGGCGACTTCGGCCAGTGCGATCGCGCCGGCGGCGATGGCGGGAACGTAGTAGGCCTCGGGCGAGCCCCATACGGTGGCCGGATGCGGCCGCATACTGACCGCGAGCGGATGCTCGAACACATCCGCGATGCTCGCGTTGATGCGCAGACAGTTGGGGGCGAGCGGCTCGGCGATTTCGCCGTCGCGAACGATGTAAGAGTCGCCGCTGACGGTGCAGGTGAAGTCGCCGGCGCGCTGGCCGTTGATCGGATAGGTGTACCAGATGCGTCCGACGTAAATTCCGTCGCCGACGGCGCGCACGAGTTCGCGGTCTGTGACTCCACCGCGCGCGCGCATCACGACGTTGGTGCCCGCCGTGCCGGGACTTGCGTCGAAGCGCCGGCCCCCGCCTTCGCCGAGCCGGTAACCGCTCAGCGGATCGAAATCGAGTTTCGTGGGGGCGCATCCGCCGAGCTTTTCGGCGCTATGCTCGTCGGTGAGCAGGCGGTGAGTATCGTAGAAATTCGAGAGCAAGCCGACGAGCTTGCCGTCGCGGATCAATTCGACACGGCGCGTGGGGATTCCTTCGCAAGTGATTCGGCGGCGAATCGCGCCTGCGCTAAAGGCCGGGTCGTCGGCGAGGCTCAAGCGTGAGTCCATCACCGGCGCGCCGAATTTTGCGTGGTAGGCGGAACTGGCGGCGTGAAAAGCACCGGTGGTGAGCGAGCCCATCACCAGGTAGTTGAGAATTTCGGCGACCGGCTGCGGTCCAAGCACGACGCGAAATTTTCCCGACGCGGGCCGAGCACCGTGGGAGAGGGCAAGCGCGCGGCGGACGGCGTCGCGGCCCAGCACGCGGGCGGCGCGGCGCATCGCAGCCGCGCAATCGCCGAGCGCGCCGGCAGTACCCTTGGCGTCGAGCGATTCGATTATCGACGTGACGGAGGCGTTGAAATGCGCGCTTTCGTCCACTCGGACTTCAGCGAAAGCGAAATTCGAATTGAAGATCGCGATCCGATCGCGAATCACGGATACGTCGCCACCGATGATGAGACCGGGGTGTTCAATTCGAGACGCGCCAAAGCGATCGTTCGCGGACCGCTTCGCGAATGCAGCCAGCGCGCCGTCCAGCACGTCCCACGCGGCGGCAGCGATCGCGCCGTCCCCCACTCTCGCCAGATCGCTCTTTTCAGACAACGCAGGCTTGCGACCAAGCGGGACAGACGGGAAGCCGGGAAAATGCGGATCGACGACGGCGGCGCTGCGTGCGCGGTGGAGCGCGTCGCGGACGGAGTCGGAGCTGAAATCGCCGGCTTCGGATGCGGCGCCGACTTCGTGCGGATCGCGGCGCATCGCGATCCGTAACTGGAATCCGTCGGCATGAAGCGATTTGAACTCCTCGAGGCCGCGGCTCGGAATGTCAGAGGTGTAGTTGAGGCGGGCGATTCGATGCTCGGCGCTGGCGCAATAAATCTCGTAGCTCGCGAGGTCCTTCTCGCGCGCGAGAATCCCCGTTGCTTCGCGGGTGAAGGACTTGAGGTCGGCAAGCGTGCGCATCAGTTGCCCGCCAGCCGTGCGCGCGAGCGGATCGTCGGCCCGCCGTTGGACATCCGCTTGACCTGCATCGGCTGTCCCTTGCCGCAGTTGGGTATCGCGATGAGCCGCAGATCGTTGCCGACCGCGTCCACGTTGGTGAAGAAGCTCTTCGAGTCGGCAATCAAGCTGCCGGAGCGATACAGGCGCCCGATTCGTCCGTGATCGATCTCGTAAATGCGGCGCGCGGAAATTCGGAAGTTCTCGCGCGACTCGGAGATCGAGGGAATCTGATGGCCGCAGACGTAGTAACCGTGCTCGACGCCGGCGATGATTTTTTCGGGCGGCGTTTCACCGGGGAGAAAGAAGGTGTTGGACATTCTGATCAGCGGCACATGCCATCCTTCGCTCGCACGCGCCGAGCCGTTGGGCTCGACGCCAAGCACGGCGGCGGTCGCGCGCGAATTGAGGAAGCCAGTGAAGATGCCGCGATCGATGTGCATCACGCGGCGGCCGCGCGTGCCTTCGTGGTCGTAGCGGTAGTGGCCGTAACCGTCGAGGCTCGGATCGGAGCAGGCGGAGAGCAGCGGCGATGCGACCGCCCTGCCCAACTGGTTGTCCGCGAGCGAGCGCAGGAACCAACTGCGTCCGGCGTATGCGGCTTCCATCTTGAGCGCGCGATCGGCTTCGCATGGATGGCCGATGACCTCATGCGAGACGAGCGCGTTGAAATGCGGGTCGGTAACGACCACGACTTCGCCATCGGGGGGCCTCAGGATCGGTGCGGCGGCAAGCTCGCGCGCCTCGGTGGCAAGGTTGACGCAAAAGCGCGCGAGGTCCGGATTCGGCATCAACTCACCGCGCCATCCGTCGCTTAAGCATTCGAGCCCGCGCTGCTGGCCGATCGAGTCGTAACTTTCCTGGTGCCCGTCGCCGATCTGCGCGACGACGTAGCAGTCGCCCTGCGAAAACGCGTACTCCTGGGACACGACGGTGCCGGCGGTATCGATGAAAATTTCGCGGCGCAACTCCGTCATCGCGGCTACGACCTGGTAGGCGATCGCGCCGCCAAGTGCGGCGACTTCGCGCGACGCGTCGAGCGAAATTTTCTTGAGCGCGTCGGTCGAGAGCGACCGCGGATCCTGGCGAAAGCTCGCGTCGATGTCGTCGCGAACTTTTTCGCGGTGTGGAATTTGCGCAACGAGGAGGCCCTTCGCCGCGTCGCCGAGGCGTGCGATGAGATTGGCTTTTTTGCGGGCGCTGAAGCGCGCGCGATCGTAAGCCTCGGCGAGCCCGCGCCGGAGTTCGGCGACGAGTTTGGCCGGCCGGCGCGCCAGCGCGCCAATCTCGACGCCGGTTTGTCCAAAACCGACCGGACCCGTCCTGTCGGCGACATGAACCGAGACTGAGTACGCAGCGCTCTCGCTCTCAGAGCCGTCGCGCGGTTCACCGCCCACCGCGGCGCCGGCGCGATTGAAGACGACTTCGAAGCGGAGATCGGCGTACGCGACGCCGGGCTTTGAGCGTACGAAGCGCGCGAGGATGCTCTCGCCCTCGCGGCGCAGGTATTCGATCGCTTCGAACAAATCGCCGCGCCCGATCAAGGCAGCCGCAGCCTCAGATGATACCTTCGCGCTTGAGGTCTTCGAGCTGGCCGGCGCCGAGTCCGAGCAAATCGCCATAGACGTCGGCGTTGTGCTGACCCAGCAGGGGCGCGGCTGTCACTTCGACGGGCGAATCTTCCAGTCGCACCGGGCATCCCGGCATAGCGAATTCGCCGCGCACGGGATGCTTGATGGTGACGATCATGCCGCGCTGCTTGAGATGGGGATCATTGAGCAACTCGACGCTGTCGAGCACGGCGCCGCATGGGACGCCGGCCTCGCCAAGGATGCGCATCACCTCGAACTTGGTGTGGCGGCCGGTCCATTCGTTAATGATCGCGGTCAGCGCCTCGACGTTTTGCGCGCGGTTTCGTCCCGTGCGGAAACGCTCGTCGCCTGCGAATTCGGGGCGCTCGATCACTTGCCACAGGCTCGCGACCATCTCGGGCGAAGTGCACAGGATGTAGCAATAGTCGTTGTCGCCGCCGGGCGCGCATTTGTAGATGTCGCCGGGACCACCGCCGCCGACGCGGTTGCCGACGCGCGGCGCGGGTTTGTGGGTGACGTAGGTACCCATCATGGGAACGCGCACGAAGTTCAGCACCGCTTCCTGCATCGAGACTTCGACTTTCTGTCCCTTGCCGGTGCGTTCGCGCTGGATGTACGCGGCGAGCACGCCGATGGCCGCATGCATGCCGGTGCCGGTGTCGCCGATGGTGGGTCCGGGCTTGAGCGGAGGCGAATCGGGAAAGCCGGTGAGCGCCATCGCGCCGCCGGCAGCCTGCGCAATCATATCGAAGCTTTTGTACGTGCAGTAGGGACCGTGCGTGCCAAAGCCCTTGATGGTCAAGTAGATGAGGCGCGGATTTATTTCGCGGAGACGGTCGTAGCCGAGGCCGAGGCTTTCGAGCGTGCCGAGCGAGAAATTTTCGGCGAGCATATCGACTTGCTTGACCAGGTCGATGAACATCGCGCGGCCCTTCTCGCTCTTGAGGTTGAGCGTGATGCCGCGTTTGTTGGCGTTGAGCAGGATGAAGTAGTAGGAATCGACGCCCGGCTTTTCGGTGAGCAGCCAGCGGCCCTGCTCACCCATCTTTGGCGACTCGAGCTTGATGACGTCGGCACCGAGCCACGCGAGCATCTCGGTGCACGAGGTGCCGGCCTCGAATTGCGTCAGGTCCAGAATTTTGACACCGCTCAGCGCCTTTTCCATTGCCGCCCTCCTGCCTCGCGCACGCCTGGCGCCGACGAGGATCGTCCGAGCGCGCGCGGTAACCTGATCTAGCGCCAGCAGCGGCGCGGCGGCAAGCTGCAGGGGTGACCCCTGCACCCAATGTTAAGGCCGCGCTCCGTTGTCGCGCGCGGCCACTGCCAACGGCTTAATACCGCGCTGCCGTCGCCACGGCCGCGGGCGGGGTTAAGTCTTCGGCTCCGGTCTGGTAGAACTCATTTGCAGAGTTGATCGATGGATCGGCTCGCACGCAATGGCAGACACCGCACTATCGAAGCTCGCGCGGATCCGAGAGGAACTGAACCGGATGTTCCTCGAGCGAACCGACTTGATCGATGGCGCAATCGTGGCGATGCTGTCGGCGAATCACGTGCTGATAATCGGGCCGCCGGGAACGGCGAAATCGATGCTGGCCGACGAACTGTGCCGGCGAATCGAAGGGGCGAACTATTTTCAGTGGCTGCTGACGAAGTTCAGCACGCCGGAGGAAATTTTCGGCGCGGTGAGCTTGAAGGGACTCGAGGAAGACGATTACCGGCGCGTCACCACGCACAAACTGCCCGAGGCGCACATCGCGTTCCTGGACGAACTCTTCAAGGCCAACTCGTCGATCCTCAACGCGCTGTTGACGATCATCAACGAGCGTATTTTCCACAACGGACGCGAGCGCGTCGCGGTGCCGCTGATTACAATGTTCGGCGCGTCGAACGAACTGCCCGACGAGGACGAACTGACCGCGCTTTACGATCGATTCATGCTGCGCTTCATGGCCGATTACATCACGGAGGAGCACGGCTTCATCCGCATGATGGCGGGCGGTCCGGAGCGGACGCGGACGACGCTTAAATTTGCGGAGCTCGACGAACTGCGCGCAGCGGCGGCGGCGGTCAAGGCGCCGGGCGCAATCCTCGAGGCGATTGCGCAAATCAGGCGCGAACTCGCGCGCGAGCAAATCATCGTCTCGGATCGGCGCTGGAAAAACTCGCTCGGCATTTTGCGCGCGCACGCAATCCTCGCCGGACGCACCGCGGTGGTCGAAGACGACCTGATGTTCCTCGCGCACGTGCTGTGGAAGGACCCCGAGGAGCGGCCCAAAGTGGCCGAGGCGCTGCGCCGAATCGTCAGGGGATACGAAGACAAGCTGCAGGAACTGGTGTTCGAGAGCCGCGAGCTGCGCGAATACGCCGACGGCGCGTGGGAGAGCGAGGAGCTGCGGCGGCGCGCGCTGACCGAGGCGAATGCGAAACTCGCGAATATAGCGGCGCGTTTCGACGTGCTGCTGAAAGAAGCATCGGACTCCGGCCGGGCGGTCGCCAATGC
This sequence comes from uncultured Pseudomonadota bacterium, assembly GCA_937889395.1. Classification (GTDB taxonomy): domain Bacteria; phylum Desulfobacterota; class Binatia; order Binatales; family Binataceae; genus Binatus. The sequence continues at coordinate 16,939 of CALAOW010000136.1, read as the reverse complement.
GGAGCGGATGCGCGTCGAGGTCAAGGACATTCAGCAAGCCGTGTTCCGCAGAAGCGTCGGCGATTAGAAATTCATGCCGGTCGAAGAATCAACGCCGGCGATCGTGCTTCGCGCGCGCGACTACGCCGAGTCGGATCGAATCGTCACGCTGCTGACGCTGCACGCCGGCAAGCTCAGCGGTATCGCGAAGGGCGCCAAAGTGTCGCGGCATCGCTTCGAGCGCAAGCTCGAACCATTTACGCACGTCGTCCTGCACTACCGCCGGCGGCCGCACGGGCAGTTGGTGTTTATAACGCGCGCCGAAGCGGCCGACCTGCCTCAACACGTGCTCGACGACGATCTCGCAAAGATCGCGCTGGGCTGCTACATGCTCGACCTCACCGACGCGCTGACGACCGAGGAGAGCGAAGCGGCGGATGCGTATCGGGTGTTGTCGGAAGGACTCGGCGCGCTGAGCCACCGGTTCGCGGATGCGGCGCTACGGCAGGCTTTCGAGATCCGGCTGCTGGGATGGGCGGGATTCGGCCTCGAGTTTACGCGCTGCCGCATATGCGCGAGCGCCAACGGCGACAACGGCGCGACGGTTTATTTCGTGGTGTCGCGCGGCGGGATCGTGTGCGCGAAATGCCGGCCTTCGGTGGCGGAGGGCGCGATCAAGCTCTCGAGCGCCGCCGCCGCAATTCTCGCGCGACTGGGGACGGCGCCGATGGACGATTCGCCCGGCTCGGCGGCGGCGGGACCGGACGGTGCGCTCGCGCTGGCGCGGTTCATCGGATCGATCGTGGATCGGCGGCTGCGCAGCCAGGAATTTCTCGATTCAGTTTTGCCGGGCGCGGGTAAAGAGTGAAAAAGTGAAAATTATCCGCCAGTTTCGCGGGCCGGAGATTCTCCGTACACCACTTCGGGATCGCGGTAGCGGCCGCTTTCATGCTCGATCACAACGATACCGCAGTTGGGCGGCACGTGAGCATTTTCCCATTTGCCGGTCACGTGCGCCCACACCGATCGCATCACGCCGCCATGACTGACGATTACGATCTCGTCTTCGGGATATTGCCGGGCTACGCGGTCGAGAGCCGGAGCGACGCGCCTGAGCACGTCTTCATGACTCTCGCCGCCCGGCGCGCGCCACACCCATGAGCGCTTCGGATCGAAGCTGGGATCGTTGGCGACCGACTCGTACGGCTGTCCGGCGAGGTCGCCAAGACTCTGCTCGCGGAACTCCGCCTCGTATTCGATCGGGATGCGCAGTTCCCCGGCGATGATGAGGCCGGTCTCGCGGGCGCGCGCGAAGGTGCTCGCAATCACCAGCGTCGGCTGAAACTTGAGCTTGATTCTGAGCGCGGCTTCGCGCGCCTGGCGGCGGCCAAGCTCCGTGATTTTCGCTTCGCCGGAGCTGGTGAAGCGCCGAATCGCGTTGCCTTCGCTCTCGCCATGACGAACCATTATTAGCTTGCCCATAGGGTCGAAAGTCTCTCCGAAAATTCAGTTTGGCGCCAACGAAACGATACGGTTGCTCAGGTCCTGGGCTTGTCGTCGCCGCCGCCGGCAGCTTTTGCAAGCGCGCGGAACGGTTCGAGCAGATCGATCGGCAACGGAAAGACGATGGTGGAATTGTGTTCGCCCGCGATCTCCTTGAGCGTCTGCAGGTAGCGAAGCTGGAGCGTGATGGGACTCTTGCTCATGATCTCCGCGGCCTCCGAGAGCCGCTGCGCGGCCTGAAATTCACCTTCGGCTGCGATCACCTTGGCGCGGCGCTCGCGCTCGGCCTCGGCCTGCGCCGCGATCGCGCGCTGCATAATCTGCGGGAGATCGATATTTTTCAACTCGACGAGCGTGACCTTCACGCCCCACGGCTCGGTTTGCGAATCGACGATTTCCTGGATGCGCGCGTTGAGCTTGTCGCGCTGGCTGAGCAACTCGTCGAGTTCGGTCTGGCCGCCGACGGAGCGCAGCGTGGTCTGCGCCAGTTGCATCGTGGCGAAGAGGTAATTTTCGACCTCGGTGACCGCGCGCGAGGGATCCACGACGCGAAAATACAGGACCGCGCTGACCTTGACGGTCACGTTGTCCTTGGTGATTACGTCTTGCGGCGGGATGTCCAGCGTAACGGTCCGCAGATCGATTCGCATCATCCGCTCGAGCATGGGGATCACGAAGATCACGCCCGGCCCGCGATAAGGAGTGAGGCGTCCGAGACGGAAGACTACGCCGCGCTCGTACTCGTTGAGGATTTTGAGCCCGCTCAAAATGAAAATTGCAACGATGAAAACGACTACGCCTACTCCGCTCGCCATCACGATTCTCCTTCGCCCCCAAGCGCGCGAGGCTTGTTGATGCCCTACGTTATCTTCCGAACGCTGCGAAATCTTCCGAACTTCACGGCAACTTCTGCACTTGCAATTCCAAACCGTCGATCGACTTGACGCGAGCGGGCGCGCCGGGGCTGAGCGCGTCGGGGCTGACGGCGCGCCAAATCTCGCCATGGACAAACACTTTGCCCGGCGCGCCGGGAGCGATCGCCTCGCGCACCTCGCCGACCTCGCCGACCAGGCCTTCCGCGCCGGTGGTGGAGCGGCTGCGGCGCGCGCGGGCCACGATGTATCCGATGCCGAGGATGATCAGCGTCAGCGCCGCGGCGGCGCCATATATGATGTTGCGATCGACCACCAGTTCGGTCTTCGAAGTGTCGATCAAAAACAGCGAGCCTATGACGAACGCCGTAACGCCGCCCAAGCCGAGGATTCCATAGCTGGTGACGAAGGCTTCGGAGATCAGCAATCCGACGCCGAGAAAAATCAACAGCAAGCCGGTGAGATTTACCGGCAGGACCTGGAACGATGCAAGCGCGAGCAGCAGGCAAATCGCGCCGGCAACGCCGGGAAAGATGACGCCGGGATGCGCGAACTCGAAGTACAGGCCGATCAATCCCGCCATCAGCAGCAGATAGACGATGTTGGGATCGGCCAGGGTGTTGAGCAGTTGCTGGCCGGGCGTCATTCGCACGCGGCGCACGGCGGCATCGGCCAGCGCGAGCGTCACGGTGCGGCCGGCGACCTGGACTTTGCGGCCGGTGGCTTGCGTCAGCAGGCTGCGCAGGTCGGGCGCGACGATATCGACGACGTTCTTGGCAAGCGCCTCGCGCTCGCCGATCGCAACGCTGTGGCGGACGGCCTGCTCGATCCAATCCTGGTTGCGCCCGCGCTGCTCCGCGATCGTGCGTGCAAAGGTCGCGGTGAAATTCTCGATCTTCTGACCCATCGCACCCTTGATGTCTTCTCCACCCTCTTCGACCGGATGAGCCGCACCGATTGCGGTTCCAGGCGCCATCGCGGCTACGTTCGCGGCTTCGGTGATGAAGGTGCCGGCGGACGCGGCGCTGGCGCCGGATGGCGCGACGTACACGATTACGGGTACGGGAGCGGCGAGGATGTCCTTGACGATCTTTTCCGCGGAATTGAGCAGGCCGCCCGGCGTGTCGAGCTCGATCACCAGGGCGCTTGCGCCTCCGGCATCTGCGGACGCGAGCGAATCCTCGATGTAGGACGCGGTGGCGGGATTGATCGAGCCGTCAATCGCGATCAGTTGAACCCACGGCCGATGCGCGGCCGATTTCGCGGGCGCGGCGGCGGCAAGTATCCGATCCGATGCGAACGATCCGATCGCGATCGTTAATGCCGCGATAACGACGAACCTTAAGCGCAGGCTCACGAGGCGGAACCGCCGCGGCGCGGAATCGGCATCCCGAGAACTTTCATCACTTCCTGAATATCCGCCCACACCAGCCGTTTGTCGCTCGGGTTGCGGAGCAGGTAGGCGGGATGAAACGTGGGCATGAATCGAATGCCGCGGAAATCGTGCCAGTTACCGCGCAACTTGCTGATCGGCGTCTTCACTTTCAGCACGGCCTGCACGGCGAAGGAGCCCAGCCCGACGATCGCGCGCGGACGCACGAGGTCAATCTGGCGAAAAAGAAACGGTTCGCACGCGGCGACTTCCTCCGGTTCGGGATTTCGATTGTCGGGCGGCCGGCACTTGATCACGTTGCAGATGTACACGTCGGCGCGGCGGATGCCCATGCCGCGCTCGATGATGTCGGTCAGCAATTGACCGGCGCGGCCGACGAACGGCTCGCCGCGGGCATCCTCGTCGGCGCCGGGCGCCTCGCCGACGAACATCAGCTGCGCGTTGGGATCGCCGACGCCGAAGACCAGATTGATACGGCGCGGCGCCAGCTTGCATCGTTGACAATCTCCGATGAACTGGCGCAGATCGTCGAGCGTCGTGGATTTTTCGAGTCCGGGATATTTCGAGAACAGTTCGGTGGGCATGAGTGCGGCGTCGGTCCTGCCGACTTCGGGCGCCGAGCCGGCTACAGGAGCCGGCGCGGTGAGCGCGGAGCGCGCGGCCCCGGATGCAGAGGCGGGAAGTCCTTCCATCCCCTCCTCGCGCAGCTGCTCGACGTAATCGCGGATCGTGGCGACCAGCGTGCGACGATCCGGCGGCGAAGACGCGTCCATTCGAAAGCTATCTGACGGCACGCAGGCGCGAGGGTTTACCTGGGCGGGTGGCCTTCGGTTTGGCGGCGCGGATTGCGACGATTCGATCGAGGATCAGATCCGCGACCGCGTCTTTGGACATCTGCGGATAGCTCTGAGAGCGGCCGTCGGAGCCGATTAGCGTGACGATATTGGTATCGACTTCAAAGCCGGCGCCCTCCCGGGTCACATCGTTGGCGACGATAAGGTCAAGTCCCTTGCGTTTGAGCTTGGCGCGGGCGTTGGCTTCCAGGTCGTCGGTCTCGGCGGCGAATCCTATCAGCAGGCGCGCGCCCTTCTTCGCCGCCAGGCGCGGCATCTCGTCGGCGATCGACTCCATCTCGAGTCGAAGCCCGCGCGCATCTTTCTTGATCTTGCCGCGCGCCGGATTCGCGGGGCGAAAATCGGCAACCGCCGCCGCCATCACGAGCGCCGTGGACCACGGAAAATTGCCGGAGGTTTGACTGAGCATCCCGGCCGCAGTCACCGTGTCGATTCGTTCGACGCCGTAAGGCGTCGCGAGCGCGGACGGACCCGCGACGATTCGCACGGCGGCGCCGCGGCGCCATGCCGCGCGCGCGATCGCAAATCCCATCTTGCCCGACGAACGGTTGGAGACGAACCGCACTGTATCGATCGGTTCCTGAGTCGGTCCTGCCGTTATCAGAATGTTTTCGCCCGCAAGATCCTGCGCGGAGAGCATCTTCTCGATTTCCGCGACGATGATCGCCGGGTCCGCCAGGCGGCCCTTGCCCTCGTAACCGCATGCGAGTGCCCCCTCGCCGGGATCGATGACCACCGCGCCGCGCGATCGCAGTTTGGCGAGGTTCTCGACGACCGTCGGATGCTCGTACATGTGCACGTTCATCGCGGGTGCGAACGCGACTTTCGCGCGCGTGGCAAGCAACACGGTGGTCACTATGTCGTCGGCGATACCGACGGCGGCCTTGGCGATCACGTCGGCGGTCGCGGGCGCGATCACGATCGCGTCGGCGCTGTCGGCGAGTCTGATGTGGCCGATTTCGGATTCCTGCGTGAGAGAGAACGTGTCGGTGGCGACGGGATTCGAGCTGAGCGTCTGGAGCGTGAGCGGCGTGATGAACTCGGTTGCGTTACGCGTCATCATGACCCGGACGATCGCGCCGGAGTTGACGAGCAGACGGACGAGTTCCGCGGATTTGTAGGCGGCGATTCCGCCACTCACGCCGAGAACGATCGTCTTGCCGCTAAGCACGCCCATCGAGCCTTGATTCTAGTGCGGCGCGCTCGTGAGCGAAACGGCCCGCGCCGCGGCCGTCAGTCGTAGTATTCAAGCCCGAGATGCGTGATGAGGTCCTCGCCGCGCATCCAGCGCAGCGTGTTCTTGAGCTTCATCAGCTGGATGAAGATGTCGTGCTCGGGATAGATGTTCGGCGCGTGCATCGGCGCCTTGAAGTAGAAGGACAGCCATTCCTGAATCCCGCGCATGCCGGCGCGACGGGCCAAATCGAGGAACAACACGAGGTCGAGCACCAGCGGCGCCGCCAGGATCGAATCGCGGCACAGGAAGTTGATCTTGATCTGCATCGGATAGCCGAGCCATCCGAAGATATCGATATTGTCCCAGCCCTCTTTGGAGTCGCCGCGAGGCGGGTAGTAATTGATTTTTACCGAGTGGAACACGTCTTTGTAAAGCTGCGGATACAGCTCGGGCTGAAGGATTTGGCCCAGCACCGACAGCTTGGTCTCCTCCTTGGACTTGAACGAGCCGGGATCCTCGAGCACCTCGCCGTCGCGATTGCCCAGGATGTTGGTCGAGAACCATCCCGACATCCCCAGCATGCGAGCCTTCAGCCCGGGCGCGATCAGCGTCTTCATAAACGTCTGCCCGGTCTTGAAGTCCTTGCCGCAGACGGGGAGGTTGGTCTCGCGCGCGAGTTCCAGCAGCGCGGGCGTGTCGGTGGTCAGGTTGGGCGCGCCGTTTGCGTATGGGATTCCCATCTTGAGCGCGGCGTAGGCGTAGATCTGGCTCGGCGCGATTTCGGGATCATTGTTAGCGAGCCCGGCCTCGAAGGCTTTCAGCGTCTCATGGACCGCCGACGGGCGATGGAACACCTCCGTCGAGCCGCACCATACCATCACGGTGCGCGCGACGCCGGTGCGTTTCTGGAACTGCCGGATGTCATCCATCAGCATCGCGGCCTTGTCCATCTTGGTGCGCGCTTCCTTCAGATTGGGGCCGCGGATGTTGCGCACGTAGTCCTGGTCGAACACCGCCTCCATCGGATGAATTTTTTCCAGCGGCGCGCGCACCTGCTCCAGGAGCGCGGAATCGAGGACCGCGGCGTTGCGCGCGGCTTCGTAGGCGCTGTCTTCGTAAATGTCCCATCCGCCGAATTCGAGATCTTCCAGTTTGGCGAGCGGGACGAAGTCCTTGATCAGCGGCGTGCGTCCCTCGGTGCGCTTGCCGAGGCGAACAGTGGCGAGCTGGGTCAGAGATCCGATCGGCGCGCCCAGCCCGCGCTTAACCGCCTCGACTCCGGCGATGAAGGTCGTGCTGACGGCGCCGATGCCGGGCAGCAGCACGCCGAGCTTGCCGTCCGCAGGCGCGATTCGGACGGGATCTTTTGTCGTCAAACTTCGAGACTCCTTGGCGTCAGCCCTTTCGAAACCGCGAGGGGTATTCGGCGCCGAAGGTTTGATCGGGATGGAGCACGCGAGCGCGCTCAATAAGGACCTCTTCGGTCTCGGGAATGTTGGGGTCCGGGATGCAGCAATCGACCGGGCAAACCGCCGCGCACTGTTCCTGGTCGAAGAAGCCGACGCATTCGGTGCATTTGTCGGGGACGATATAGTAGAGGTCGTCCTTGATCGCGGGCGTGGTCGCGCCGTTGAGTTCCCATTGCGCGCCGCCTTCGTAAATCGCGGTGTTGGGGCATTCCGGCTCGCACGCACCGCAGTTAATGCATTCTTCTGTTATCACCGTGGCCATTTTCGAGCTCCAAATCCGGTCATTGTTGAACTAGGTTGCCGCGCCTGGGCGGCGACGAAACGATAGGGCCGAACCGCCACAATATCGGCGCGCGGCAGGTCGAGCAAGTATTTCAAGTTGTTAGTTGTCAGCCGGCCGCGGCGTTTGCAATCCGCCGTGCGAGTTCCATGAACGCCACACTCGCAGGATGCTCAGGTTTGGCGATCGTTATCGGCATGCCGTCGTCACCGGCCTGGCGCACCTCGGGATAGATCGGGATCCTCGCGAGCAGTTGGGTCCCTTCCTCGGCGGCCATCCGCTCGCCGCCGCCGTGGCCGAAAAGTTCGTCGCGCTCGCCGCAATCCGGACAGACGAAATAGCTCATGTTCTCGACCACGCCGAGAATCGGACAATGCACCTGCCGAAACATCTTGACCGCGCGCGTCGCGTCGAGCAGCGCAACGTCCTGGGGCGTCGTCACGATCACGGCGCCGTCGAGCGAGACTTGCTGCGCGAGCGTCAACTGCGCGTCGCCGGTGCCGGGCGGAAGATCGACGACGAGAAAATCCTGGCTGCCCCACAGCGTGTCCTTGAGAAATTGGCGCACCGCCCCCATCACCATCGGTCCGCGCCAGATAACCGGCGCCTTCTCGCCCAGGAAAAATCCGATCGAGATCAGCTTCACGCCGTACTTTTCGATCGGGAAGAAATTCTGTCCGCCTGCCGGCTTGGGCCGCTCCTCACCGGCGTTGAACATCATCGGGATAGACGGCCCGTACATGTCGGCGTCCAGCAGACCGACGCTGAGCCCCAATCGCACCAGCGCCACCGCGAGGTTCGCCGCGACGGTGGATTTGCCGACTCCGCCCTTGCCGCTTCCCACCGCGATTATGTGCTTGATGCCTTCGAGCCGCACGCGGCCGGTTTTTTCGCCAAGCTCGGCTTCGATTCGATGCACCCTAAGCTCGACGCTGGGCACGCCGAGGTCGTGCGTGAGCGCGTGATGGATTTTCCCGGCCAGCTCGCGGATCACCTCGTCGCGCTCGGTGACCTGCCGAATCGTGATCGCGTAGCCGCCGCTCTGCGCAGGCCGGGCATCCTCGACGATTCCAAGCGCAACGATATCGGCGGCGTAACCGGGATACTTTACGTGTCCAAGCGCCTCGATAACCGCATCGTTTGGTATCTGCCGTGCCACTAATAAAATTATCGCAGATGTATTAGCGCGTCGAAAGCAGCGATGACGGCAGCCGGCGCCGCAAGACGTTTCGCTCAGGCTTCGTTGACAATCTGCGCAGGTCAGCGGAGATAATGGCTGCCGTCGGCGGCAACCGTTCGGAGTGAAGAATCGCGCCTACATAATAAACCCGGCGCCGGCGCGCCGATGGTATCCCGCGGCGATCGATAGCTGTCCGGAATGGAGGCTTGCCGCCGCGTTGGCGGCGGCCGCTCTTGCGATCCGGCTCTATCTCAACCTGACCAATTTCTGCATCGCGGCCGACGGCGTGAAATACCTCCGGATGGCGCGCGATTTCGCCGCCGGCCGCTTGTTGAGCGGTCTCCACTCGAGACTTTCGCCGCTCTATCCGTGGCTCATCTCGCTCGCATCGCCTTTGACCGGCAACCTCGAACTCGCTGCCGGTCTGATTTCCGCCGCCTTCGGCACCGGGGCGGTGGTGCTGCTCTATTATCTGATGCGCGAGGTTTTCGGCCGTCGGGATATCGCCGCCGGCGCGGCGGCGATTGCCGCGATTCATCCCGGCTTGTCGGCCTATTCGGCTTCCGTGCGCACGGAAGCCGGTTACATATGCCTGATGACCGGCGCGCTTTGGCTGTTCGCAAGCGGGCTGAATCGCCAAAGCGTGGCGCGCTTTGCCCTTGCGGGGGTATTCGGAGGCGCCGCATACCTGTACCGGGACGAGGGAATTGGCCTGCTGATCGCCGGTTGCGCGTTCCTCATCCTGGGCGCAGCGGCCTGGCGGCAATGGAATTTCGCGCAGGCGGCGCTTTGGATGGCATGCTTCGCGGTCCCGTTTATCCTCGTTGCATCGCCCTTCCTGATTTACCTGCATCTTGCGACCGGCCGTTGGATCGTCAGCCGCCAATTGAAGGACCTGATGGAGCTGGGGGTCAACCAGGAGCCGTGGACGAAGCTGGCGCGCTCGCGCGACAAGTCGATGTTCGCGCCACTGCGCGCCGATCCGCGTGCCTACCTGTCCAAGATCGGCTTCGATCTTTGGATGACGCCATACTACTTCGTGCAGGCGATCGAGCCCGCGGTGGCCGTGCTGGTCGCAATCGGGCTTTGGGTGCGCGGGCGCGCGATGATCCGGAACTGGCGCGAGTGCTGGCTGGGCGCGGTCGTGCTCTTCTACGGGCTGGGCTTTGTGTTCTTGAACACCGGCCCGCGGTTCATGATCCATTTAGTCCCGTACACTTTCGGATGGGCGGCAATCGGGTTTGAGTCGCTGTCACTTGGGCTGGCGCGGGTCCGGATTTGGAGCCGCGCGGTCCCGGCGGCAGCGCCGGCCGTCCTGCTCGCGGTTCTCCTGCTTTCGCGCACCCTGTGGCCGATCGGTTACGATACCCGGGCGTTTCCTTACGCGGCGGCCGATATCCGCCACCGCGGCGGGCCGCCCCGCGCGGTCGCGGCGGGCGATTGCCGCCTGGCGTATTATGCGGCGGCTGAATGCGTCAGCATCCCGGCCGAGCCGAAGCCCGACACCTGCGGATGGCTGGCGACCGTGCCCCAAGTAGGCTACCTGATGCTGGCCAGCCGCGAAGAGCCGCGGTGGGGCGATGTGATGGGCGCGCGATGCCTTAAGCTCGTGAAGCGGTACCCGCGGACTGGATCGAGTTATTTCGATCTCTTCGAGGTAAAGAGCGACTGAGGGCGATCGGGTAGCAGGTCATCGTGAATCCGCGGGGCATTCACCGCCGAACAGCTCGCAGAACCCCGTCCCTGATATCCGCTCAACAGTTCCCGCCGCTCAGGGCTTACCTTATCCGCTAAGGGCGCTCCTGGCTGTAGTCCCACGAGATCGTGCGCGCCGGCTTGAAGGTCACGACGACGACCTTGTTGCCCTTGAGCGACTTCGCGTACGCCTTGCCGAGTTTCTTGCCCAGGTACTCGACGGCCATCCGCTCCGTGCGTTTGTCGTCGATCTTTTTTTCGAGCGCGGCGCGCCCCTTGAGCACCACCGTCTTGTAGGGCGCCTTCTTGGTATCGACCACCAGCGTGATTCGCGGATCGTGCACCAGGCATTTGTGTTTGAACGACTCCGGTGCGGTGTGAAAGACGATTTGCCCGCCGGCGTACTCGTACCAGGTCGGCACCGCGTGCGGCGCGCCGTCGGGTGCGGTCACCGCGACCACCGCGACGATCGGTTTCTTGAGCAGCTTCTCGATGTCTTTTTTCTTCATCGGCATGGGACGAGGTCTCCTGTGGCGGCGCGGCTTGGAAGTGAGTGAAAGTTGAAACGGTGAAACAGTAAAAACTCACTTGCCCTTGAAATTCGGCTTGCGTTTTTCGCGAAAGGCGCGGATGCCCTCTCGCACGTCCTCGGACGGATTCGTGATCATCACGTTGAGCGCGGCGTCCTCGAGCGCATTCTCGAGCGTCATCTCGCGCTGCTTGTACATCATGCGTTTGGCCAGCCTTATTGCCAAGGGCGGTCCTTGCGCGAGCCGCCGCGCGAAGTCGTTCACGCGTGACTCGAGTTCCGCGTGCGGCACCACTTCGGTAACCAGCCCGAGTTCGAGCGCCGTTTTGGCGTCATAGACTTCGGACAGCAGCGTCATCTTGAGTGCGCGATCCAATCCCATGAAGCGGGGGAAAAGATACGCTCCGCCTTCGTCGCATAGCAGCGCGAACTTGAGCGCGGTGTCCCCCAGCCGCGCCTGGTCCGATGCGATTCTAAAATCGCACGAAAGCGCAAGCGTCAGGCCGCCCGCCACCGCCGCGCCGTTAATCGCCGCGATCACGGGTTTGTCGAAGCGATGCAACGACAACACCAGCTGATGGAACCCTTCGCGCATCTCGAGCATGTGGCCCATCGGATGCCCGTGAAATCGCGAATGGCTCTCGGGCGCGCCGCTGATATCGCCGCCGGCGCAGAACGCGCGTCCGCTGCCGGTGATGATCAACACGCGGACCTCGTCGTCCTGGCGGGCGAGATCGATCGCCGCGCACATTTCCTTGACCATCGTTTCGTTGTAGCCGTTCATCCGCTCGGCGCGGTTGATAGTGATTTTCGCGACGTGCTCGCGCGCATCGTAGATGATCGTCTTGAAGTCCATCGTGGTCTTCTGCCTATCTGCCCTTAAACGTGGGCGGGCGCTTCTCGAGAAACGCTTTGACGGCCTCGCGATGGTCCTCGGTCAGGCCGGTCATAATTTGCCCCCACGCCTCGCGGTCGAGCAGCTCGTTGAACTCGTGATTGATCGCCGCGTTGAGATTCGCCTTCATATATGAATAGGCCACCGACGGACCGTTGGCGATCCTCGACGCGATAGCATGCACCTCGTCGCGGAACGACGCCGCCGGCACCACGCGATTTGCCAGTCCGATTCGCAATGCCTCGTCGGCGCCGATCACGTCGGCCAGAAAATATAATTCGCGCGCCTTGGCCGACCCGACCAGATGGGTCAGCGACCAGGTACCGCCGTAATCACCCGAGAAGCCGACCTTGGCGAACGCCGTGCCGAAACGCGCCGCGTCGGACGCGATCCTGATGTCGCACGCCGTCGCCAGGCTCAGTCCCGCGCCGGCCGCCGGTCCGTTGACCGCGGCGATCGTCACTTTGGCCATCTCGTGCAGCATCATCGACGCTTCTTCGCCGCGCCGCAGTCCCGCGACGAGATCCTCGACCGTCTGCGCCGCGCCCGATGCGCCTGCGCCCTCGTTGCGTCCGCGCATCGCGCCGATATCTCCGCCGGAGCAGAATCCGCGCCCCGCACCGGTCAGCACGACGGCGCCTATCTCGCGATTGGTCGCGGCGCGCGTCAGGTTGTCCACCAGCCCGCCCATCATCTCGGCGCTCATCGCGTTGAGCTTGTCGGGCCGATTCATCGTAAGGTAGAGGACGCGGTCTTTCAGTTCCGTGAGCAGATGGTCTGCCATTTTCTGGCCTCCAAAAATCCGGGTTCGACTCTGGTACTACTTCACGTCGGCCAATCTGTCGAGCGCCGCCGCGACGGCCTGCGTGCCGTCGAGATCGTGACCGAGCGCCGCGGCCGCGTTGAACATCGAGGCCATCAGCGAAAGTCCGGGCAGCGCCAGGCCCGATTCACGCGCCGCCTCGACCACCAGGCGCAGGTCCTTGCGAATCAGCTTGATAAAAAACCCCGGCCTATTATCGCCGGCTATTATTTTGGGACCGAGATTCGACAACTGCCACGACGCGGCCGCGCCCGCGCCTATCGCCTCGACCACCCGCGACGCATCGAGACCGCCGGCTTGCGCGAACTTGATCGCCTCGGCCGCCGCCTCCAGCGCAAGCGCGACCGCGATCTGATTGGCAAGCTTGGTCATCTGGCCCGCGCCCGACGCGCCCATGTGCGTGACCCTGCGCCCAAGCAGCTCGAACAGCGGACGCGCACGCCCGAACGCCGACGCGTCCCCGCCAACCATGATCGCGAGCGTGCCGTCGCGGGCGCCGACGTCGCCGCCCGACACCGGCGCATCCAGGTAATCGACGCCGGCCGGCTTCAGCCGCGACGCGATCCTGCGCTCCGCCATCGGCGAAATAGTGCTCATATCGACGACGAGCTGCCCTGCGACGAGCGCGGGTTCAATCTTCGCGACGACCGCCTCTACGTCGGGCGTGTCAGGCACCATGATGAACACCGCGGCCGCGCCCGTGGCGCACGCAGCCGCGTCGGCGACGACGATCGCGCCGTCAAGGGCGAGTGCTCGCGCCTTGTCGGCTGAGCGATTGAAGACGCGGACGCGATGGCCTACGCCGATCAATCGTCGCACCATCGGCGCGCCCATTATTCCGGTTCCGATCCATCCGATTTCCATGGGTGACGCTCCGTCAAACGAAGAAGTGAGGCGCCTCTTTCTTTGTGTCATTCTGAACGCAGTGAAGAATCCCGGATCCGGGTTCCCTTCGCTACGCTCAAGGGCAGGCTCTTCGACGCCGGCAGCCTTCGCTCAGGATGGCACAAAAAAGCGGCTGCCTCTTCTCCCTACCCCTCCTGAGAGCTCACTGCAGGGCTGACGTTATCCGGACTCAAGGCGACAAAACCGTTGACGCCGGTCTTCGATGCGCGGGTCGATCCTTCGACTCCGGTTCCGGCGCACGTGACGGAGTACCGGTTGCCCGGAAGTCGAGGAGCAAGAGGCGCATGACAGCGATGGTTGTCGTGAGCCGAGTGCGAAAATCTGCTTGATGGGCGGCACCGGCTGTTCTATATGAGAAGTGTCAGGGATCGCAGCTGCCGGCTGACGCTCGTCGTGGGCGCGGCCAGGTGCGCATCGCACGATCCCCATCGGAGGCACTAATGGATTTCAATTTCAGCGCCGAAGACGAAGCGTTTCGCAAGGAGTTTCGCAGCTGGCTCCATGCCAACCTGCCCAAGGCGGGCAAGGGCGAAGATGCCGCCGACGCCATGCGCGAAGAAGGCAGCCCGGACGACTGGAAGCGACGCGTCGAGTGGCACAAGAGGATGCACGCGGGCGGATGGGTCGGAATCAGCTGGCCCAAGGAGTACGGCGGACGCGGCGCGTCGCTCACCGAGCAAATCATTTACAACGAGGAGCTCGCGAAAGTTGACTCGCCGATGCTGGTCAACCTACTGGGCATCATGCTGGTCGGTCCGACGATCATTCATTGGGGCACCGAGGAGCAGAAGAAGCGCTACGTTCCGAAAATTCTTTCGGCGGACGAGCTCTGGTGCCAGGGATATTCCGAGCCGGACGCCGGCTCCGACGCGGCCAGCCTGAAGACGCGCGCCATCGAGGAAGGCGACTACTTTATCGTCAACGGCCAGAAGGTCTGGACCTCCGACGCGCATCACGCGGACATGTGTATCCTGCTGGTCCGCACCGATCCCGACGCGCCCAAGCATAAGGGAATCAGCTACATCCTGGTCGATATGCACAGTCCCGGCGTGACCGTGCGCCCGCTCGTGCAGATCACCGGCGATGCGAATTTCAACGAGGTCTTCTTCGAGGACGTGAAGGTGCCGAAGAAGAATCTTATCGGCGAGAAAAACCAGGGATGGCAGGTCGCGATCACCACGCTGATGTTCGAACGGTCGGGACTCGGCGGCGGGCGCGACATGATGGGCCAGGTCAAGGAGATGGTCGAGCTGGCCAAGACGATCCGCAGCAACGGACACACGGCGTGGGAAGACTCCAGCGTGCGCCAGAAGCTGGGAGGTTTCGCGTGCGAGGCGGCTGCGCTGCGCTACACCGGCTTTCGGCAACTGACGCGCCGGCTCAAGGGTCTGCCGCCGGGGCCCGAGGGCTCGGTGCTCAAGCTATGCGCCAGCGAACTTAACGTGCGCATGAACAAGTTCGTGATGGAGATGCTGGGGCCGTACAGCCAGATGGCATTCAGGGCGCCTTATGCGCTGGACAAAGGCAAGTGGTCGTATCGGATGCTCGCATCGCGGGCGCTGACGATCGCCGGCGGCACCAGCGAAATCCAGCACAACATCATCGGCGAGCGCGTGCTCGGATTGCCCAAGGGCTAGTCACTTTCCAACTGAGCAGTAATCGACGAAGGGCGGCCCTGCGGCGGGTCGCCCTTCTTTTTTTGGGAATGGAAAGCGGTGGAGTTATTTCGAGCAAGGAGTCCCAACATGGAAGGCAACCTGGGGGTTCTCGAAAGCGAGTTCCGCGCCATCCCCTAGCGCGGCTACTTCCCGGTTCCTGACAGCCTCACAGTTCGCGGCCCGCTCGAGCCGTTGTTGTTGATCGTGAGGAGGCCGGCGCGCAGCCCCTTTGCGGTCGGAGCGAAGACCACGGCATAGGTGCATTTCTTTTTGGGTTTCAGCGCCCTGCCGCAGCGCTTCGAGAGCGCGAAGTCGCCAGTCACCTGCGCACCGATCAGCGTTATCGACACTTTGCCCTTATTGGCCGCGGTTACTTTCTTTGCCTTGCTCTTCTTGCCTAACTTCGCGGCAAAAGTCGCGGATCTCGGCGAGACAACCAGCGCCGCTGCTACGGTCGGCATCGGCGTCGGCATCAAGGTCGCGGTCGCAGTGGGCGTCGCGGTCGGCGTTGCGGTCGCGGTGGCAATCGCGGTGCGCGTCGAAGTTGCCGTCGCGGACGGCGTCGGAGACGCCGTCGCGGTGGACGTTGTGGTCGCGGTCGGTGTTGCCGTCGCGGTGGCGGTCGGGGTGCGCGTCGGTGTTGCCGTCGCGGACGGCGTTGCCGTTGCGGATGCGGTCACGGTGCGCGTCGGTGTTGCCGTCGCGGACGGCGTCGGAGTCGGTGTTGCGGAACCCGACGAGGTAGGCGTTGGCGACGGAGGCGCGCCGGGCAATCCCTCGCCGGTCAGCTGAAATATCCCGCGCCCGTGGGTTGCGGCGAAGACCACACCGCTCAGATTCTGCTCGATATCGAAAACTGCGACTGCAGGAATCACCCCGAGGTTGAACGGCGCCCAAGTCGATCCGCCGTCGGTCGTCCTGAAAACACCGATGTCGGTCGCGGCCAGCACAGTGTTCGCCGTGGGGTCATTGCGATCGACCAGCAATCGCAACACTGGAACGTCGGGCAGCGCATTGGCGGGTGGCGGACTCTGGAGGGTCGGATTGCCGTCGGCCTGCGTCCATGAACCGCCGAAGTCCGTGGTCACGAAAATGTGACCGATTCCGGTAGCCGACGTGAACCCCGAAAGGCTCAGGTAGGCGGTGCTGTAATCGAACGGGTCAACGGCAATTCCGGTCGCCTGCGTGGAATTCGGAAAGACGATTGGCGGCAGTTGCGAGGTCTTGTCGGTCCATTCGGCGCCATTGGGCTGGCTGGCGCTGACCTGGAGGTCGGCCTGGTCGGTGGTGAAGATTTTGAAGGGCGTGGGACGAAAGGTCGTGCTGGTCTCCATCGAGAGCGCGTACGCCTTGGTATCGTCAGAAGGCGCGATCTCGAGATCCTCGAGCCCACACGCGCCACTGTTGCATCCGCCGGTCAAATCCTGAGTCGTTTGCTGCGCCCATGTCGCCATCGCGTCATTCGACACGTAAACCGAGTGCGCGCCAAACAACACGCGTTCGGCGACGGCCGGATCGCTCGCGAGCGGCGGATAGTAGGCCGCGCCGTCGTCGCCCGCCATCGCCATCGCAGTCTGCAGTGCCGCGCTCGAAGAGGCAGAATTGAAAGTGACTCCGCCGTTGGTCGAGCGCGAAACCGATGGTCCGCCCGGGGTGGTCGCGAACGTATGGTAGGCAAACAGCGGGTTGAGCGTGTCGAAGAGCGCGAATCCGCCGTCGAGGTTAT
>CALAOW010000135.1 GCA_937889395.1 uncultured Pseudomonadota bacterium | reverse complement strand
ATGCCGGGGGCGGGACTCGAACCCGCACGGAACTTTCGCTCCAGAGGATTTTAAGGCGGCAGTGGTGGCGTTGGCGCGACTCGGCAGGCACACCCGGCAAAGGTCTCAGGACCCATCAGTCGTGGCGCGGACCGAAGGCAGGAATCTCGCCTTGAAAGCCGCGGCTGAGAGCTTCGCATGTTCGGCGAGCCTCGACAGCGCCGGCTCCTCGAAGTCCTGCAGCTCGAG
The DNA here is from genome assembly GCA_937889395.1 of uncultured Pseudomonadota bacterium. Taxonomy (GTDB): domain Bacteria; phylum Desulfobacterota; class Binatia; order Binatales; family Binataceae; genus Binatus. Next base: position 1,470 of record CALAOW010000135.1, on the reverse strand, counting down.
CCGAATCATGTAAGAGCGCGCCACCTGGTATGACTCGGTGGAGACATCCACTGTCCGCACCCGAATCCGGCCCGTGTCCGGGTCGAGCAGTTGCTCGAAATTGACCGGCGTCACGCGGCCGCCCGCGATGGCGATCAGCACACCGGAGCCGCCGCTTAGCAGGTGACGCACCGCGCCGTAGCCCAGCGTTCGCGTATAATCGACGTCGAATGGCAACGGCTTCGCGCAGCGCAACTCGTAGCCGATGTCCTTGGCGACCACGGTAGCATCGATGCCGAGTTGCTTGAGCGCCGCGCCCACCTGATCGCGCAAGACAATACCCAGCGGGATGTCCGCGATGTGCACGTGGCCGTAAGCGTCGGCGTGCGAGCCCGCCGCCGAAGCCAGAGTGCCAACGTCCATGCGCTCTGCGATCCCTTCGGCGATGACCGCGACGCCGTCGTCGTGGCCGCTGGCGCGACGCTTGACTATCGCGCCCACGATAATATCGACGACCAGCGCGAGGTCAAACTTCTTGCCTCGAAATTCCTCGGGAATCACCGCCAGCGTAGCGCCGGCTGACTTGCACATGCCGAGCGCGAGGGATCCCGATTTCCGGCCCATCGAGATCGTCAGGTACCACCTGCTTGTGGTGCGGGCGTCTTCCATCAGCGATTCGATGATCCCGGCGCCGATGGTACGAGCGGTTTCGTAGCCGAACGTCGCCGCATTCTCGGGCAGCGGCAGATCGTTGTCGATGGTTTTCGGCACGGTCACGATGCCGATCCTGCCTCTGGTGCGCTCGGCGATTCGCGCCGCACCGTAGGTGGTGTCGTCGCCGCCGATACAGATCAGGTAGCGAACGCCAAGCGCTGTCAGCGCATCGATCACGCGCCCCAGGCTCGCTTCGTCGCGCGCCGGATTGGTGCGCGAGGTGCGCAGGATCGAGCCACCGGTGAAGTGGATCCTGCTGACCTCCTCGATTTTGAGTTCGACGACGTGCCCGCTGTCGCCTTCCACGAGCCATCGATAACCGTCGCGTAATCCCACGACGCGCAGTCCGCACTTGATAGCCTCAATGGTGGCCGAGGCGATCACGCCGTTGATTCCGGGAGCGGGACCGCCGCCGACCAGGATCGCGAGGGTTTCTCGCTGCTTATCGCCGCTGTTCATCGTCGCAATGGGCGCCGTCATCGGTCATGTTTATTCTTACCCGCAGGCTACTTGTAAAAGCCACGCCGAGGCCGGTTCGATCTGCTCAGATTTAAATCCGCGATTCCGATATTCGGCGGGCTGCAACATTGAGATGGGATTGCCTTTTTGATTCCTGCCCCAGACTCGCACCAACAACAATCCGTCTGCAAACGCAAAGTTCAACGCGAAAACAGAGTGCGATAAGAAGCTACAGCAAACTAACCGGGCGGCTCAGCGTGCGAGCGATTCTAATCCGGTCGGCGATTGCGCTGGCCGGCCTGGCAATCGTATGGCTTC
>CALAOW010000134.1 GCA_937889395.1 uncultured Pseudomonadota bacterium | reverse complement strand
TGCTCGATTCCTACCGGCGCTGTCGTCGGCGTTCTCGAATCGGCGGCGCATCCGATCGTTTCCGGATTGAATATCACCAGGTCCGCCGCGTATCCCGGGCGCACCAGACCGCGAGCGCCCAGCCGCATCCGCTTCGCCGCCATCCCGGTCGCCTTGTGAACCGCGTCCTCGAGCGTCAGCAGTTTCAACTCGCGCACGTAATGCCCGAGGATTCGTGGGTAGGTGCCGAAGCTCGCGGGATTGTGATGCCCGTGCGAAGTCAGAATCGTGTCCATCTCGAACATGTTCAGCGGATGCTTCATCGCCTCCGTCAGCGCATGCTCGTCGCCGTAGTCGTCGCCGCTGTAGAGATGGTTCAGCACGCGCGCGCGCGTTCCGCTCTCACGCGTGATCGTCAGGTACGCATCGATCGGATCCAGCTTCAGTTCATCGGCGATCTGCCCGAAGAACTTGCCCTCGAGATGACTGAGCTCGGGCTTGACCGCCCACATGAGCTGAACCGCGTCGGCGATGAATGGCGCGAGCGGGCGGAATCCGGCGCGCAATTTCGCCCAACCGTCCGATGAATCGAGCAAACGCTCGAGTCCCGTTTGCGACCACGCGGGAAAAATAACGCGAATCGTCGTGTTGCCGCACGTGTAAGGGAAAGTGTCGAACGCGATATCGACCCCGTCGCTCTTGTGACGCTCGACTTCGGCAATCGTGTCTTCGACCGTCGCCCAGGTTTGCTGGCCAACAAAAATCAGATGCGAAACTTGCAGCGGTACGCCCGCCTCGCGCGCGACATTGGCCATCTCGCGCACGGCCAGGATGTTGTGTGGAACCACCCTGCTGTCGAAGAACAACGAGCGCTCCGTGTATGCGCGCAGATGCGAGGTCAACACGCCGCCCGCCGCCGCAGCCACCCGCGCCAGCGCGGCCAGCTCGGCCGGCTTCGCGATCATCCCCGGAAAATAGCCGAGCCCGCACGAAAGCCCGACCGCGCCATCGGCCATCGCGCCCTCGACCATCGCCTGCATTGCGCGCAACTGCTCCGCCGACGGCTCTCCCGCGTCCGAGCCCATCACGCTCAGGCGGATACTGCCATGCCCCGCCAGATGCGCGACGTTCAGCGCGAGCCCGCTGCGCTTCAGATACGCGGCGAAGCCCGCCACGTCGTCCCATTCCCAATCGAACTTCCGCTCGGCGCACAGTTGCCCCGACTCGTCGAGCATCCGCTGCCGCTCGCGCATCACCGGCGCCACCGAGAAGCCGCAATTGCCGCCGACAAACGTGGTCACACCTTGCAGCAGAAATGGCTTCAGGATTTTCCCGTGATCGGCAATCGGCACAACCCAGTCGGAGTGCGAATGCATATCGATGAAGCCCGGCGCGATCGCGAGTCCGGTCGCATCGATTTCGCGCGCCGCGGATGCGCTCGCGGCGTCGCCCGGATCGATCAGCGCGGCTATTTTGCGATCTTTGATTGCCACGTCGGCCCGGTAGCGCGGCGCGCCGCTACCATCGACCACGACGCCGTTGCGGACGACTACGTCATATTCCATGAACGCGATTATTCGCGAATCGTGGCGCCCAGCGCAAACCCGCGCGCTGGTTCACACCTTGATCAATCCATCGAGATGGCCGCTGGAACGTGAACGTCCCGGAAATACTCGATCGATCTGCGCATCCGAAATGCTATCTCGACGCACGCCCCCACGCCTCGATCAGCCGCTCGAACGCCTTGCGCAACTCGGGATCCTTCAACTCCGGCAGCTCGATCGATTTCCGTGTCGCACGCGACACCGTGCGCAGTTTCGGCCGCTCGCGCCGGCTGAGCCGTCCCTGCACAAATCGCAACTCCCGCACGACGTCGTCGCCCAACCTCTGTGTCACGCGCGCGAGAATTTGCGACCTCATCAGGTTCAGTTCTTGTATCCACATCGCACCCGACACTTTTACGACTGCGGTGTGGAATTTCAGCGAGACGATTTCCGTGCGCCGCGCGATCGCCTCGCCGACGATCTCCGGCCATGCTTTCGCCAGCCGCACGATCGCGAAATGACCTTCGCGGTCGATGCGATCGAGTAGCGGCTGCATCGCGGCGCCGATCTGTTCCGGAGCCCTGTGGCGTCGAGTCGGCATGAGCGGTCCACGATAGCGCCCCACGCATCGCACGCATACCAACCCGCTTGGCCGGCGACTTTCGGCACGCATCTGAGTCGCCGGATTCGACCATAGTTTCTATTAGCAGGGCTAATTGGAAGCGATCGGTCAGTCATAAATTTTAAATACAAGCGAACATTTACCAAAAGTTATCAACAACCTGATATATGGTTTATGAACAGATTGTCCTACACTACCTGTAGGGGTTTGGTGCTTGACAGACTGCACGGGGCGCGCGCATATTATCGCCCACGAGTCACTTGGCGACTTCTAGATTGAACGCGGTCTTAACGCGCATGTAACTGAGGCGGGGAGGATGCGGGTGATGGGCGGGGGAGCGATAGATTTTGAAATGGATTCGAAGTCAAAAATGACCGAGCGAGCACCAGCCCCCAATGCTGCGCCCGCCGACTCTGCCGCGCCCGGCCGCGGTATCATGCTCGAGCGTTTCTTCACCACCGCCGGCGTCGATCCATATTCCGAGGTCGAATGGGATCTCCGCAGCGCCGTCATCTCGGGCGAAGACGGCCGCGTAGTCTTCGAGCAGAAAGACGTCGAGGTGCCGCGCGGATGGTCGCAGACTGCGACCAACGTCGTGGTCTCGAAATATTTCCGCGGCCCGCTCGGAACGCCCCGGCGCGAGACCAGCGTCCGCCAGCTCATCTCCCGCGTCGTCGATACCATCACCGGATGGGGCGAGAAGCAGGGCTACTTCGCCGGCGCTGAAGCGCGCGAAACTTTTCACGCCGAGCTCAAGTACCTGCTCCTCAATCAGAAGGCCTCGTTCAACAGCCCGGTCTATTTCAACGTCGGCATCGAGGCCAAGCCGCAGTGCTCCGCATGCTTCATCCTCAAGGTCGATGACAGCATGGACTCGATCCTGAGCTGGTACCGCAACGAGGGCATGATCTTCAAAGGCGGCTCCGGCGCGGGCGTGAACCTGTCTGCGCTGCGCTCTTGCCGCGAGAAACTCTCGTCGGGCGGCACCGCGTCGGGACCGTTGTCGTTCATGAAAGCCGCCGACGCGAGCGCCGGCGTCATCAAGTCGGGCGGCAAAACGCGGCGCGCAGCCAAGATGGTGGTGCTCAACGCCGACCATCCCGACATCGTCGATTTCATCAAGTGCAAGGTCGAAGAGGAAAAGAAGGCGTGGGCGCTGATCGAAGCCGGCTACGACTCCTCGCTGGACGGCCCGGCTTACGGCTCCGTGTTCTTCCAGAACGCGAACAATTCCGTGCGCGCCACCGATGGATTCATGCAGGCGGTCCTCGATGGCGCCGATTGGCAGACCCACTTCGTCAAGTCCAGCGAGGTCGCCGAGACCCGTCCCGCGCGCAAGGTGCTCCACATGATCGCCGAGGCCGCCCACGCGTGCGGCGACCCCGGGATGCAATTCGACACGACGATCAACCTCTGGCACACCTGCCCGGCCAGCGGACGAATCAACGCGTCGAATCCATGCAGCGAGTACATGCATCTCGACAATTCGGCCTGCAATCTCGCCTCGCTCAACCTGATGAAGTTCATCGACGATCGCGGCGAGTTCGACGTGCGCGCATTCCGCCACGCGATCGACGTAATGATCACGGCGCAGGACATTGTCGTCGATAATTCCTCGTATCCGACCGACGAGATCGCCAGGAACTCCAGCGCGTTCCGCGAACTCGGGCTGGGCTACGCGAACCTCGGCGCGCTGCTGATGGCGCTCGGGATGCCCTATGACTCCGACCAAGGCCGTAGCTACGCCGCCGCGATTACCGCGCTGATGACCGGCGAGGCCTATCTCCAGTCGGCGCGAATCGCCGAACAAATGGGTGCGTTCGCCGGCTACGCGCCCAATCGCGAGCCGATGCTGAAAGTGATCGAGCGCCACAAAGCCGCCGCCTACAAGCTCGATCCCTCCTACGTTCCGCTCGACCTGCTTCGCGCCGCGCGCGAGTCATGGGACGACGCGCTCAAGCTCGGCAGTTGCGCCGGCTATCGCAATTCGCAGGCCACGGTGATCGCGCCGACCGGCACCATCGCCTTCATGATGGATTGCGACACCACCGGCATCGAGCCCGACATCGCGCTCATCAAGTACAAAAAGCTGGTCGGCGGCGGGATGCTGAAAATCGTCAACAACACGGTCCCGCGCGCGCTCAAGCGCCTGGGCTACGACTCGAAGGAAGTCCAGGAAATCGTCGAATACCTCGACGAGAACGAGACTATCGAAGGTGCGCCGCAGCTCGCCGACGCGCATCTCGCCGTCTTCGATTGTGCCTTCAAGCCGCGCGCCGGCGCGCGCACGATTCATTACAACGGGCACCTCAAGATGATGGGCGCGGTGCAGCCGTTCATCTCCGGCGCGATTTCCAAGACCATCAACATGCCCGCGGAAGCGACCGTGGACGACGTCGCCGAGGCTTACGTCACCGCGTGGAAGCTCGGCCTCAAGTCGGTCGCGATTTACCGCGACGGATCCAAGCGCGTGCAGCCGCTCAACACCGGAAGGAAGGACATCGAGAAAGCGGTGGACGCGGTCGCGTCGATCGCGGCGCCCGACGATCGGATGCAGCGGCGCAAGCTGCCCGACGAGCGCAAATCGATCACCCACAAATTCGATATCGCCGGCCACGAAGGTTACATCACCGTCGGCATGTACGAGGACGGCACCCCTGGCGAAATTTTCGTCACGATGTCCAAGCAGGGCTCGACGATCTCCGGCCTGATGGACTCCTTCGCGACGGCGATCTCGTTCGCGCTCCAGTACGGCGTCCCGCTCCAGTTCCTGGTGGACAAATTCTCGCACATGCGCTTCGAGCCGTCGGGCTTCACCAAGAATCCGCAGATTCCGTACGCCAAGTCGATCGTCGATTACCTGTTCCGATGGATGGCGTCGAAGTTTCTGGACGAGGAAGCAAAGCGCGAGGTCGGGATTATCGAGTCGGAGAAGAGTCTGTCAGCGAAGTCCGATGCGGCTCCCGCGATAGCGGCGCCGATCGCGAGTCTGCGCGAAGGCAAGGACAGCGGCATTCGCCAGGCTTTCATCAATCAGGCCGACGCGCCCCCGTGCCCCGACTGCGGCAGCATCATGGTGCGCAACGGCGCCTGCTACAAGTGCATGAACTGCGGCACCACCAGCGGATGCTCATAAAGAAGGAGTTTCAAGGGTCCCGGAGAATAGGTGGGGAAGGCTTTCCAGAGACTGGCGATGAGGTGGATGCGGACGGGTAGGTAGGTACAAGAGGCGGCGGCGAAAAGTATTAGCCAGTCCTCGGAGAAAATGGGGATGATGAGTTCTTCGGGGCCCACCTTAAATGCAGGCGCGGCAAGGGCTGCGCCCTAAAAGGGTTGTGGTGGGGCGGCGGATGTGGTGACGGCAGGGGGCTGGGAGCAATCCCAGCCCCCGAATTATTTAAGAATGACCGCCTGGTTGGCGCCGTCGCCAGCCGCCACCGGCTCGCGCGCCGCGGCTCGTTCCACGTCGCTCGCGACCCGATCCGGTTCGGCCTTTTGACCTATGTACTGAAGCAATGCACGACCGTTCGCATCGACCAGGAAGAATTCGAGAACGTGATCGACCGTTCCATCGGCTTCGCGCTTTCGAATCACGTTGAATCGCGCCATCACGTCTTCGATCTGTTTGGGCGTTCCAGTCAGGAACAGCCAGCCGCTAACGTCAGCACCCTGCTTGTTCGCGTATGCGAGAAGCTGCGCCGGGTGATCGTGTTCGGGATCGACTGTGATCGACACGATGCGGGCCTCCGTTCCAAGCTTGGGCCCGAGTCGATTCGCGATCTGTTTCATCTGAGCCGTGAGGAGAAGACACGGTCCGGGACAGTTGGTGTAAATGAAATCGAACAGCGCCGGTTTCCCTTTCAGCGAGGCCAGAGAAACGTTCCGGCCATGCTGATCGACCAATGTGATGTCGGGGAAGCAGTCGGAGGTATCGTGCACCTCGAATCCTCCGCGCTCGTCAAAGTCCTCTGCATGCCGGCGGCAACCAATTAGAGTCACCACGCCCACGATGACAAGCAGCATCGTCAAAGAGAGGCTTGTACCGAGACTCTGCTCCTTGAGATTAAGGTTTAGCGTTGGGGTCACCTGGATTCCCGGAAGTCTGCGTCGCGGGTTTCTCCGCTAGCAGCGGAACCACCATGTCGGCAAGATTTTTCTCGGTAACCGGCGTTTGGTCGGGTGTGAGCTTCGCGCGGATGACTCCGCTACGATCTACAACGAATGTGACGGGCAGAACGTCGGGCGGACCGAAATCGTTGACTTTGGCGCCATCCAGCATCGCCGCCGGATAGCTGTATGATTGCATGACCTTGGTCACATCGGACCGATCGTGCGGGCGGTCAACGCTGAGACCGATCATCTCGAGCCCCCGGCCATGATAGCGCCGATAGAAGGCATCGAGAGCCGGCATTTCCTCGCGGCAAGGCGGACACCAGGTGGCCCAGAAGTTGACGACTACGACTTCCCCGCGCATCGCACTTAGATCGAATGCCTGACCGTCCAGTTCGGGCACGACCAGCGCCGGCGCCGCGCCACCGACAGTTGCGGAGGCGAACGCCAATGTAGCCATACACAGGATAGCGGCGACTCCCGCTCCGGCGGACCACAATGCCGTTCGCCTCACGATTGCCTTCCCATGCTTCAGAAATTGTAACTCACGATCAGCTTGGTCGCGAAGGGCGCGGTCAGTTGATAACCCCTCATGTTTTGAAAAATCGGGATCTCAATGTCTGCGTAAGCCCGGATGACCCCGAGTTTGACCTCACCTCCCGGAGCAACGATAAAACGGGTGTTGCCGCTGTCGGCTGGATCTGCGTTATTCCCTGTATCCCGCGTACGGTCAGAGGCGAGAAAGGTGAGCATCGGAGCGAGTTCGTTTAGAGGACCGACTTTGCCGAAGTCGTAGTAGGATCCCACCGCACCATCGACTTCCCTACCGGGCGTGTAGTGCTCCTGTTCCCAGAGCGGCAAATCGTAGTTGACCTGCACGAACCAGTTGAAGGGTCGCTCCCTGAAGGTCAACGGCAACGTCCCCAACTGCTTCGGGATTGTTCCGACGTGGTAAGCCCCCATGAGAAGATCGGTGCTTCCCGTGCCAATCTGCGTGTCCCGATCGAAGGGTGGATAATGCCAATCGCCGCTCGGGACCTTGACCCCCATCAAGAGTCCGGTCGACATGTCCTCCGACAGACCCGTGTACATCCCTTGAATTCGGATATCGCCGATGGAGTTGTTCTGGTACCAATGGATGCCGGCGTTGTCGCCGTCATAAGCACCCTTGTAATCGCGCACCCAATAGGGCGCCTCGAGCATCACTCCCCAGTCCCGGTTGAACATATACTGTACGCCAGCTTCCATGAAGTTTGTTCGGATGTACTTGTCGTTATTGTAGAAGACGGAGGCTGGCTGGGTCGCGTGGAAGTTTATGTACTGATCCATGAATTCATATTGTAGCCACACCTGGCCTCCGGACCCCTGAGGAAACAGCGATGCGGTTCCTACCTCAAAAACACCACACCCGCATGCACAGGCCCAGACCAGGCCGGGCGTTAGACCTACGAGGAGAAGGACAGCTGGCAAAAAGCGTCGGGCAGCTTTGGCGGCGCCGGGCAGAGAGATAGCCGCTCCAGCCAAAAGGACAAGCTCAGAAATCCCTCGCATAGAACATCTCCCAGCGGACACCTTGTGGTGCGCCGCTTGCCTGAAGGAAACAAGACTGGCGCCGCGACATTTTGCGGCGCCGGGAACCCATATCGGGAACGCCGTCGAACGAAGGTTCTTAGGCGGGGCGCTTTGGCGGCGGGGTGTCGGGGGCGACCTTACAGTCGACTACCCGCACCGTCTCCTTTACCGCGGTCGAGCCCAGAGCGCGGAGAATGAACTCCGGCAAGACCGTCGCAGGGCGTGCAAGCAATGTGTTCGACACGCGGTCGAACGTTTGAATCGGCTGGCAAATGTTGACGGTCAATTCTGGCCGGCTCGATCCGGAGACGACGACCAACCCGGGATTCGAGGGAACGCTGGCCAACAACATGACGATGGCCACGATTAAACTCAGGTCCCGCAAGTCCGCCTTTGAAAACAACTGCCTCATACCGCGGCTACCACTTCTAGAACAGCCATCGCTCGCGTTCAAGATCCGCCGGCTTTAGGTTCATTTTATCCGCGCAGCAAGCGGGTAACCAGAAAAATTGCGAGCATTCCCATACAGGTGGCGACGCCAACCAATGGAGAGTCGTGCTCGCGAGCTTCCGGCAGTAGATCCGAGGCGCCGATATAAAGAAAAGAGCCGACGAAAAATGCAAGCAGCCACGGCAGGAGTCCCACCCTCAAATTGAACATCAGCGTCGAGGCCGCACCCAGAATCGGCGTTAACATATCCACTATCAGCCAGAAAATGGCACTTCTGCGCGTATTTCCATGCGCAAGAACGACCGTCACGGTGTTCAGTCCGTCGCTGAAATCGTGCGCGATTATGCCGAAGGCAATTAAGAGTCCCATCTCGACGCTCGTCTGAAAGCCGACACCGATCGCAACGCCGTCCAGGAAACTGTGAAAGGCCAAGCCGCCCGCGGACATTGCGCCAAGCTCCGGCTCATGAGCTCCCACCAAGTGAGGGTGTTCGCGGGCACGGTGCATGGCCGTGTAACGTTCAAGTCCGAAGAAGGCAAGGAATCCAAGCGCAGTCATCGGCATGTACGATGCGCCGTGAGGGAAAGCGAAGACCTCCGGTAGTAGGTCGAACAGAGCCACCGCCAACACCGCGCCGGAACTGAAGCCGAGCAGCAAATGAAGCCGGTCGCGCAACCGAATGGCTGCCATGCCGCCCAACCCGGTGGAGATGAGCGTGACTAGAGCAAGAAGTATTGGCGCGAATCGCATGGGTGGATTTGCTCAGAGTTCAATACCGCCCAACTCGAACAGAAACATTCATTTTCCAGGCCAATCGTAACCAAGGTAGTTCCGCGCGCCGCCTTCTACCCGGCCGAAGACTACCATCAAAACTACCTGGCTCTGCACCCGGATAAACCCTACATCGTCGTCAACGATATGCCGAAACTCGAACGGCTCCGGCAAGACTTCCCCGGGCTGTATCAGCCATAGTCCCGAAGGCGGAGAAGCGCATTACTTCGCGTGGAGCAGGCGACGGTGCGATGCAAACCGATCGCGGCGCGATCATGCAGCGGCGTCGCCGCGAATCTCGATTTGACGCATCTCCTCGGCGCGCGTGCGGGCCTGATTGGCGGCACGGCGCGCTGAATCCGTTGTGTGGTAGAGCTCAAGATCGTCGCCGAATTCGCCATCAGCGACCGGGCTGAGCGCGACATCGGTATAATGCTTCGACGCCGGATCGTTCTGGATCTTGCGTCGCAGCCGTTCCAGCCGCCACATGAACCACAGACCGGGCACATAGGTCGCTGACATCTCTCTCGCGCGCCGCATAAAAAACCTGAGCGGGTTCTCGCGCGGAAATCCAGGACGGCGCTGCGTGCGCGGCTTGCGGCGAATGACCCCGCCTTGCAGCGGATGCACCCGCTCGTAGGCGTGACTCCCGTAGAAATAGAAAATCATCGAGGCCATCCGCCGCGTGCGCATTCCGCTGGCGACGGCCCGCTTGATCAGCGTCTCGATGTGCGCCGGCGAATAGTACAGGTGCCACGCCCGCTGGTAGATATCCTGCCACTCGGCGGCGCTCATCCGCGGATGATCGGCGGTCGCATGCTCGGCGTCGTACTTGTTGGTATCCGCTTCCATTCGCTCGCCGCGCAGGTACATCTCCTGGTGATCCCTGGAGCCGGGCAGCGGCGTCAGCATGAAGAACTCCATGATGTCGATCGGGAGTTCGCGCTGGATGATCTGGATGTCGCGCTCGATGCTCTCGGGCGTGTCGGACGGGAAGCCGAGGATGTAGCCGGCGTAGGTCAGAACCTTGGCGCGCTTCCACGCCTGGAGCATCTTGCGGTATTCGGTGATGCGATTCTGATCCTTCGATGCGCCCTTGAGGCTGTCGGGATTGATGCTCTCGAGCCCGATAAAGACTTTCTTGCACCCTGCGCGCACCGACTTCTCCACGAAGTTCGGGATTTTATGGCACATGGTGTCGACTTGCATGATGATGTTTATCTTCAGCCGGTCGCGGCGCTTGAGTTGGATGATGCGGTCGAGGATCGCTTCCCAGTTCCGATTGCGCGCGAAATTGTCGTCGGTAATGAAGAAGCTCCGCACGCCCTGCGCAGCGTGCGCGCGAATCAATTGCTCGATGTCGTCGGCGCTGCGATAACGTGACTTGCGCCCCTGCACATTTATGATCGTGCAAAAGCTGCAGCTGAACGGGCATCCGCGCCCCGCGTCGAAGCATCCGATCGCCCCGGCATAGCGCTTGACGTACTTAATTGGAAGAAACGGAAGCGGCTCGCCGTCCATCGCCGGCAAATCGGTAATGAAGTTGTAAACCGGCGGGAGACGATTCTCGAACGCAGCGACGAGCAGCTCGTCGAGCCGGTGCTCGGCCTCGCCCGCGAACAGCGTGATTCCGAGCGCGAGCGCGTCCTTCATCTCGGGCGGCATCTCGGGAAGCATCGCGAGACATCCGCTGACGTGGAATCCGCCGATCGCGACCTGGATTCCGGCGGCGCGCAGTTCGCGCGCGATATCAACTGCGCGTGCAAACTGGTTGGTTTGCACTCCGATCAGCAGCACGACGCCGCGGTTCGAGTTGCGCTTGAACCGGCGAATTATCGAACGCACCGGGACTTTCGCGTTAGTCTCGTCGTGCGCCGCGAGCTCGAGATCAACTCCCTCGCCGAGGATGGCCCGCGCCTGCGCGTCGAGCGCGAGGCCGTAGATACCCGACAGCGAGCTCGACGGCACGAAGCCGCGCCACCATTGGATGAGATAGCCGTCGTCGTCGTAATGCGACGGCTTGATCAGCTCGACAAGAAATCTGGTGCGACCAGCTTCATTCATGATTTTTTCCAGGCATGAGCTACTTACTCTATTGGTTATTCACAATTCTCGCTACCTGCCGCGCCGTCTTCGTCTCGCGCGGAGGATCTTCGATATTCTGCGTGATTGGATCGCGTCGATAGAAAGAGTAGGTATTGCGCTGATACGAGTTGGCGTGCGCTTCTATCCGGGCATCGATAGGACGCGAATCATAACGAGCGGTTACAGAAAGGCGCGAGCTGCGTATAGCAAGCGCGGCAAAGGAGCGAATCTTGGACCTGGATAAATTAGTGGCAGACTTGAAGGAGGAGAGCGACAGGCTCGGTCGAGCTATTGCGGCGCTCTTGGGATCGGCCTTGTCAGGGGGCGGCAAGAAGCGCGTCGGCAGGCCTAAGGGGGTCACATTGAAGAGGCGCAAGCACGGAGGCCTGACGCCGGAAGGCAGAAAGCGGTTGTCAATCGCGATGAAGAAGCGTTGGGCAG
>CALAOW010000133.1 GCA_937889395.1 uncultured Pseudomonadota bacterium | reverse complement strand
ATCGGCGCACGCGGCGCCGGGAAATCAACCGTATTTCACGCACTGACCGGACTCGCGCCGATTCCGGGCACGGCCGAGGGCCGCAATCGTGCGCGCCCGGGACAAATCAAGGTCGCGGATCCGCGTCTCGACTTTCTTGAATCAGCGTACGGTTCGAAGAAAAAGATCCCGGTCGAGCTCACCATCCTCGACTTCGCGCCAAATCCCAAAGAGCAGAAGGAGGGCGCTGCGCTCGATCCGAGTCTGCTGCCGCTGGTGCGCGACATGGACGCGCTGCTGATCGTGATTCCGCAATTCGCCGGCATGGAAAAAGATCTGGTCGCGACTCTCGAAAGTATCGAGGGCGAGCTGGTGTTCGCCGACTTCGATCAAGCCGAACGCCGCCTCGAGCGGCTGAAGAAGGAGAAGGGCGGGAGCGACTTCGAACGCGCGGCGCTCGAGAAAGTGATCGCATGGCTCGGCGACGGCAAAGCGCTGAGACTGCTCGAACTGACAGCGCAGGAGGGGCAAGCATTTTCGAGCTTCGGGTTTCTTTCGCGAAAGCCCGCGCTGGTCACCGTCAACTGCGAGATGGAACGCGCCGCCGCCGATGTCACCGGCGCCGAGCGCGGCGCCGTGCGCGCGCACGGACTCGAGGTGTTCAGGCTTGCGGCCGCTTTCGAGTCGGAATTGTGGGAACTCGACGAGGCCGGCCAGGAGGAGATGCTCAAAGACGCGGGACTCGACGCGCCCGCGCGCGATCGGCTGATCGGCGCGCTCTACAATCATCTCGGGCTGATCACTTTCTACACCGCCGGCGAGCCCGAGGCGCATGCATGGCCGTTGCGCCGCGGCGAGTCGGCGCTCGATGCCGCCGGGGTAATCCACACTGATATCGCGCGCGGATTCATCCGGGCCGAAGTTGTCAGCTACGAGGATTTTGCCATCCACAAGTCCGACGCGAAGGTCAAAGAGGCCGGCAAGCTCAGACTCGAGGGCCGCGACTACGTGATGCGCGACGGCGACATGATTCATGTCCGCTTCAAAGTCTGACTCGGCGACGCGAACTACGCTGGTGCGGCGGGAAAGTTGCCGGCGCAGAGCGACTCGTTGGACCTGCGAGGCGCATCTGCGCCGGCTTCGGACACGGGACCTTTTCTGCCATCGCGCTTGGGGTGCAAAGACCGCAATCGCGCGATGCGCGGAATATATTCCGGGATCCGGCATATGTAAACTATTGAGCTTCGCGCGCTGTGGAAAAACCAAAGCGCGGAGCGCCACGGCGACTAACCGTTTTGCTCCGCGCCTGTTTCAGCAATCAATCAGGCTGCTTAAAGCTTGGGCTTAAGGAGCTGCGGCCACCATTGCTTTCACCGAGCAGAAATCCTTATCGACCGCCCCCATGTTGATGTACCAGCATTCGTGCTCGGGCGTGTGCTGGCCGGGCAGGTAACACATTGTCGAGTAGTTACCCTGCGTGTCGATCGAAGCCCCACCCACTACGAACTCCCGCTTGAACGGGTAGATCGCAACGCGGGCATCCGGCACCGGGCGGTCACGATAGGCCAGCCAGCAGATGTGCGCGCGCCACAAATGACCCTTCTGGTCGTAGGTGTCGATGTACGGCTCGAACCCTAATTCGGCGTCCACATAGATGTTGGTCAACTTGTCGAGCGCACCCGCATTGCTCATATCGCGCCGGGGTGTCGCCTCGACGATGTACATGTGGCGCATCTCCCAAGCCTCGGGGCATGCGGTCGCACCGCCATCGTAGGGGCAAGTCACTTCGGGCGAATGCTCCGCATGCACGCTCGCGAGCATCTGCCTATCGCCCAGGAACTTGTAGTTGTACTGCTCGGTCTTGGGGTTGAAGCCCGAATAGTGGTCAGGATCGTAGCTCGACGCAGTGGTGGCGCTGGACAGAATCGCCTCGTTCAGGCGCCGCACACGACGGGTGCCGGGCTGCCAATCCCAGCTGTCGTCGCCGCGGTTCGGATCCGCGTAGCGGTAGCGGATCAGGCCCTGGCCGCGCTCGGCCTCCGGCGCAAGAAAGGGGTACATAGCGAACAACCACAGGCGCCCCGAGTGCTTGAAGTCCGGATCGACCGGCATCGGCTCGACTTCGGTCCGTCCGAAGAGGTTGTATCCGGCGTAATGACCGATCTCGATGTCGTCGACGATGTTCTGGTCCTGGCCCGGACGAACGTACTGGCTCTGGCAATCGAAGAAGCGCAGGTCGTAGTCATCGCTCGTGATGGGCCGCCACACATTGTTCCAGACGATTTTCGACCCCACATAAGGGTCGTTCGGATCGATCAACGGAAACGGCTGGCCGGCGACGTAGCCGATCAGGCTGCGATGATCGTTAGTGAGCCGCACCTGCGAGGAATACTTTTCCGTCGCCTCCCTGTAAGGCGGCGGCCACTCGATCCGGTCGGTCGGGACGATATCCATGTGCATTCCATGGGTCACTGCGTAAAACACCCCGGGCGAAACTAGATCTTTGACCTGTGCCGCGTTTTCGGGTGTTACGGCGTCACCTGGCTTCACTGTCGCATTCGCTGAAGCCACCATGAGACATAAGAGCAATAATGTCCCCACGCCGCGCAACATCTTCCCCAAAGCATGTCTGGCCATTAGTACAATCTCCTGCCCCTCTTTAGGATTCTAATTGTGGACCACGAGATTTCCTGAAGTCAAGTATATATCGATTATATTATCAGATTGTTCCTTAAGTCTACAAGCTGATCTGCCGACGGTAGAAAAGCGCGGGCGGCGCAGCTTTTTTCTGCACCGCCCGGTTCGAGCTATTATTCGAGCTATTAGAGGGACGTAAAGCCGTGATTTATCTGGCTAATAAATGAAAATAATGCGCGGAACCGTTATATCGTTCCTGAACTATTCGTAGCGCAGGGCGTCGATCGGGTGTAACAGACTCGCTTTGCGCGCCGGGTAATAGCCAAAGAAAACTCCCACCGCCGCCGAAAAGACGAAACCGCCCACCACCGCGACCGGCGAGACCAGCGTCGGCCATTGCGCCAACGCCGAAATCAGCTTCGATACGAGTATGCCCAGGACAATCCCCGCGAACCCGCCCATCAACGACAGCATCATCGCCTCGACCAGGAACTGCAGCATGATGTGGATGCGGCGCGCACCGATCGCCATGCGAATTCCAATCTCGCGCGTGCGCTCGGTCACCGACACCAGCATGATGTTCATGATTCCGATTCCGCCGACCAGCAACGAAATCGACGCCACTGCCAAAAGCAGCATCGTCATCGCCTGCGTGGCGCTCGCGGAGGCCGCCGCTATCTCGCTTAGATCGCGCACGGTGAAGTCGTTGTCCTGTTTCGGCTGGATGTGATGGCGCTCGTGCAACGTGCGTGTGATTTGTGCAACCGCGTTGTCCACCTGGTCGGAACTGCTCGCCTTGATGAACATCGTATTGACGACGCCGGTGATTTTTGGCGCGCTGCCGAACGGGCTGGCCGATTCGGTGCTCGAGCTGTAAACCGAATTGGTCGTCGGTACCGACGCGTAACGGTTGGACGCGTTGACCGCCGCTGTTACTGCGGCCACCACTGCGGCCGACGGCGCCGACACGCCCAGGACTTTTCGCTCGGCGGTGTTGAACGGGACGATTACGACGTCGTCCTGGTCCTGCCCGTAACTCGACTGTCCCTTGACGCTGAGCACGCCGATTACTTTCATCGGGGAGTTTTTCACCCGGATCGTCGCGCCGACCGGATTCTGTCCCTCGCCGAACAGATTGTTCACCACCGTCTGTCCGAGCAGGCATACTGGCGCGCCCGCCTTTTCTTCGGAGTCGGTGAAGATGCGTCCGATCGATGGCGGCCAGTCCCGGATCGCAAAATAACTCGGCGTCGTCCCCTGGATGTTGGTGCTCCAGTTGTGACTTCCCGAGACCACCTGCGCCACCTGCCGATCCATGTACGTCACCAGCCCTACCGGGCCACCGCCACGCGCAAGCGCCTGCGCATCGGCGACCGTAAGCGTGGAATTGCTGCCCAGCCCTGCGCGCACGCCGTTGGCGGTGGTCGCGCCCGGCACCACTATCAGCAGGTTGGTGCCGAGGCTGTTGATTTGCGCCTCGACCGACGATCGCGCTCCGTCGCCGACCGCCACCATCGTGATCACCGCCGCGACGCCGATGAAAATACCCAGCATCGTGAGCGCCGCGCGCAGCTTGTTGCGCTTGATCGCGCGTCCGGCCGCGACCACCGCCATGCTGGCAAACGTCCACGCCTCATCCCTGATCGACGCCGCTTGCTGCGACGCCTCCGTCGTCGGCGCCGCGTTGCCGCCCACTCCAGCGCGCGCGCCGGCACCGTCCTTTCGCGTGTCCGAGATGATCACCCCGTCGCGAAAGGTTACGACCCGGTCCGCGTAGGCCGCCATATCGGGATCGTGCGTGACGATAATCACCGTGAGGCCCTGTTCGCGATTGAGCTTGGTGAGGACCTCCATGATCTCGGCCGAGTTGGTCGAGTCGAGATTGCCGGTCGGTTCGTCGGCGAGCAGTATCGACGGGTGATTCACCAGCGCACGCGCGATCGCCACGCGTTGCTGCTGCCCGCCCGAGAGTTGATTGGGATGGCTCTGCTCGCGGCCCGCCAGCCCCACCAGTTTCATCATTTCGGCGGCATGATGCTCCCCGTCGGGAGTCCAGGCCGAATAGAACAGCGGCAGTTCGACGTTCTCCAGCGCCGAGGTTCGCGACAGCAGGTTGAAATTTTGAAAGACGAACCCGATTCGCCGGCTGCGGATCGTCGCCAACTCCGACTCGTCGAGTTGCGCGACGTCCTCGCCCTCCAGCATGTAGCGTCCGCTGGTGGGCCGGTCCAGGCATCCCAGCATGTTCATCAGCGTCGATTTGCCCGAGCCCGACGCGCCCATCACCGCGACGAACTCGCCGCGCTCGATCGTCAGGTTGACGCCGCGCAGCGCGTTGACCTCGACCTCGCCCAGCACGTAGGTCTTGGTCAAATCGACCAGTTGAATCACGCTGTGCATTGGATAACCGCCCGCGCGCCTAGTGGGGCATGCGCATCATTCCGGGTACAGCGCTGCCGCCGTGCGATCCAGATCCCGCGCTGTGGACTTCGTCCGTCACCACGCGCTCTCCCGGATGCACGTCGCCCTCGGCGACTTCGACCCAGGTCCCGTCGCTGAGCCCGGTGGTGATGGTGACCGGCGAGACTTTGCCGCTGTCGAGAACCCAGACCCGGGTCTGGCGGCCGGGCGTTCCGCCAAGCGCCGCGGAATCCGCCGGCGGTTGTCCCAATGGCGCAAACCGCAGCGCGTCGATCGGCGCGCGCACCACCTTGTCGCGCGACGCCGTGACCACGGTTATGTTCGCCGTCATCCCCGGCTTGAGCAGCAGCTCGGGATTTTCCACGCTCACCACCACGTCGTAGGTCACCACGTTCTGAACCGTGATCGGCGCCTGCCGAACTTGGTTGACAACGCCCACGAAATCGCGGTCGGGAAACGCATCGACCCGAAACGTCGCCTTCTGCCCGGCCCGCACGTAGCCGATATCGGACTCGCTGACGTTGGAGTCCACTTGCATCTTGGTCAAGTCCTGCGCGATCAGAAACAGCGTCGGCGTCTGAAAGCTCGCCGCTACCGTCTGGCCCACATCGACGTTGCGCGAGACCACCGTGCCGTCAACCGGCGACACGATATTGGTGTAATTGAGGTTGACCTCGGCGGCCGCCACGTTGGCTGTCTGCTGCTGGATATTGGCGCTGTCGAGCTTGACCTGCGCGACATCCATCTGCCACGCGCTGTATGCCGAATCCACCGCGTCCTTCGAGACCGCGTCGGCCTTGAACAACTCGAGGTTGCGGTCGTAGGTGACTTTCTTGTACGCGAGGTCGGCTTGGTCCTTGCCCAGTTGCGCTTTCGAGTTCGCCAGCGTTGCATGCGCGATATCGGCCGTCGCCTGGTAGGGACGCGGGTCGATTTTCGCTATCGCCTGACCCTTCTTTACCGGTGCGTTGTAGTCGGCAAAGATTGCCGTGATCGGTCCGGACACGTAAGTTCCGACCTGCACCGTGATGACCGGATTGACCGTTCCAGTCGCCGTGACCGATCGCACGATCGGCCCTTCTGTGACCGCAGCGGTAACGATCCGTGTCCCGGACGAACTGCCGCCGAAGAAATACCAGACGCCTGCGACTACGATGATTACGGCGATCGCGAGCATCCATGCGCTATTTTTCATGCTGGACAATTTCATGGCTGGTGCTCAATTATTATCGCGTAATTCACCGGATTCCAATGAAAGACCAAAAGTGACAAAACACACTGGCGCCTCTGTTAGACGTAACTCCTCCGCTGAAGTTTCGAATAGGTTTACCGCCATGGCCGTACAGCAGCCGCCGCCCCTGGCAGGAATAAAAGTTGTCGATCTGACCAGGTATTTCGCCGGTCCGTTCTGCACGCAAATCCTCGGCGATTACGGCGCCGAGATTTTCAAGATCGAACCGGTCGAAAATCCGCGCGGCGAGCTGGGCGCCAGCAAAGGTCCCGACAACTACTTCTTTCTCTCCGCCAATCGATCCAAGAAAAGTTTAAGAGTCGCCATCAAAAAACCCGAGGGGCGCGAAATCCTGATGCGCCTGATCGACGCCGCCGACGTGGTCGTCGACAACTTCCGGCCCGGCGTCATGAAAGCGCTCGAGTTGGACTACGAAACGCTCGCGATGCGCAATCCGCGCATCATCACCTGCTCCATCTCGGGCTTCGGCTCGACCGGGCCGCTGCGCGATTTTCCCGGCTTCGATCAGATAGCGCAGGGGATGTCGGGGCTGATGAGCGTGACGGGAACCGTCGAGAGCGGACCGACCCGGGTCGGTATCGCCATCTGCGATCTGCTCGGCGGAATTTTTTCTGCGCAAGGCATCCTGCTCGCACTCGAGGCGCGCCATCGCGACGGCCGCGGCCAGCGCGTCGAGACTTCGCTGCTCGAATCCATCGTCAGCATCCTGACCTGGTCGGCGGGAATTTATTTCGAAACCGGGAAAACTCCCGCGCCCGCCGGCAATCATCATCCGCTGGTGTCGCCGTACGGCGTGTTCGATGCGTCCGATCGGCCGTTCAACATCGCATGCGGGAACGAGCTGATGTGGCAAAACCTCGTCGCCGCCATTGGACGGCCGGAACTCGCCGACGACGATCGATTCAAGAGCAGCGGGGGGCGGCTGAAAAACCGCGCCGCGTTGACCCTGGAAATAAATCGCGCGCTCGCCCCGCATTCCGCGGAGCATTGGATCCAATTGTTCAATCGCGAGGGCATCCCGGCGGGCCCGATTCTCACCGTCGAAGAAATGTTCAAGCATCCGC
Organism: uncultured Pseudomonadota bacterium; assembly: GCA_937889395.1. Lineage (GTDB taxonomy): Bacteria > Desulfobacterota > Binatia > Binatales > Binataceae > Binatus. The sequence goes on along the minus strand of CALAOW010000133.1, from coordinate 4,223 downwards.
AGACCGCCGCGCGCGAGATGCTGCTCAGGATGCCGCATCCCGAAATCGGCGAGTACCTGACGACCGGGCTGGCCGCCAAGCTCGAGGCGACGCCGGGCAAGATCACGCGCCCACCGCTGGTCGGCGAGCACACCGACGAAGTCCTCGCCGCGCACGGCTACACGCCCGACGATCTGAAGCGCCTGCGCACCTCCGGCACCATCGCCTAATTCCGCTCCCCCTGCTGATTTACCTCGCCAGTTCTTTCACGGGCGAGGTATCCCGGACGGAGAACAACCGCCTCTTCCACTTACCTTTCGAACAGGCCGTCAGGCCGCATCTTCTCTTATTTTAACCGACGGGAAGTCCGAAACCTGCGGGAGATTTCGGGAGGATGCAAGGGGTTCGCCCCTGCTACAGACCCTTCAAAAACTCGATCAGGATGTCGTTGATCTCTTTGGGGCGTTCCTGCTGCACCCAATGGCCGGCGCCGGGGATGATCACTTTCTTTTTCAGATTCGGAGTGAACGCACCCGCCATCTCGTACCCACCAGGAATCATTTTGCCGACCAGGTCATGCTCACCGGCGGCGAACACCGCTGGCTGGCGCAGCTTCGCGCCGTCGAGGAAGGGCGTCAGCTCCCAGTTGCGATCGAAATTGCGATACCAGTTGACACCGCCTCGAAAGCCCGCCCGCTTGAACTCGCCGGCAAAAAAATCCAGGTCGGCTTCAGTGAGCCACGGCGGCAGCTTGTCCGGCACCATGCCGGTCTCGATAAACTTTTTCGTCTTGGGGAACAGGAACGAGAACTCCCCGCTGCGCGGCACATCGCCCGACGCCGAGTAGAGGATCATCGCCATCGAGCGGCGCGGATCGGCGTCGAGTTCCTTCTCGACCTTGCCCGGCTCCTGGAAATAGAGCTGGTAGAAATTCTGGTCGCCGGCCAGCGCCTTCATCGCGTCGGTCGGACGCATCGGACTGCGCGGAAAATAGGGAACGCTCAGCAATGCGATCGCGCGAAAGATGTCCGGGCGCACAAGCGCCGAGTTCCACGCTACCGGCGCGCCCCAGTCATGGCCGACGATCACCGCCGTCTCGACGCCCAGACTGTTGACCAGCCCGACGATATCGCCGACCAGGTTCAGGATGTTGTACGACTCGATCGGCTCGGGCGCGTCGGTATGCCCGTAGCCGCGCTGATCGGGCGCGACGACGCGGAAGCCCGCCGCCGCGAGCGCGGGAATCTGATGGCGCCACGAGTACCACGACTCGGGCCATCCGTGGCACAGGATCACCAGCGGACCCGCGCCGGCCTCGACGTAATGCATCCGGAGGCCGTTGCAGATGGCGAATTTGTGCTGCAGTTCGGGCATCGAAACGCTTCTTGCCGCGCGCGCGGACTACGAATGCTTGAGCTTTTTGATTTCCTCGGTCATCTCGGGCACCGCTTTGAACAGGTCGGCGACCAGCCCGTAGTCGGAGACCGCGAAAATCGGCGCCTCTTCGTCCTTGTTGATCGCGCAGATGACCTTCGAGTCCTTCATCCCGGCCAGATGCTGTATCGCGCCTGAAATCCCGACTGCGATGTAAAGTTCGGGCGCAACCACCTTGCCCGTCTGTCCGACTTGCAGGTCGTTGGGCACGAAGCCCGCATCGACCGCCGCGCGCGACGCGCCCATCGCCGCGCCCAGCTCGTCGACCAGCGGCTCGAGCACGGTCTTGAAGTTTTCGGCCGCCTTGAGGCCGCGCCCGCCCGAAACGATTATCCGCGCCTCGGTGAGTTGCGGGCGATCGCTCTTGGTCGCGTTGAACGAAACGAATTCCATCTTGAGAGCGCCCGCGTCGATCTCGGCATTGCGCTTTTCGACCGGCGCAACGGCGCCGCCCGGCTTGGCAGCGTCGAATGCGGTGCCGCGCACCGTCAATACTTTGATCGGTCCGTCGATTTCGACCGTCGCCATCACGTTGCCCGCGTACGTCGGGCGCACGAAGCTCTGGTCGTCGTTGATTGCGGTGATTTCCGACGCCATCCCGGCGCCCAGGCGCGCGGCCAGCCGCGGAAACAGGTCCTTGCCCATCGCAGTCGCCGTCGCGATTACAAATTCCGCGCCTTCCTTTTTCGCCAATGCGGCCAGCGCCTGCGTGTGCGCGTCGGCCAGATAGTTCTTCAACGCGGGATGCGCCAGCGCGATTACCTTGGCGACGCCGTACTTGGCGATTTCGCCCGCCGCCGCCTCCGGCGCGTCGCCCGCCACCACCACGATCGCTTTGCCGCCGCGCTTTTTCGCCAGCTCGAGGCCCGCGTGAACCGCAGTCAGCGTGGACTTGGGGAAATGTCCCCCCTCATGCTCCGCGAAAATCAGAACGTCACCCATGTCAATTCACTCCGGCGTCCGCGATCGTAAAAGTCGGATTCAAATAACCTTTGCTTCGGTGTGAAGCAGCGAGACCATCTCCTGCGCCGACGCGATCTTGCGCCCCCCCTGGCGCTTGGGCGGAGCGGCAAGAGTCTTTGTCTTCAGCTTCGGGGCGAGATCGACGCCGAGGCTGTCGGCCGCAATCTCTTTCATTTCTTTCTTGCGCGCCTTCATGATTCCCGGCAGCGAGGCGTAGCGCGGCTCGTTGAGGCGCAGATCGGCGGTAACGACGGCCGGAAGTTTGAACCCAATCGTCTCCAGACCGCCGTCAACTTCGCGCAGGACCGAAATCTTGTCGGCCGCAATCTCAATCTTGGATGCGAATGTTGCCTGCGGCCATCCCAGCATCTCAGCGAGCATCTGCCCGACCTGGTTCGAGTCGTCGTCGATCGCCTGCTTGCCCAGTATGACGAGGTCGGGCTTCTCGTCGCCGGCAATTTTCGCGAGGATTCTCGCGATTGCGAGCGAGTCGAGCGCGGCGTCGGTCTTGACCAGGATCGCGCGGTCGGCGCCCATCGCCAGCCCGGTGCGCAATTGCTCCTGCCAGGTGGATTGGCCGACCGTGACCAGGATCACCTCGCCGGTCTGTTTCTCCTTGATGCGGAGCGCTTCTTCGATGGCGATTTCGCAAAACGGGTTGATGACCCATTTCACGTTGTCGGTGGCGATACCGCTGCCGTCGGAGAGGACGCGGATGGTGGTGGCGGGATCGGGAACTCGCTTGATTGGTACTAGAATCTTCAAAGCCTAAACTCCACGCATTCGTTGATGCATCGGTTGAATCCGAAAACCCACGAGCTCGCCCGGGAATACAGCCGAGGAACGTAAAAATTTCTAACAGCGCCCCGCCAGTTAGTCAAACCACGCTAATGCCCGCGCCCCGCCCCGCCCGGCGATCTGAAACGCCCGCGCACCTCCGGCACGATCGCCCGAGATTTACCTCTCCCGTGAAATAACGGGCGACGCAATTAGGAGCCGGGATTCTTCCGGGAGTATGTACTTAACGCAATCCCCGTAAATGGCACTTGCCGCGCGGCGAGAAGAATCTTAGGATTCCGCCACTGTGCCCGATTCTCTCGCCAAACGCGCCTACCGAGCAACGAGCTTTTTTTCGATTTCCAAAGGTATAGCAGCAGTCGGTCTTAGCGCTCTGACGCTATTCTGGAATTGGATGTTTGGCTTGCGGAATTGGGATACAACAAAGACGTTTTTGCTGTGTCTGCCTCTCGCTTACGCGTCTGTGGCCCTACTCGCGTTTGTTTGGAACCTCAGCCTAATGAGTGCTAGAGACTGGTGGACATCTTTTGTTAGTGGCCTAAGAATGGACGTGCTGAACGTCATCAGAGATGCGGCAACGCCCACCATTCCGACTCAAACTCAGCATCTCAGGCGGACGGAATTTGACCCTTCTATTCTATCCAAACTCCGGGAATTTCTGAGCCAAAAACCCAAAGGCTCTGTGAGAATCGTTGGAGAAGAAGGCGACCCCGGCGCATATTCGTTGAGTCAACATTTAGCCGACGCTTTCAAGCAGTCCGGCTGGAACGTTGCCCAAGGTTCTCTCGACTTACACTTTTCTTCTGGTGCGGTTTTTGTTCTCGACCATGCAAACGAGGTGTCAAAATACTCGAATCTGATACGGGAAGCTTTGGTCGCGAGCGGTATCGCATTTCAGCGATTCTCGATGAATGGTACAGAGTTCACGACATGCACCATTTACGTCACGGCCCAAGAATCTTAATCCTGCTTCGGCCAACCGCCAACCGGACGCTTTTTCTGAAATGACTTTTTGATCGCGTCTTTCCAGTTTTCCTCAATCTTGAGGA
>CALAOW010000132.1 GCA_937889395.1 uncultured Pseudomonadota bacterium | reverse complement strand
GGCTATGCCGAGGCGCTGAAGAATATCGCCATGTACAGCGAGCACACCTGGGGCGCTTACAACAGCATCAGCGCACCGGACTCCGATTTCGTCAAGGCGCAGTGGAAAATAAAGCAAGCCTTCGCGCTCGACGGCGACTCTGAAACGAAAAAGCTGCTCGCCGACGCACTGGCGACGCGCGGCCCCGCCCAGGAAACCGCAACGGCGATTGATGTCTTCAACACCGCATCGTGGCCGCGCACCGACTTGGTCACGCTGCCGAAGACGATGAAGCTGGCCGGCGACCTGATGAAAAATGATCGCGGCGAAATCGCGCCATCGCAGCGGCTCGCCAGCGGCGAACTCGTGTTCATCGCGAAAGATATTCCGCCCTTTGGCGGACGGCGTTTCACCGTCGAAGCGGGAAACGCGAACGGACCCGGCGCGGCGAAAGCGGAAGGTGCAACGCTGGCCGACCCGGCGATCACGCTGAGGCTTGACCCGCAATCCGGAGCGATTGCGAGCCTGCGAGTGAACAACCTGGATCACGAATATGTGGATGCCGCGGCGAACGTTGGATTGAACGAATATATTTATCTGCTTGGCGGGAACGTGAACAAGGCGCAGCGCAATGGCCCCGTGAAGATCTCGGTGAAGGATAACGGCCCGCTCGTGGCCTCGCTGCTCGTCGAATCTGATGCTCCCGGATGCAACACGCTGATGCGCGAAATCCGGCTCGTGAGTGGTCTCGCCCGCGTCGAGATTATTGACACCCTTGATAAGAAAGCCGTGCGCCCGGTCGAGGGCGTCCATATCGGTTTTGGCTTCAACCTCCCCAACGCCGCGCTGCGCATCAATATTCCCTGGGGCGTGATCCAGCCCGAAAAAGACCAGCTTGCCGGTGCCTGCAAGAATTGGTTCTGCGTCGAGCGCTGGGTTGACATTTCCAACGACAAACTCGGCGTGACTTGGTCCACCCTCGAAGCGCCGCTGCTCGAAGTCGGCGGCCTGACGGCGAACCTCCCGCGTTCACAGCCCAATCCAAAGGCGTACCTGTCCAAGATCGCAGCTTCGCCCACGATCTTTTCGTGGGTGATGAACAACCACTGGCACACAAACTATCGCGCCGAACAGGAAGGCGAAACCGTTTTTCACTACGCGATTCGTCCGCACCAACTTTACGATCAAGTCGCCGCCGCGCATTTCGGTGTCGAATCCACCGAGCCGCTCATCGCGGCGCCCGCCGCAGGTCCGGCGCCGTCCGGCGCCTTCGTCGAGATATCTCCCGGCCCGATCATGATCACCTCGCTCACACCCAGTGCGGACCGCAAGGCGATGCTCTTGCGGCTCTACAACACGGGTGACACGGCAGCGCAAGCAACGCCAAAATGGAACGCGGTTACACCCAAGCACATTTCTCTTTCCGATCTTTCCGGCCTGCCCGGCGACCGTGCGATCGGCGCTCTTGAAATGGCACCCTATGAGGTGCTCACCCTGCGGGCAGATTTGAAATAGATGCAAGGGGCATTATCCACTCGTTGGAAAGCCATTACGGCAAGTCTCCAATTATTGGAACTTGCGGTGCGCCGCGCGGTGGCGCTTTGCCTGCTGCTGGCCGCGCCGTCGCTGTCGGCGCATCCGATTTCGATCATCAAAAGCGAGGCGTTGGTTCGTCGCGACCGGATGGAGATGAAGGTGGCCGTGATGCCGGAAGATTTTCTGCTGGTGTACGGACTTTATGCGAACGCGCAATCGCGCATCGCAACCGAGGACATCGCGAAGTCCGCGGAGAAGCATAGAAAGTATTTGCTCGATGGCCTGATTGTCCGCGATGCGGACGGTAGCCGCCTGGCAGGCAAAGTCGTCAATATCGAAATGCCGGCGCTACCGGCGGAAGGACTGCCGGTGACCGATTTAATGGCGACGACGATTGTTTATCACCTCGAATATCCGCTGGCGAAGCCACCGACGCATCTCATCTTCCAGCAGCATTTTGGCGGCGATTCAATCGCGATTCCCGCCATTACGGAATTGGTGGTGACGCGCGAGGGACTTCCGCCGGAGCCGGCGGTTTGCATTCCCGGCGATGAAAGCGTCGTAACCCTCGCGTTCGATTGGAACGAAACCTCGCGTTCGGTGACGGGCGATTACTCGGAGACGAAGGCGCGCGAGGAGGAGAAACGGAAGCAGGACATGGGTTTTACGAGCTACTCGGCGACGTACACGTTTGTTTATATCCAGAACGAAGAAGTGCGCGTCGAGATTCTGATGCCGCTGCTGACGCTCGAAATGTGGCAGCCCGTCGCTCGCACGAACGCGGATTTTATCGAGGTCCCCGAACAGCGCGCGGCGCGCCGGACGCCGGAGGCGTTCCTTACCGGGCAAAACGAAATGACCATTGACGGCGTCGTAGTAAAACCAAGACTGGACCGGCTGGATTTTTACGGCATTGACTTCAAGGATTTCGCGATGCGTGCCGAGCCGCGGCGGCTGAGCGCATGGACCGCGCGCGTTGGAGCGATCCTCATCTATTCCAGCAAGGGTGCACCGGGACATGTCGAGTTGAAGTGGACGCTGTTCAATAACGAAATGCTCTCAGCGCGCGCGGTGATTTTCGCCTACGACAAAGGATCGCGGTTCACGTTCTACCCGCGGGAGCCGCTTTTCAAATGGGACAATCCCGGCGCTCCGCCACTGCCGGCGGTGGCCGCCATTTCCACGGGTGAGAAGTCGCGCGAGGCGGTCGCCGAATCCCTGTTGCGAAACGTCTATCGCGCGTTCGACTATCACAGCGAGTCAGACATATACGACGCGCTGGCGCGGAGCGTGCAGGGCGATTTGCTCGCCGATTTGTATCTAAAAATCAAACCGGGCCTCATCATGCAGGAACAGGGCGGCGCCGTGGCGCACGTGCAGGAAGTCAAAGTCGTGAAAACCGAGGAGGTGGGCCAGAGTGAGCGCGGCTTCGCCGAACGTGTGACCTGGCAGGTCCAGGGAACCGTCGAGCACTGGGGCCACATCCACACGCGAATCAATGAGTATTCAGCCGACTTGAAGATTGAATCCGCCGGTGCCTCATGGAAGATCATCGCCTTGAACGTCGCCCGGCAAAGCCAGGTCAAGAGCGCCGTGATCTTGAGGAAGCTATGATCGCAATTTGCGATCTCGCATTTCAGTTCCCGCATTCCGATTTCCGGCTTTCGGTTCCATCGTTGCGGATCGGCAGAGCCGAGCGGGTCGCCATCATCGGACCGAGCGGATCGGGGAAAACCACTCTGTTGCATTTAATCTCCGGAATCCTGTCGCCCTCGCAAGGCGTGGTACGCGTGCAGGACCGCGAAATGAATGCGCTGGGCGACGCCGCGCGGCGCGCGTTTCGCGTCGCTCAAATCGGACTGGTCTTCCAGAGCTTCGAACTTGTCAGCTACCTCGATGTTTTTGAAAATATCCTTCTGCCGTATCGCCTGAATCCCGCGCTGCAATTGACGCCCGAGATCGCGCTCCGGGCGGAAGAACTCGCGCGGCAAACCGGCATTGACCACCGACTTCGCTATTTCCCGCACCGGCTTTCCCAGGGCGAAAAGCAGCGGGTCGCCATCTGCCGAGCCCTGCTGCCCGAGCCGCCCCTGCTGCTGGCCGACGAACCGACGGGCAATCTCGATCCCTCGGCGAAGCAGCGCGTCGTGGATCTCCTTTTCCGACAGATCGAGCGCACCGCCGCGACTTTGCTCATGGTCACGCACGACACGGAAATCGCCGCACGTTTCCCGCGCGTCATCAACTGCCGCGACTTCGCGGCGGGAGGCGCGCGATGAAGAACGTCCTCTTGCTCGCGCTGCGTTATCTGCGCTTCAACAAGATCAAAACCGTCATCCTGGTTTTTAGCGTCTCGGTTGCGGTTTTTCTCCCCCTGGCGGTGAACCTGCTCGTGCGCGATTACCAGCGCGACCTGCTGGCGCGCGCGAGCGCCACGCCGCTCGTCGCCGGCGCGCCCGGCAGCCGGCTCGACCTGGTCTTGCACGCGCTCTATTTTCGCGGCCAGCCCGCGCATGACCTGACGATGGGGGATGTGGATTCGATCAACGCCAGCGGGCTGGCGCTCGGACTGCCAATCATTGCAAAGCATGCGGCCCGGGGCTTTCCCATCGTGGGCACTTCACTGGAATACTTCGAATTCCGCGGGCTGCATATCGCCCGCGGCGCCGGACTGACTCGGCTGGGCGATTGCGTGCTCAGTGCGACGGTGGCGGAGAAGCTCAAGCTCCAGGCCGGTGACAGCCTGATGAGCGACCCGGAGAATGTTTTTGATCTCGCCGGCTCGTATCCGGTGAACCTGCGCGTGAAAGGAATCTTCGCACCGCTGGGCTCCGCCGACGACGGCGCGGTGTGGGTGGATGTCAAAACGGAATGGCTGATTCTGGGCATCATGCACGGGCATCAGGACGCGGCGACGGCGGATCCGAACCTCCTGATCTCGCGCGATACGACGAACGTCACGGCGAGCGCGGCGTTGTTGCCGTTTCAGGAGGTGACGGCCTCGAATGTCACGCTGTTCCACATGCACGGCGATCCGGCCACCTTCCCCATCAGCGCGATCATCGCCGCGCCGCGGGACGAGAAATCGGCGGCGATTTTGCGCGGGCATTATCAGGACCCGAACGCGCTGGTGCAATTGCTCGTGCCGAAAGCGGTCCTGGCCGAAACGCTCGATCTCGTCTTTCGAGTGAAGCGCTTTTTCGACGCGCAGGCGCTGCTCGTCGGCGTGGCGATGGCGCTGCTGCTCTCGCTTGTGGTCTTGCTTTCGCTGCGGCTGCGACGCGGTGAAATGGAAACGATGTTCAAGATCGGATGCGCGCGGATGACGATTGTCTGGCTGCTCGCAACCGAAATCGTGATCGTGGTCGTGATCGGCCTCGCGATTGCAGTGGGGCTTTCGTGGATTGTCCTGCAGAATCTCGGGCTGACCACACCTCGAGCAAACGCTCAACACTCAACGCTTAACGTTCGGCAACCAATGAACGCGAAGAAGCGCGTCGCGGTGGTGAACTATCCGCTGCAGTATTTCACGAAACGGATCGCGGGCGATCATGTCGAAGTGTTTTTCCCAGTACCGCGCGTGGAAGATCCTGCGTTCTGGAAACCACGGGACCAGGATATCGAGGCATATCAGCAGGCGGATTTGATCTTGCTCAACGGCGCCGAGTACGAAAAGTGGCTGCCCGCGGTGGCGCTGCCGCTGACGAGGCAGGTGGTGACCTCGCAGGTTTTCGCGGACCGCTACGTGACCAACGGAGAGGTCGTCACTCACAGCCATGGCCCGCAGGAAATGCACAGCCACGGTTCCATTGATTTCAATACCTGGATGGATCCGCAACAGGCCGCGCTTCAGGCGCAGTCCATCCACGACCAACTCGCGCGATTGCTGCCCGAGGGGGCGAACGCTTTTCACACGAATCTGAGGGCGTTGCAAAATGATCTCGGTGAAATTGACGCGGCTATCCAACAGGCGTCCGCGCCGCTCGGCAATTCGCCGCTGCTCGGCTCGCATCCGGTTTATCAATATGCCGCGCGCCGCTACGGCTGGAATTTGAAGAGCGTTCATTGGGAACCGGATGAGATGCCATCGGAGGAGGAGTGGCAGAAGTTTGAAAAGCTGCACCGCGACCATCCCGGCAAAATCATGCTCTGGGAGGAAGATCCGCTGCCGGCCGTGGCCGAACGTCTTCGCAAAATGGGCATCGAACCTCTCGCGTTCGAGACCTGCGCGAGCGAACCGGAGCAGGGCGATTATCTGGCGGCGATGAAAGCCAACGCCGCGCGCCTCGCCGCGATGACCGCAAGAATCCGCTAGCCTTCAAAACGTAAAGCACAGGCATACGCCTCGCCGATTTATTGGACAACCCCATCCTGCCCGGGCCGCCCGTCACCGTGCCCACGCTGTGCCAAGCCGGAGAAGTTGGAAGCCCAAAACCTTGAACCTTCAGAAATGCGATTCACGGATACGGGCCAGCCGCACGGCCTCTCCGTGCCCAGCAGCGATTGCGGACGAACTAACCGGAGCCGGGTGGACCCCCTAATGTCCGTTGGGGTGCCGTGTGACGGGTCGAAGAAAGTCGTCAATCGCGCCGGCGCTCTGTTACCGTTGCCTCATGATTTGCATCCCGGCCATGGCCGTGTTGTTGGCGGGCCTGGCATCCGCCGCTGCCGGCACTGACCCATTCTCACCGGACAAGGTCCCGAGCACCCGTGATTTCGGAGACATTCGAAGGGAAGTGGAAGCCCTTCGCGGGAAGAAGTTTATGGACAAGGTGCCGGTCTATAGAATTTCGGAAAAGGCACTTCGGGCCATCTCTGACCATGAACTGGACAAGGAATTCCCGGGCCCCAAGCTCCGCCGTTACGAAGAACTCCTCGCCTGGCTGGACATGGTGCCGCCCCAGACCTACCTCAAGTCCGTTTACGCGGACTTTTTGGTGGACCAGGTGGCCGGCCTTTATGACAGCGACGCCAAGGAAATGTGCATCCCGTCATTTTCGGGTGGGACCACAAACGCCGCGAAAAAGTTGGAGAATCTCTCCTCCGAGATCGACGACATCGTGCTGGCCCACGAATTCACCCATGCGCTGGAGGACCAGTATTGGCCGCTCGATGACCCGAAAGACCATGATTTCAAGGCGTCGACGGACCGTGGCACCGCCCATGATTTTGTGTCGGAGGGTTCCGCGACCCGGGAAATGATCGAAGTCATCCCTGCTCAGTGGGGGCGCGGCTCGCCGGAGCGTTATTTTCGTCTCTGGAACCTGATCCATTCGGGCCTGGGAGAGTTTGCTTTGAACTACGTGCTCAGTGGCGCCTGGAAAAGTTCGGATGCCTTGGTGGCAGGCGTGCCGGAGGCGCTGGCGCGAACGGAAGCCATGCCTTACTCGTTCGGTTACACCTTCTGCACCGA
>CALAOW010000131.1 GCA_937889395.1 uncultured Pseudomonadota bacterium | reverse complement strand
AAAACGGCGATACTCCTGCCCCCAAGCACTACTTTTACGCGTCGGCAAATTACGCGGCGCCCGAACACGGCGGCACGCATACCGATGCGCCGCGCCATTTCAACCGCAATGGGATTACGCTCGACCAGGTTCCGCTCGCCGATTGCATCGGGCCCGCCGCGGTGATCGATTTTTCCGCGCGCGCCGCCAAGGATCCCGACGCGATGCTCGGCGTCGATGACATCAAGGCGTACGAAGCCGCCAACGGCCGGATTCCCGACGCTGCGATCGTCGTCGCGCGCTCGGGATGGGGCAAATACTGGCCCGACAAAAAACGCTACATGGGCACCGACAAGCCCGGCGACGTTGCGGATCTCCGCTTTCCGGGCTATTCGGCCGAGGCGGTGGGTTTCATTTTGAAGAATCGGCACGTCGTGGCAATCGCGATCGATACCGCGAGCATCGATCCCGGCAACTCGAAGGATTTCCCCGTGCATCGCCTCTGGCTCGGCGCGAACAAGCCCGGCTTCGAAAACATAGCCAACGCGGAAAAATTGCCGGCCAGCGGCGCGACGATATTCTGCATCCCGATGAAAATCGGCAACGGGACCGGCGGCCCAACCCGGATCTTCGCCGTGATGCCGAGACGGTTGCGGCAACTGCAAAAGATGAATATTCGTTTATGATGCACGACAATTTCGGACATGAGTGAGAATTCCATGCTACGCTCCATGTCCGAAATGGTTGATCGCCCACGCAGATGGTAGAAAACTGGCGGCGGCCAAATGAACTCGCCTGCTGTTGGCTGGAGGAATGTCGCAGCCGTTGGCAGGCATGAAAACTGCTCCCCGTGGAAGGAGGAAGCTCGTGCGGACAAACGTGGCGTCGTTAATTAAGCGTCTGCTCGTGGCGATTGTGATCGTGGCGGCCATGGGATGCTCGGGAGAGCCGCTCTCGACACGTGAGAAGGGCACGCTCATCGGCACGGGAGTCGGAGCTGGAACCGGCGCGATTGTAGGCGCCGCTGTGGGTAACCCGTTGGCAGGTGCGGCAATCGGCGCCGGCATCGGTGCGCTTGGCGGATACGTGGTCGGCAACGAGATGCAGAATCAGGAAAACGCCAACGCTCAAACTCAGACGCAGATTCAATCGCAGCAACAGCAGATCCAGAATCAGCAACAGCAGATTCAGCAATTGAAGAGCCAGAGCGAAACCGAATAGCTCGGCTGACGTATAAATTATCGGACGATGGAGGTTCTCATTATGCGCAAAAGTATTGGAGTAATCATGAGTCTGGCGCTGGCGGGAACGCTCGTTCTTGCAGGATGCTCGGGGCAGCCGCTCTCGACTCGTGAAGAAGGCACCCTCGGCGGCACGGCGATAGGCGCAGGTGGCGGCGCACTTATCGGGGCGGCCGTAGGTCATCCTCTCGCGGGCGCCCTGATCGGCGGTGTTATGGGCGGTGGTACCGGCTATGTAGTCGGCAATTCGATGCAGAATCAGGAAAACGCCAACGCGCAGACCCAGCAGCAGGTGCAGCAGCAACAGCAAGAGATCGAGAATCAGCGTCAGCAGATTCAACAGCTCAAATCGCAGTCGGAAACCGAGTAATCGGACAGCGAGATCGGCCGAAAAGGGCGGCGCCGCATTCGGTGTCGCCCTTTTCTTCCTTTTCAGCCGGCCTGATTCACGCGGGCTTGCACAGCTTGCATGCTCTCAGCCCGGCGTGTCCCGCGCACTTGGCATCCGCGAAGATCAGCATCTTTGCTGGATCCACGCGCCGCGCCGCCGAGCAGTCGGGTCGGCAGAAGATTCCGGTGCGTCGATGCCCCATCACGGCGAGCGCCGGCAATCGCAGGTCGCGCCCGACTTCGAATCCCTCCGCGCGCAGCAGCTTGATCTTGTTGTCCACGCCGCCGCCGTAATTGCCGATCGTTCCGTCGGAGCGAATCACGCGATGACACGGCACGAAGATCGGGATCGGATTCGACGCCATCGTGTTGCCGATCGCGCGCTGGCTGTCGGGCTGTCCAACCGTCGCGGCCAGCCCGTGATAGGTGATCACCGCGCCGGGCGGGACTTTTCGAAGCGAGGTGTACGCGCGGCGCTGAAAATCGCTCTCGACCAGGCTCAAATCCACCGGACGCGCCGTCGCACTGAAGTCGCCCTCGAACACGCGATCGATTTCCGCGCCGATCCGGCGGGCACTCGCGTCATTCTCGATCAGATCGAACTTCCTGCGCAGCATCGCGAGCGTTCGCTCGCCCCCGCTTATGAAAAGAAAGTGAATCGCCGCGAGGCCGCGATCGCTCTCCGCGATCAACAGACGGCCAAGTGGCGACGAAATTACTCCGACTCGCGCTTGCGGCCGCCGCAGAATCTTCATCGCGCGCTCGATGCGAGGCCGCGTCTGTCCGATCATTGCGTCGAGCACCCGGTCGTCGATCGGTGCGCTCGCTTTCACTTGCGTGGCGGTTCGATTGGTCTTCATCCTGATTACTCGTCCAGCCTGAGTTTCTTCAGTTTTTTCACGGCCTGATAGACGCTGGCCCGCGCGCTCTCGGCCGAGCAATTCAGCGCCGTGCCGATCTCCGCATACTCGAGCCCCGCGAACTTGCGCATCATCAATGCCTGACCCTGCTTGCCGGGCAGCCGCGAGATGGCTCTCTTCAAATGAAGCGCGCTCTCGGGTCCGCCATCGAGCTGATTGGGCGCGTTATCGGCCGGCGCTGCGCCGTCGGCAGTCTCGTTCGCGATCACGCGCCCGCGGCGCATCCTGTCCCGCGCGCGATTGCGGCACAGGTTCGATGCGATTCGATAAATCCACGGCCGCAGTCCGTCTTCCGATTGCAGCGTAGGGTAGGCGCGATAGGCGCGGATCCACGTTTCCTGGAACAGGTCCATCGCATCCTCGCGATCGCCGGTCGAGCGCATCAGGAAGCGCATGATCTCGCGTTCCATGCTTTTCACCGCCTCTTCGAACGGCGGCGGGATCCCTATTTCGTATGCCCTGCCCATTACGATATCTATAACCCCGCTCGAGCCGATTCGTGAATCGAGCCGGGTCGCGCGGAGGTCTCTATGGGTGCGACTGTCTGGATCGGGTTGTGGGCGGTTTTGTTCCTGGCGAGCCATCTGATCATATCGTCATCTGCCGTTCGATTTCGGTTGATAAGTGCGGTCGGCGAGCAGCCCTATCGCGGCATCTATTCGCTAATCGCGTTCGCGACTCTCGGACCGCTAATCTACGAATTCGCGCGCAACAAGCACGCTGGGCCCTTGCTTTGGGCTCTGCGCGCGGTGCCCCCGATTCGAGGGCTTGCGTGGTTGCTGATGCTGACAGCGCTGATCCTGTTCGCTGGGAGTTTTATCACTCCGAATCCGGGCACAATGGGCGCGCCGGGCGGCGGGAGCGAACCGCGCGGCCTGCTGAAGATCACGCGGCATCCGAGTTTTGTTGGATTCTGTCTGTTTGGGGTTGCGCACATGCTGATGAACGGACGGGCCGGCGACGTGATTTTCTTCGGGATGTTCCCCGCGCTCGGAATCATCGGCGGGATGCATCAGGACCGGCGCAAGATTCGCGCGCTCGGCGATCGCTATCGCGAGTTCGTCGCGAAGACCTCGTTCGTGCCGTTCGCGGCGCTAATCGGCGGGCGCGTTCGATGGGCCGGCGACGACATGCCGTGGACGGCGATTG
>CALAOW010000130.1 GCA_937889395.1 uncultured Pseudomonadota bacterium | reverse complement strand
GAGCGGCTGGTTGCCCGCTTCGATATTGCTCTCGAGCATCGCGCCCATGATCGCGCGACTGCCGGCGCGCACCTGGTCAATCAGCGTCCTCATCACCGCAGGCTGTTTGGTGAAGTCCTTGCTGGTCTGCGCGTGCGAGCAATCCACCATCATGCGCGGCTCCAGCGCGGCGCTCGCGAGCATCCGGCTGCATTCCTCGATACTGGCGGCGTCGTAGTTCGGCTTGCGTCCGCCGCGCAGCACGATGTGCGTATCGGGATTTCCCGAGGTGCGAATCACAGCCGAGATTCCGTCCTGGGTGATGCCGAGAAAAGAATGCGGCCGGCGCGCCGATTGAATTGCGTTGATCGCAACCTGCAGATTTCCTTCGGTCGTGTTCTTGAATCCGACCGGCATGGAGAGTCCGCTCGCCATCTCACGATGGGTCTGCGACTCGGTCGTGCGCGCGCCGATCGCGGTCCACGCGACCAGGTCCGCGATATACTGCGGCGTGATCGGATCGAGCAGTTCGGTGCCCGCCGCCAGCCCCAGCCGATTTATTTCGATCAACAATCGGCGTGCGATGCGCAATCCTTCACGCATATCGCAGCTGTCGTCCATGTGCGGATCGTTGATCAGCCCCTTCCATCCCACGGTCGTGCGCGGCTTTTCGAAGTACACGCGCATGATCACGTAGAGCCGTTCCGCGGTGGCGTCCTTCAGCTTCGCCAGCCGCCGCGCGTAATCGATCGCCGCATCGGGGTCGTGTATCGAACAAGGTCCGACAATGCACAGCATCCTGCGGTCCCGCCCCGCCAGGATTGCGCGAATAGTCTCGCGCGCCTCGACCACGGTCCGCGCAATTCCCTCGTCCACCGGCATCTCGTTCTTGAGCAGATTCGGCGCGATCA
Organism: uncultured Pseudomonadota bacterium; assembly: GCA_937889395.1. Classification (GTDB taxonomy): domain Bacteria; phylum Desulfobacterota; class Binatia; order Binatales; family Binataceae; genus Binatus. The sequence continues at coordinate 1,808 of CALAOW010000130.1, read as the reverse complement.
GCGGTTCGGTGGCGAGAACGTGGACATCCTGAATTTGACGCATAGATGGCCCTTATTTTTATCCGAAAGGACGCGGCTAACAAAGCCGCTTCCTATTGGGCATAATACCGTCGGATCGAATCCCCGGACCTGACGCACAATGCCGTAATGGAAGAAAAGGGCGAACCGCAACCGAGCTCAGAAGGGCGCAAGAGCGGCGAACCGCCCGCAGTCGGCCGGCCGCCGCGATTCCTTCGCGTCAGGCTCTGGCAGGCGATCGCGGGGATGTCTGTTGCGGTCGCACTCGCGTCCCTTATCGTGATCTCCGAACTCGCCGGCTCGCTCGCACGACGCACCAACTATGTGAATCGCCGCGTAGCGGCCCTGAATGCGACCGTCCGCGATCTACGCCACCAGACGGCGGTCACGCAGCGCAAGCTCGGCTCCGAGCGCGAACGCGCCACCGTGGGCGAGGTGTTTGAGAAAATCCTTTTCGCGCCGGACCTTCGCACTATCAAACTGGCCGCGCCCGCCGAGAAGGATAAGGAAAAAGACAAATCGATCGCGCAATCCGGCGGCCCCGGTCTCCCCTCCGGACGGCTCGCGATGAGCGAGTCGGCCGGCGCTGCGATGCTCGAAGCGAACGGACTCAAGCCAACCGGCGCCTTCGAAGTTTACCGCATCTGGTGGATGCCGAAACGCGGCGCGCCCATCTGGGCCGCGGATTTTCTGGTCGGCGACGACGGCCTTGCCACGGTTCCGGTGGATCTGCCGCCCGGGCACGAGAAAGAACCGTCGCTCAGCGTCACGCTGGAGAATGAATCATACAGCGAGGCTCCCGCTGGTCCGATCGCGCTCAAAGGTGAAGCCTCGCCGGTATCGGGAACCGTGCAGAGTCCGCGCAAATCGCGACGATGATCGCTGAGTCCGGCTGTGAGCGGAATCGATCAGTCGGGGGCGGCGAACTCGAGCAGGACCGCTACGCCCATGGCGCCGATCGCAACCAACTCGATGGTCAAATCGGTGTTGATCCAGAGGTAATAGAAGCCGAAGCCGAACGCCGCCATGCTGAATAATCGTCGCATCCCGATGTCCTCGCGCGCAGTTCCCTCCAAACCTCACGCGCCGCGCCAATCCTGAACGAAGCAAAGGACCAAATGACGCGGCCAAACGGCTGAGGGATTGTAGTACGAATGCCCCGCCTAATCAAAGCAGGCGTCAGCGCTTATAGCGGGCAACGATTTTCCCTCCATCGGGGCTTTACTTTGACTATCAATATGCGTAGATTGTTTTTCGGCGGCGCTTTGCGGCGCGGCCTGTGGAAATTTCGCCTCAGAATCCTCACATACCCGTTGACACGGTCCGGATTAAGAGAGTACAGTTTCTTTTCGCCCCAAAAGGGTTGGTCTTTGAAAACTGAATAGTAGTGCATGCCTTAATCGGCGGTGGGGGTCCAGGAATGGACCTGATGCCCGACCGATTTCTTTGATTTAATTGCGGTCAGTCCTGCCGTTCCATGACGCGTTAGCGGCGTCTCGAACGGTGGATATACTGAGCTATAATGGAGAGTTTGATCCTGGCTCAGAACGAACGCTGGCGGCGTGCCTGAGACATGCAAGTCGTGGGAGAAAGTCGTAGCAATACGGCTAGTAAACCGGCGCACGGGTGAGTAACACGTGGACAACCTGCCTTAGAGTCTGGGATAACCCGTCGAAAGACGAGCTAATACCGGATAAGACCACGGGAAGTTCGCTTCTTGAGGTAAAAGATGGCCTCTGCTCCTGCAAGCTATCACTTTGAGAGGGGTCCGCGTCCTATCAGCTAGTTGG
>CALAOW010000129.1 GCA_937889395.1 uncultured Pseudomonadota bacterium | reverse complement strand
AAGATTCCTCGGCGGTCTCGAGTCCGAGTTCAGCCAGCCGCGCGAGTTTCTCCGGATGATGGCGCTCATTGATCTATGGACTTGACATCATATGGAGTGTATATCATATTGCAACGGTGAGGCGGTGAGTGAGCTGGGTTGTCGAGATTGGCGATGAGTTTGAACCCGAGTTCGACGCGCTGCATCAGGATGTGCAGACCGAGATCCTGGCCTTGTCGCGCCTGCTCCAGCAATTCGGACCGCAATTGGGGCGGCCCCGCGTTGACACTCTGAACGGATCCCGCCATGCGAATATGAAAGAACTGCGCTTCAGCGCGGCGGACGGCGAATGGAGAGTGGCCTTCGCCTTCGATCCGAAGCGCAAGGCGACTGTGCTGGTGGCAGGCGATAAGTCGGGCGTCGGCGAAAAACGCTTCTACCGCGAGTTGATTCGGAAGGCCGATGACCGTTTCGATGCCCATCTTGCCCGATTGAAAAGGAAAAGGAACTAACCATGGCTGTGAACGTGAATGACAAGATCAGGAAGCTGCACCCGGCTCAGCGCAAGAAGGTAGGGGCCCGCGCGGCCGAGCTGATTGCCGAGGAAATGACCTTGCGCGAGCTGCGGCACGCACGCAAGCTCACGCAGGTCCGCATGGCCAAGGCGCTAGGGATCACCCAGGACAGCGTTTCGCGCCTGGAAAAACGCAGCGATCTTCTGTTGTCCACGCTGCGCAAGACGATCAAGGCGATGGGCGGTGCGCTCTCCCTTGTCGCCGAATTTCGCGACCGCCCGCCAGTCGTACTGTCCGGCATCGCCGAAGACGATTCTCTGCCCAAGCTAACACGGCGCAAACAAGTGCGCGCGCACGCTTAGGGGCACGCGACCTAAGGAAGATCAGTCGGCGGCTTTTGCCGACACGGACTTTTCGGACGAGGATTTCGAGCGCGAGGACGTCTTCGATTCCGATGACGACGATTTGGATTCCGACGCCGGCTTCGACTCGCCGGCCGCCTTCGCCGACGAATCGCTCGACGACGCCGTACTACCGTCGGTCGCCGGCGTGGCCTGCGCCGCGGTTGAATCCGAGTCCGTGCTGCTCGGGGTGCTCTTCTTGGCGTAGTCGCTCGCGTACCATCCGCTGCCCTTCAGGATGAACGAGCCGCGCGACATCTGCCGCTCCACCTTGCTGTTGCAGGTGGGACATTTCTTGAGCGGGCCTTCCTTGATCCCCTGCATCGCCTCGAAGACGCCGCATTTGTTGCACTTGTACTCGTAAATTGGCATCGCAAAACCGGGACTGCTAATCGAAAACTCTCACTTCCACCCCCCTTAATAACCACGAAAACCAACGCAGTCAAGCGAAACGCCGGTATTTCGCTTTCGATTCGCCTGGTTTGAGCTGGCAGACGCTACTTTGGTTTGCTGATTTGTCGCAGCCGCGAAGCCGCCTTGGCCGGCTCATGCGTCACGATTCGGATCGTCTTGCGGCGCGAGGTTTCGCCACGAACGATCAGCAGCGCCGATCGCGGTACGCGCAGCTCACCGGCGAGATACTCGATCAGTTCGTCGTTTGCTTTTCCCTTGTCCGGTCTCGAGTGGACGCCGACCACCAGGCGGTCGCCGTCCGCTCGAATTATGCCGCGGCGCGAGGCGCCCGGCCGCGCCGTTACCTCGATCGTTACCTCGCCGCCAGCCACTCGCATCCAGGGCGTGTATCCCGCCGGCGGATTGCCGCCCGGATTCACACGGATGCGGGAATCAGCAGGTGCACCACGCTCGGAATGACGACCTGCTGGATGAGCTGGATGACGACAATCACGATCAGCGGTGAAAAATCGATTCCGCCGAAGACCACCGGGAGATGCTCGCGGAACCAATCGAAGACCGGCTCCGTGATCGAATAGATGAAGCGGACGATCGGGTTGTACGGATTCGGCTCGATCCACGTCATCAACGCGGAAATGATCACGACATACAAATAGAGCGTCAGCAAACCGTTGAGGGTCTGCGCGATGAAGACAATCAAGCTGGTCCAGGCGTACACGCGATAGCGCTCTCGCTAGTTGATTCCGCGGCCAAGTTCGCGTGAGCGATCGCTGGCGGCGTGCAATGCGGCGGCCACGATATCAGAAAAACCATGCTCGGCGAACCGGCGCAGCGCGGCCTCGGTGGTGCCGCCCGGTGAAGCGACCGCCGCAATCAAATCGGCGACCTCGCGCCTGGACTCGCGCATCAGGTGTTCGGCGCCACGAATCGTCTTCAGCGCCATCCGGATTGCCAGTTCGCGCGGGAGGCCCTCGCTCACTGCGGCATCCGCCATCGCCTTGGCGAACAGGTAAACGTAAGCGGGGCCGCTGCCCGAGAGCGCCGTGACCACGTCCAGGAGCTTCTCATCTTTGAGCGCGACGGCGTCGCCAACCGCCCTGAATATTTGCATCGCGAACGCTTCATCTGCCGCCGACGCTCCACGCGCACGCACCATCGCCGCCATCCCATGACCCACCATCGCGGGCGCATTCGGCATCACGCGGATCACTCGCGCGCGCTTGCCTAGCCCGCGCGTCAGCCGCGCGATCGTCACGCCGGCCGCAATCGAAATGAACAGCTTGCCGCTGCCGGCCGCTTTCCCGCTCGCTCTTGCGAGTTCTGCCGCGAGTTCCGCCATCACGGCGTCGATCGTCTGCGGCTTGACAGCCAGCAGAACGGCCCCGGCCTCGCGCACGACCTCGGCATTGTCGGCTGTCGTCGCGATCTTGAGCGCGCGGGCGAGTTTACGCCGGCGCTCGGGCGCAACGTCGGACACAATAATTTCGCCCGGCTTGAAAACCTTGTGCTGGATAAGGCCGTGCGCGAGCGCCTCGGCCATGTTCCCGCCGCCGATGAATCCGAGTTTTTTCATTCTTTCACGGTTTCACTTTTTCACTTTTCCACTCTGTGCGTTCGCCGAAGACCGCGCGCCCGATCCGCACGATCGTCGCGCCTTCCTCAATGGCGATTTCGAAGTCGTCGGTCATGCCCATCGAGAGTTCGCTTAGCGCAAGGCCCGATTGCACTGCAAGGCGATCGCGCATCTCGCGCAGCCGCGCGAAGTAGGGACGCGTCGTCTCGGCGCCGGCGGCCGGCGGCGGAATCGTCATCAGGCCTTCGATTTCGATTTTTCCATGGGCAGCATCCAAAATGGCGGTGATGCCGTCGGGCGCGACTCCGGTCTTGCTCGCCTCGGCGCCGAGATTCACTTCGATGAGCGCGCGGACGCGCGGCGACGGTTGCGCGCGCGCCAGTGCCTCGGCCAGGCGGACAGAATCGACGCTGTGGATGAGCGCGAATGCGCTCGCCGCCGCCCTTGCCTTGTTGGTTTGGAGATGGCCGATCAGATGCCATCGAATTTCGGTCAAGTCCGCCAGTTCGGCGCGCTTCGCGATTGCCTCCTTGACGTAGTTTTCGCCGAAATCGCGCGCGCCCGCCCGCGCCGCGGCGCGAATCGCCTCGATCGGCTGGGTCTTGCTCGCGAGCACGAGCCGAATCGCGGCGGGATCGCGGCCTGCGCGCCGGGCCGCCGCGGCGATCCGCGCTCGCACGATCTCCAGCCGTCGCTCGATTTCGTTGTCGATCGGCATTCCCGCTAGATCGCCTTCACGCCCCATCGCGCGAGCGCCGCGACGACCTGCTCCGTCGGCAGGCCCATCACGTTGTCGCGCGATCCTTCGACGTGCGAAATAAATCCACCGCCAACGCCCTGGATTCCGTAAGCCCCGGCCTTGTCGAATGGTTCCTCGGTGGCAATGTAGTCGTCGATTTCAGCCGCGCCCAGTTTGCGAAAAGTGACCCGGCTTGCGACCGGCGAACTTTCCAGGATCTTTCCGCCCCGCGCCAATGCGTACGCAGTCACGACCGTGTGAACCCGCCCGGAGAGCATCTCGAGCATCCGGCGCGCGTCGTCGGGATGGGCGGGCTTTTCCAGAATCTGATTCTCGCACACCACAATTGTGTCGGCGCCGATCACGATCGCTTGCGGGAACTGCGATGAAATCGCGCCGGCCTTTTCCCGCGCCATCCTGAGCGCGTAGTCGCGCGCCGGCTCGCCCGCGACGTGCCGCTCTGGCACCAAACTTTCGATCGCCTCGAACTCAATTCCCGCCGATGCCAACAGTTGATGGCGCCGCGGCGACGCCGAGGCAAGAATCACTTTGCTTGAATCGCCCATTTTTTCAATTGCCTGACGTTTTTTCAGTCGCCTGACGGCGCTCCGATGTCGCGCCGGGGAACCGTCTTGGCGGGTGATGCCCAATTGAAGCCGCCCTCACCATGCGCTAACCAAGATCAGATGATAGCGAAATGGTGGCGCGATGGCGCGCTGATGATTCTATGCGCGGCGCTGGCAGGATGCGCGGCGGCGCCCGCTCGGGCAGATTCAGCGGCCGCGTCCTCGCAAGTTGCGCCGTTGCCTGCCGCTCCCGTCGCCGCGCCCAACAAGCCGCCGTCCGACGCACAGGCGGCGTTCCTCGACGGTTATCGCGCCGACCAGAACCACGACAATGCGCGCGCGATAGATCGTCTCACGTTCGCGGCCGACAATTTTCCCGCGCTCGGCGACTATGCGCTCTTCTACCTTGCACTCGCTCAGCACGACCAGGGCGATCTGAACGCCTCGGCAGACACGCTCGAACGGCTGGTCAGGTCGTACCCGGATAGCGTGATGATCGATCGCGGCGAGATTATGCTGGCGGATAATCTGTTGAAGCTCGGCCGCAACGCCGAGGCCTCCGCCGTCGCGTCGCGGCTGATTGCGCGGGGGCCAGAAGCGTCTATCGAGCAGCGCGCGCGCATCACAGAAGGGCGCGCGCTCATCGCGCTCGGGAATCCAAAATCAGCATACGCGCAGTTGATGGAACTGCGAGACAAGTATCCGCGTTCCGACCCGGACGGCGAAGCGCGCGCGATTGTTCATTCGCTCCTCGCGTCGAATCCCGAAATCGCCGACGCCGCTTCACTCGCTTATCATCGCGACGAATCCGAGTTGCTGCTCCGCGAGGGCGATTTGTCCGCAGCCGAAGAGCAGGCACGCGCGGGACTTGCGATGGCGTCGGAGGATTCGGTTCTCGCGGAACTGGTCTGGGTGACTGCGCGAGCGCTCAAGCCGGAGCCCGACCGCGCCAGGCGCGCGATCCTCGACTATCTGCGAATCGCGCCGCGCGGACCGGACGCGCCGGCTGCGCTTGAAGCGCTGGCGCTTATCTACTGGCACGACGATCAAGACGACCTCGCTCGCGCGACGCTGAACAGACTCGTCGCGAATTTTCCGGCCAGCGCGCTCGCGCCCGGTGCGATGCTCCGTGTCGGCAGAATCTTCGAAGAACAGCACCGGCTTGATTCCGCCCGTGCGCAATATCGACGGCTGGCCGCGCGCTATCCCGGCAGCGATTCTGCCGAGGACGCGCGGTTTCGCATACCCTGGACGTTGTATCTGGCGCGCAATTACCGGATCGCGGCGGCGGGATTCAAGCTTGCCGGCGCCCGCGCGAAAGATGCGACCAATCTTGACATGTGCGAGTACTGGCGTGCGCGTGCGCTGGAAAATGCGGGCGATTCCACCGATGCTCGCGCGATTTTCGCAAAACTCGCCGCCAGCACCGACACCAACTACTATCCCGAGCTCGCCAGCCGGCGGGTCGCGGCCGCCCGCCCCGATCTTCCGGCCGCGTCGGCGCCGGACCCGCAATACGGCGCGGCGCCTGCCGTCACCGGTGTCGCCGAGTATCACATGGCGCGGCTTCAAACGATCCGCGCGATGGGACTCAAGGAACTTGAACCCGGCGAGTTGAAGGCGCTCGAGGAACATGCCGGCGGCACAATCGAAATGCGGCGTTTCGTGCTGGCCGGATTCGCGAGCGCCGATGCGTGGTATGACGCGATCGTGGCTGCCACGCACATGGAAAAAAACGGGCAGATGAGCCACGCCGTCGCCGAGCGGGTGCGCTATCCGCGCGCGTACTGGGATCTCTTTGCGTCCGCGTCCACCCGGCTCGCGCTGGACCCTTACCTGGTGCTCGCGTTGGCGCGGCAGGAAAGCTTGTTTAACCCCAATGCCACGTCGAGATCGAACGCGCGCGGCCTGATGCAGTTGATTCCGTCGACGGCGAAGAAGATGGCGTCCGAGCATGGCATGGATAGCGAGGCGATCCGTCTCTACGATCCCTCGGTTAACGTCGAGCTGGGGACGGCGTATTTGAAAAACCTGTTCGAGATGTTCGGCGGCAACGCGTTTCGGGCCGTCGCGGCGTATAATGCGGGCGAGCACGCGGTTTCGAAGTGGGTTGCCGATTTTTCCGGCGCCGATGACGAGTGGGTCGAGAATATCGCGTACAAAGAGACGCGCGAGTACGTAAAGAAAGTGATCGGAGGGCGGCGCGAGTATCTGCTGCTGTATCAGCGCAGTCCTTAGCGGCGCCGCTTGACAGCCTGCTGGGCATCTCTACACACTCCGGTTGGGAAGCTCGAGGAATTTTGTTGGCATCGCGCAAATTCAAGGCGGTCTTTTTCGATCTCGACGGCACGCTGGTCGATATCCACGGGCCGTTGTATATCGCCGCGAAAAGCGCGCTCGACGAACTCGGCCACGATCCGCCGCTCACCCATGAGCGCTATCGCGAAGCGCTTTCCAGCGATGACGTATGGCTCGGAGTGCCGGAGCATCTCAGGCCTGAGTACGTGAAGCTGGCGTACGCATACTTCCTGGCTGAAATCGACAAGACCGAGCGTCTCGAGGTGCTGCCGCACGTGCAGGATACCCTGGCCGAACTCAAACGGCGCGGCTATGCGACCGGGGTGATTACCAGCCGCCCCGGTGATTCGCGGCGGCTGGTCGAGAAGCTCGCGATGGTCGGGCTCGCCTCGTACCTGGACCAGGTCGTGACGCAGACCACCTCTTCGCTGCGCGCGCTCGACAAGACGGAGAGCCTCAAACAGACCGCGCTCAAGGCGGCGATACTTCCCCACGCCTGCATGTACGTAGGCGACGAGCCGCGCGACATCATGGCCGCGCTCGGCGCGGGCTACGGCGCGTCGGTCGCGGTCGCCACCGGCGCGGCGTCGTTCAAATACCTGCAGACCCATCCCTATTTCAAACCCGACTACGTGATCCGCTCGATGGCGGAGCTGATCGATCTCATCGACAATCTGAAAGCGGAAATGCTCGAGTAGCGATGGCGCGTTTCGAGCCCTTGAAATCCTGACCGAGCTGTTCGGCTACAGCGCCGAGGAAATCGCGCGGCTCAAGGAAGCGAAGGTGCTGATCCAGGCATGGGAAGGGGAGCAATCGCGGGAGGGGGTGCGGAAGAGGCTATTAGAGGACTCCCGGTGGCGGCGAGGACACGAACTCCGCTTTGAGCGCGTTGTAGCTCTTGAGATCGTCGATCGTGCGGAAGTAGCCGCGATGGACATAGCCGAACACCGGCATTCCGTTTGCCACCATCGGCGCGAACAGGCCGGCCATCAGGCTCCAGGGCGGCCCCGGCGGCATCAGGTCGAACACCGCCTGATCCGCGACGATCACGCCGCAATACATGAACGGCGAGAGCGATCCGGCCACGTCGGCGGCGAGGGCGGCCGGGTAATCGTCGTATTGGAGCGGGTCGCGGCGCGCTAGCAGGCGCATCCGGCGGAGTTTTTGGCCGGCGTCGATTTCGAGACGGCTGTAATAATCGAGATTGGCGGGGTGGAACAGCGCGATGGTGGCGAGTGCGGCGCGGTCGCGATGGAACGCGAGCATCGCGCGCAGGTCGAGATCGAGGATCGTGTCGCTGTTGGCGATTACGAATGTATTTTCGTTTTCGGCGCCGCGCAGGAACTCCCGGAGGCCATTGAGCGGGCCGCCGGTGCCGAGCAAAACCGGCTCCGGCGCATACGTGATGCGCAGTCCGAGCCCCGATCCGTCGCCGAGTCCGCGCCGAACGGCCGACTCCAGATGATGGACGTTGATTGCGACCTCGGTGACGCCGCCGCGCCGCAGCATCGCGAGCGGATAATGGATCAACGGCCGGCCGCCGAGTTCGAGCATCGGTTTCGGTGTCACGTCGGTCAGGGGCCGAAGCCGCTCGCCCATCCCGGCTGCCAGTACCAATGCCTTCATTGAATAGACGCCCTGCTAAGCGCTGAGCGCCGCGCAAAGTTCAGGAAACTCCGCGCGCATCTCAGCAAGCATCCGGCGCGCCTGTGCCAGCGCATGCGGAATGTAGGGACGGTATCCGCTCTTGCCGCCGCGCTCGAACATCTCGAAGCGTCCGATCATCTTGAGCGCGTGTTGCAAAACGCACAGGCGGTAGCTGCTCATGAATTCCGCCGGGTCGAGCGTGGTGGGGATGCCGCGCCGCACGAGTCCCGCGCAGTAGAAGTCGAGGATGCGGCGCTCGATCGCCGGCGTAATGAATTCATCGGTGTCGCGGGTCGTCAGGAGCACGGCGAGGTCCTGCGCGGCCGGCGCCATGAGCGCATCCTGAAAATCTATGATTCGAATTCGCGGACCGTCCTGGATGAACAGGTTGTGGCCGTGGTAGTCGCGATGCGAGAACACATGTGGGAAGCGATCGAGCCGCGCGGCCAGCCGCTTCAGCTCGGGTGCGACGGGTGAAAAGTCGGCGCCCGGTGCGACGGCGGCGAGGCCAACTTCCGCAAATTCCTTCATCTCCCATTCGAACAGCCGGCCGCTGTAGCCGATCTCCCGCGCGACACATCGACGGTCGATTTGACCGGTGCCGTCAACGTGGATGCGAATCAGTTCGGAGGCGGCGAGCCGGAACAGGTCCGCGGCGTCGGCGCCGGGACGGCGGACGGCGTCGAGCAGGGAGAGTTCGCCGACATCTTCCACCAGCATCGCGCGCCGGGCGAGGTCCGCATCGTAGAGTGCGGGAACCGGAGCGCCGATCGACTCGAGCGCGCGATGCACGTCGATCCACGGCGGCTCGTAGCGGCGGCCACGGATAAGACTCAGCGCGCGAACGTAGTGGGGAAAGTCGTCGGGGCCGAGATCGACGAGGATAGCGGTGGGAGGCGCGCCGGTTTCGCCCTGCGAGGCGATGCTTTCCTTGTGCTGCGCAATCGATACGCGCCAGAAACGGCGCGTTGAGAGATCGCCGCGCAGAGTAGCGATTTTGTCGATGCGCGCGCGCGGCCATCGCCGCGCGACCGCCTTTGCCGCAAATGTTTCGAACGTGTCGTCGTGTTGCACGTGATGGATTCTAGCGGCGGAATTGCGCTTGCGCGAGTATCAGGAGCGCCAGTGACAAGTGAAAAGTAAAAAACCGGCGCGGCCGTTGGTGGCCGCGCCGGTTTATTTCTCAATCAGTCGCGCGACTTTGTTACTCGATCACGCCGGGCATCAGTCGCCTGATATCCCGTGTCCTCCTTCCGCCGCGCGCGCCATCGCCTCGGGAGTGAACCACTCGCGATCCACGGCGCCCATGTTGATGAACCAGCCCTCCGGTGACGGGGCGTTCATCGACGGATGGTAGCAAACGCTGGAAAGCCCACTTTGCACATCGACCGTCGAGGATCCGACCTGGAACTCGCGCTTGAACGGGTAAATCGCGATGCGCGAGTCGGGGCGCGCCCGATCGGCATAGTTCATCCACGTGGTGTAGTTGTAGTACAACTGGCCCCGGTTGTCATACATATCCACGAACATCGGGAAGTCGGCCTCCGAGTCGATGTAGATAATTTCGCGGCTGTAAAGGGCGCTGGCGTACCGTCCCGGCCGTGCCTTGGCCTCAATCATGTAGAGCCGCCTGAGCTGCCACGCGTCCGGGCAATGGCTTGCGCCGCCGTCGGTTGGGCAGCGCGGATCGGGGCTGCGATGAATGTCGATGGCGGCGAGCATGGTCTTTTCGCCGAGGAACTTGAAATCGTAGTCCTCGGGCTTGCCGCTCCAGCCCTCGTAGTGGTTGGGATCGTAAGACTGCGCGCCGCCGGCGCCTGAGTCGTCACTCAGCGTGTAGCTCAGACGCCGGAGCCGGCGCGTACCGGGCGTCCAGCTCCAACTGTCGTCATCGTGTCTCGGATCGGCGTAGCGGAACTTGAGGATCCCGGTGCCGCGGCCTTGCGCCGGAGCGAGAACCGGATAGAGCAGCGCCTCGTAAAAGCGTCCGGTTGTCTTGAAATCGGGATCGGTCGGTATCGGTTGGACTTCGGTGCGTCCGACTTCGTTGTAGCCCGCATAGTGGCCGACCTCGATGTCAGTGATCGAGAAGTACGGCTTGTTGCGGCCCCAGTACACGCTGTCGCAATCGAACCAGCGCAGATCGTAGTCGTCCGTAGATATTGGCCGGAACACTTCGTTCCAGATCACCTTCTGGGCCGCCAGCGGATCGTTAGCGTCGATGATAGGAAACGGCTGACCCGCGACGTATCCGTCCAGGCTGCGATGGTCAGGGGTCAGCCTGGTCTGGCTCGAGTACTTTTCGGTCGCCTCGGTGTACGGCTGAGGCCAGTCTATGCGCTCTGTAGGCTCGACCTTGATCGACATGCCGTGCAGGACGCGCATATACGTGCCTGGTGGGACCAGGTCCTGGACCTTGGACGCGTTGTCCGGGGTGATGAGATCCCCGGGCTTTACCTGGGCCGATACGGGCGCGTCGCTAATCCCGACCACCAGCATCAAAGCAGTCAGAACTCCGCTGCACCAAGCTCCCCATCCGATTGCGCGATTCATGCTGATTCCCTCTTTCGGCAAGTGGTTGCCGGGGTTTGGAATTTGGTCCCGCAACAATCTCTTAATATTCTACGCTGGTTAATTAGTCCTGCGGCTCTGAATCGTCAATAGCAATAATGATCGCAAGCGGTTGGGGGTCTAATGGCCCGATTAGCGCTTGCCGGCCGCGGTCACGCCTGCTAAAAAATCGGCGACCGTTCCAAAAGACCCGCTCATCGGGTATTGATATCAAGATAAAGAAGTCCTTGTAGGCGGATCGAGAATGACGACCTGGTATCCCGTGGCTGTGACCCTGTTTGTCGCCGGCGTGATCGTCGGCGTCATGTGCACGATCAACATGCTGATCGGTCCGAAGCGTACCGGTGCTGCGGTCAAGAGCGAGGCTTTCGAATGTGGCAACCCGCCGAGCGGCTCGGCGTGGGGGCGGTTTTCGGTGCGCTTCTACCTGACGGCGATCCTGTTTCTGATCTTCGACGTCGAGGTGATTTTTCTGTATCCGTGGGCGGTCGAGTTGCGCTATCTGGGAATGTTCGGCTTCGTCGAGGCGCTGATCTTCATCGCGATTCTCTGCGTCGGCCTGCTCTACGCCTGGCAGCGCGGCGCGCTCGATTGGGACTAGCAGTGATCGATGCTGATTGAAAAACTAAAAGCACGCTTCGGCGCGGAAATTCTCGACGCGCAAAATGCACGCGACGAGGAAACTTTCACCATCGATCGCGAACGCGCCTATGATTTTTTCCGCGCCCTGCGCGACGAGCCTGACTTCGATTTCAATTTCCTGACCGACGTGACCGCCGTCGATTGGCCCGAGCGCAAACCGCGCTTCGAGGTCGTCTATCAACTGAACTCGCTCAACCTCGCCCATCGCATCCGCGTCAAGATTGGCGTGGACGGCGCCGATCCGTGGGTCCCCAGCGTCGTGGGCGTCTGGGGCGCCGCCGACTGGCTCGAGCGCGAATGCTTCGACATGTTCGGAATCGTCTTCAAGGGCCATCCCGATTTGCGCCGCATCCTGATGTACGACTCCTTCGAGGGTCATCCGCTGCGCAAGGACTACCCCTACAACAAACGCCAACCGATCGTCCCGGAGATCGACCCGGTCGTGAATCCGATTCGCTCCTCGCGCTGAAGACACGACCCGATACAAGCCATGGCACTACCGGCGCGCTGGAAGGACAAAATCGTACCGTCGGACCCCTCCGACGAAGTCATGGAACTGCAGATGGGGCCGTCGCATCCCGCCGCCCACGGCACCATCAAGTTCAACCTCAAGCTCGACGGCGAGCGGATCGTCGATTGCGACGTCGAGGTCGGATTCCTGCATCGCGGATTCGAAAAGATGTGCGAGCAGGGAACCTGGACGCAATGCTTCCCTTACACCGACCGCCTGAATTACGCCTCGCCCTGCATCAACAACGTCGGCTTCGCGCTCGCCGTCGAGCGCCTGCTCGGCATCGACACGACTGAGCGATGCAAGTACGTGCGCATGATCATGAGCGAAGTTTCGCGCATCGCCGACCACCTGACCTGCCTCGGGATGGCGGCGCACGAGGTCGGCGGGTCGACCGCCGGGATGTACATGGTCGAGGCGCGCGAGTTTCTCTACGACTTGATCGAGGCTGTGACCGGCGCGCGAGTCACCGTGACATGGTGCCGCGTCGGCGGCGTGACCCATGACCTGCCCGCGGACTTCACCGATCGGATCAAAGCTTCGTTCGCCCGCCTCGATCAGGTTCTCAGCGACTGCGACAAGATGCTCAGTCGCAACCGCGTATTCATCGACAGGATGGCGGGAGTCGGGAAGTTGTCGACGCAAGAGGCAATCTCCTACGGGCTGAGCGGTCCTCTCCTGCGCGCCGCCGGCGTGCCTTACGACGTTCGCAAGGCGCATCCGTACCTGGTGTACGACCGGATGGACTTCGAGGTCCCGACCGGAGACCGCGGCGACAATTACGATCGCTTCAACGTCCGCTTCCAGGAGATGTATCAGTCCAAGCGCATCATCGAGCAAGCGCTCGCGGCGATCCCTGAAGGTCCCGTCACGATCACCGATCCCAAGGTCGTGCTGCCCGACAAGCAGAAGGTGTACAACTCGATCGAAGGCCTGATGAACCACTTCAAGCTGATCATGGAGGGCATCCACGTGCCCGCCGGCGAGGTTTATCAGGCGGTCGAGGCCGCCAACGGCGAGTTGGGCTTTTACCTCGTGAGCGACGGCAGCGGCCGGCCATATCGCGTGCGCGTGCGGCCGCCGTGTTTTCTCGGCATGGGCGCGCTCAACAAGATGCTCATAGGCCGCATGATCCCGGACATCATCGCGACGTTCGGGATGATCAACATGATCGGCGGAGAGTGCGATCGCTAGCCGGCCGGGTAAATCCCCCTTGTATCTTGGGATTGCGTAGTCGTGAAAAGATGCGCTGCGCAGATTTTCGCGTCTTCTCAATGCGGGTGCAGGGGCCGCAGCCCCTGCCGCCCACCGCGCAGGTGATTCTTCCTTCATGCCGTCGCCACGGCCAGGGGTCAGGCCCTGCAAACCCACCGCGGGTTTCACTACAATTAGGTTCCTCATGTCCTCCCCTGAAGCCATTGCTACGCAAATCGCGCCGCCGCCGCGTCGTGTGCTGATAGTATTGCTCGGCGCGATCGGCGACGTGGTTCGCGCGCTTCCTTTGCTCGGGCGCATTCGGATTGCGTGGCCCGACGCGCATATCGCGTGGGCCGTGGAACCCAAGTCCAGCGGGTTACTCGACCACCATCGATGGCTCGACGAAGCGATCGTGTACGATCGCACGCGCCCGTGGACGTTCTTTGGGTTTCTGCGGCGAATTCGCAACGGGCATTTCGATCTGGCGATAGACCTTCAGCGTCATCTCAAAAGCGGTCTCACGTCGCGAATCTCGGGCGCCGCAGTTCGTTTTGGTTTCGCCAAGCCGAACATCAAGGAGTTCAACCACCTCTTTTCGAATCATTGGATCGCGCCGCAGCCGAACATGCGCCTGAAGCTCCTGCAATACCAGGCGTTCGGCGATGCGCTCGGCGTTGCGCCATCGACGATCGAATTCGGACTCGCCGCGACGGACGAGGAACGCGCCCGCGCGCTCGAGATGCTGCGCGATGCGCCGCGTCCGATCCTGGCCGTGATCCTTGGCTCGTCGTGGCCAAGCCGCATCTACTTTCCTGAATCGACTGCCGCGGTAATTCGGATGCTCGCGCGCCCCGACGCCGGCAGCCCGAAGCTATTTCCCGTGTTGCTCGGCGGTCCCGGCGAAAGCAAACTCGCCGGCGAAGTCATGCGCCATCTCGACGGCGTCCCCGCGCTCAATCTGGCCGGACGCACCTCGATCCGCGATCTGATCGCGATCTTTCCCGAATGCGCCGTCGCGTTCGGACCCGACTCCGGCCCGATGCATATCGCGGCCGCGGTGGGATGTCCTGTCGTATCGCTGTGGGGCGCCACCGCCGCCGAGCGCTCCGCGCCGTGGGGCTTCGCCGAGCTCGCAATCAGCGGCGCGATCCCGTGTCAACCCTGCTATCTTCGTCAATGCCCTATCGGGCGCGAATGCATGCGGCGAATATCCCCCGAAGAAGTCACTGCCAACTTAAGGCGTGCGCTCGCGATGCGTGGAGCGGCCGGATGACCTGGCGCAAGATGACTTGGCAAATGACGGGCTTTGACGGGGTGCCGTTGACGCGCGGAGGATGGACCTTCTTCATCTTGGGCTCCGCCGCGCGATTTTCAGAGCCACTTCGCGACAGCCTGATCGCTTCCGCATTCGCCGCCATCGACGGCACCTTGGCGACTCGCATACGCCGCTCGCGTCATGCCGAGACGTGGTTCCAGCATTTCGGTAATATCGGGGGTCCAGGCGGCTATTTCAAGGTGCTCGACCCGATCCGCGGCCTGAATCGAATCAGGTGGATCTTCAAGCGTAGGCGCGCCGCGCATGTTGCGTCGATATCGGAGCATCTGCGGGCCGACGCCGTGCGAGTCCCGGAAATTCTGCTGCTTGGCGTCGAACGCCGTGGCGGCCGCGAGATCATAGTAACCGCGCGCATCGACGGGTTCAGTCTGGTGCATCATTTCAAGCGTGCGACGCTCGCGTCCAGGCGCGTCGTGTTGCGCGCGCTCGGCGCGGAGGTCGCGCGATTGCATCGCGCCGGATATATCCACGGCGACCTGACGCCGTATAACATCTTCGTCGCCAGACTCGAGCCGCTGCAATTCGTTTTCATCGATCATGAACGCACCCGGCGCACGATTCTGAGCCGCTTCGAGCGGCCGCGGATGCGCAATCTGGTTCAGTTGGGGCATCTCGAACTCGCCGGCGTCACGAATACGGATCGGATGCGCGTGTGGTGCGGCTACGCCGCCGCGTTTTCCGCGCAACCCCGGCGCGCGGAACGCCGCCGCGTTGCCGCGATGCTTGCGGCCAGAATGGGAATGGAAGGCAAAGCCGCAGCGGTCGCCGCCCGCGCATCGGCGTCTGTGGCGCCGCATCCGGAGGCGAGCGGAAGCTGATGGCCGAGCGGACCAGAATTTCTGTGGTGATTCCGGTGTACAACGAAGTCGCCACGATCGGCCGCGTAATCGAGCGCGTGCTCGATTGCGGCTTTGATCCCGAGGTCATCGTCGTCGATGACGCTTCGACCGACGGCACTACCAGGTTTCTGCGCGAGTTCAGCCATCCGCGCGTTCAATGTTTCTATCATAGCGTCAATCGCGGCAAGGGCGCCGCGCTCCGGCTCGGCTTTGCGGCGGCGAAAAATCCTTACCTCTTCGTGCAGGACGCCGACCTCGAATACGATCCCAGGGATTACGCCGCAATGATTGGGCCGCTGCTCGACGGCCGTGCCGACATGGTTTACGGCTCGCGCTTCCTCTCCGGGCCGCATCGCGTCATGTTCTTCTGGCATTACGTGGCGAACCGCGGGGTAACGCTGCTCTCCGACATGGTAAGCGATCTCAATCTGACCGACATGGAGACCGGCATGAAGGGATTCGTGCGCGAGAAGTTGATGACGCTCAAGCTCAACGCCAATCGCTTCACCTTCGAGCCCGAGATCACCGCCAAAGCGGCGCGCGCGCGATGGCGAATCTACGAGGTGCCGGTGTCGTACGCGGGACGGACCTACGAAGAGGGCAAGAAGATCGGCATTCGCGACGCGCTGACCGCGGTGTGCGCAATCCTGTATTACAGATTTTTCGATTGATGCGAGCGAACTGTAAGATGACGCAGACAGTTCAACATGACGACGCCATCCAAGTGCATCCCAATAGCGACACGGTTGACGCCCCGGCGCTGAGCATCGCCGGCGTCGATCCCGAACTCGGCTTCGCCGGGGGCGAGACGCAGGTGCTTGGCTTGACGATTGCCCTGACCGCCGCCGGTCATCGCGCGGAGTTGATTTGCGATCCCGCGGGACGGCTCTGGGAGCGGGCTGTCGCCGCGGGTATAAGATGCCATGCGCTGCGCATCCGTAACGCTGTCGACCTGGCGGCCGGCATCCGGATGCGCGCGATTCTCAAACGTGAACGCTATGACGTCGTTCATTTCCACACCTCGCGCGCGCATTCGATGGCGCCGTTTGCGCGCGGCTTCGCGCCTGCGCTGCTCGTTACGCGGCGGATGGACTACAGGCCCAACCGCGTCTTCGCGCCGTACCTGTACAATCGCGCGGTCGATGGCGTGGTCGCGATCTCCGGCGGCGTTGCCGATTCGCTCGCGGCCGCGGGCGTCGATCGCCAGCGTACTACCGTCGTTCCCAGCGGCGTGGATTGCGACCGCTTCCGCCCGCCCACTCCTCCGCAACGCGCCCATGCCCGCGGCGCGCTCGGGATATCCGATGGCGAGTTCGTGATTTCTGCGGTTGGCGCACTCGAGCCGCGCAAGGGCCATCGCTATCTCATCGAAGCGATCGCGCAGCTCGCGCTGACCGCATCGTCCGTCAAGCTGAAATGCTTCATCGCGGGTCAGGGATCGCTTCGCGGAGAACTCGAACGCGCAATCGCGCAACTGGGATGCGCTGAAAGCGTCAAGCTGCTGGGCAGAATCGACGACCCGCGCGAACTCCTGTGGGCGTCGGAGGTCTTCGCGATGCCGTCGCTGAAAGAAGGGCTCGGCGTGGCCGCTCTGGAAGCCATGGCAAGCGCGCTCCCAGTAATCGCGAGCGACGTTGGCGGCCTCCGCGAAGTGGTTGAAGATGAGCGCACCGGAATCATCGTGCCGCCGGCGCGTCCTGAAGCAATTGCGTCGGCGATCGGCCGGATGGCGCAATCGCCCGCGCTGAGATCGCAGATGGGCACGGCGGCGCGGGCGCGCGTCGTGAAAAATTATTCGATGGCGACGATGGCCGCGCGGACACTCGTGCTCTATCGCGCGTGTGTGAGAAAAACGCAGGAAGAAGGGAAAGAAAAGGACCGAGTCAAATGAAAAGTATGACCGGCTTCGGCAGGGCTATCGCTGAGCAGGGCGGCACTCGCGTGATTGCCGAAGTGCGCGCGCTGAACCAGCGATTTTTCGAACTCAAGCTGGCGGTACCGCGCGGATGGGGCGAGCATGAGGCCGAGATTCGCAAAACCGTACAAAATGTCGTGGCCCGCGGGCGGGTCGAAATTTTTATCAAGTCGGTTGCGCTGAAACCTCCGCCGGTGCGGCTCGAGGTGAACGACCGGCTGGCGAATTTGTACGTCGCCGAGCTGCGTCGTCTCGGCAAGCAGCTTCATCTCAACGGCAATCCGGACATTGGATCGATCCTCAACCGGCCTGAAATCTTTCACGTCGTCGAGGAGGAGCACGACTCGGCCGCGGCATTCAGGCTTGGCCACAAGGCTTTGGTTCGCGCGTTGAAAGCGCTGGATGCCGAGCGGGTGCGCGAAGGCCGCAGTCTGCACAACGATTTTGCCGCGCGGGTTCGCAATATCGAAGCGGCGGTCCCGAAAATTGAACGGCTGGCCGAGCAGACGCGCACGGAAATAATGGACAATTTTCACAAGCGGATTCGCGAACTCCTGGCAGACTTGCCGGTCAACGAGAAACGTCTCTATGAGGAGGCGTCGTCCGCCTCGCAGCACGGCGATATCAGCGAAGAGATCACGCGTCTGCGCACGCATCTCGACGGCCTCAAGGCGCTGCTCAAGCGCAAGGGCCAGGTCGGGAAGTCGATTGAATTTCTGCTCCAGGAAATCAACCGCGAAGTAAATACGATGGGTTCGAAGTCGCAGAACGCGGCCCTTTCTCAAGTAACCGTTGAAGTAAAGGCGGAAGCGGAAAAGATGCGCGAGCAGGTCCAGAACCTCGAATAGGATATAGTAAAGGGGCCTTTGCACCCGGTTAATGGCTTCTATACCGTTGAAATCACGTGATTCTTTGCCGCCGAGACGCGGTATAATCTTCATCCTTTCGGCGCCTTCGGGGGCCGGCAAGACCACGATTTGGCGCGCGTCGCTCAAGGCCATCGCGGGCCTGGAGTTTTCGGTATCCTTGACCACGCGCGCGCCGCGAGCAGGCGAGGCGGACGGAATCGATTACAGCTTTGTGAGCGAAGAAGAGTTCAAACGCAGGCAATCGTCCGGCGAACTGGCCGAATGGGCGCGTGTGTTCGAGTCCTCCTACGGCACGCCGCGCGCGCCGCTGGACGCCGCGATCGCTTCGGGCCGCGATATCCTGCTCGACATCGACATCCAGGGCGCGCGGCAGATTCGCGCAATGTATCTCGGCGATGCGGTCGCGATTTTTGTTCTGCCACCGACCTTCGCCGAACTCGAGGGGCGCCTGCGCGGCCGCGGCACCGAGGAAGAATCGAAGATTCAGCACCGGCTTCGCAAAGCGCGCGACGAAGCCCAGGCCTATCCCGAATACGACTATCTGATAGTCAACGCCCAGCTTCGTGAATCCGTCGCGCGGCTCGAAACGATCGTAAACGCGGAGCGGCTCAAGGTCGGCCGCCTGCGCGGCGAATTCGGGCCGTGGAAGAGTTAGCGCAAAGCACTCCCGACCAACTCGCCGGCCTCATCGGGCGGGTGCAGACCTACAATCCACAGGCCGACATCGGTCTGATCCGGCGCGCGTACGACTACTCGGCGCGGATGCATCTCGATCAGAAGCGCGAATCGGGCGAGCCCTACGTTACGCATCCTCTCAACGTCGCGATGATCATCGCGCAGCTCAAGCTCGACGTGCCTTCGATCGTCACCGGCTTGCTGCACGACGTCGTCGAGGATACGGAGGCGTCGCTCGCGGAGGTGCAGACGGATTTCGGCGCCGAGGTCGCGCAGCTCGTTGACGGCGTGACCAAGGTCTCGAAGATCACGTTCCAGAGCCGCGAGGAAAAGCAGGCCGAGAATTTCCGCAAGATGATCATCGCGATGGCCCACGACATCCGCGTCGTGCTGATCAAGCTCGCCGACCGTCTGCACAATATGCGCACGCTCGACCATCTCAGCGCCGACCAGCAGCAGGAGATCGCGCGCGAGACGATGGAAATTTACGCGCCGATCGCTCATCGCCTCGGAATCTACTGGCTCAAGTCGGAGCTCGAGGACCTGGCGTTTCGCTATCTGAATCCAACTGCGTACCAGGCGCTGAAGACCTTCGTCGCGGCCAAACGCAAAGAGCGCGAGGAGTACATCGCCAACGTCATCGAGATCCTGTCGCGCCGCCTGTCCGACAGCGAGGTCACGGCTGAGGTCACCGGCCGCCCCAAACATTTCTTTTCGATTCACTCCAAGATGCAGGCGATGGGGCTCAGCTTCGAGGAAATCTACGACCTGGTCGCGTTCCGCATCATCGTCAATACGCTGCGCGAATGTTACGAGGCGCTCGGCGTCGTGCACGCCAATTGGAAGCCGGTCCCCGGCCGCTTCAAGGATTACATCGCGCTGCCCAAGGCCAACATGTATCAGTCGCTGCACACCACCGTGATCGGTCCGCGCGGCCAGCGGATGGAAGTGCAGATTCGTACGCGCGAGATGCACAAGGTGGCCGAGGAAGGAATCGCGGCGCACTGGAGCTACAAGGATGGCAACTCCAAAGAGGTCAAGGACACCGAGCGGTTTGCATGGCTGCGGCGCCTGATCGAATGGCAGCAGAATCTCAAGGACCCCCAGGAATTTCTCTCCACCGTCAAGGACGATCTGTTTCCCGAGGAAGTTTTCGTCTTCACCCCCAAGGGCGACGTCTTCGATTTTCCGCTCGGCTCGACCGTGATCGACTTCGCCTACCGAATCCACTCCCAGGTCGGCAACCATCTCGCCGGCGCGCGCGTCAACGGACGCATGGTGCCGCTGCGCTACCGGCTTCGATCGGGCGATACGGTCGAGGTGCTGACCTCCGAAAAGCAGGTGCCGGGCAAGGATTGGACCAACTACGCAGCCACCGCGCGTGCGAAATCGCGCATCCGTCAATGGCTGCGCAGTCAACAAGCAGAACGCTCCCGCGATCTCGGAATATCGCTGCTCGATCGCGAGCTCGAACCCGTCAAGCTCAGCGTCACGCAGCTTAGATCGAGCAAGCGCCTCGACGGAGTTCTCGCGGAATTCTCGCAGCGCGACGTCGAAAGCCTGCTCGCCGCGGTCGGCTACGGAATAATCACGGCTGCGCAGTTGCTCGCGAAACTGCTGACGCCCGCCGAGCTGAAACTCTATCGTCCCGAGAAATTACCGACGCCGCTGGGTCCCGCGCAAAGAGAGCGCGCCGCCAAGGAAGCGCGCAAATCCGCCAGCGGTGCGGTCGTGGTCTCTGGAGTCGGCGACATGCTGGTGCGATTCGCGCGATGCTGCAATCCGCTCCCGGGCGAGGCGATCACCGGCTTCATCACGCGCGGACGCGGCGTCACGGTGCACGTCGCGGGATGCCCGCATGCGCTCAACACCGATCCGGATCGGCGCGTGCCGGTGGTATGGAAGGAGGGCGAGGAAGCGCCGCGGCCGATTCGGCTCGAAGTGCTATGCGCCGATCAGCCGGGCTTGCTCGCTGCGATGACCAAGGCGATCGCCTCGGCGGGCGTGAATATATCGACCGCCGAAGTGAAGACTCACGGCGCCGACGGACGCGCGCTGGCGGTCTTCGAGGTCAGCGTGAGCAGCGCCCGTCAATTGAACAACCTGATGAACTCGATCGGCGCGATCGACGGCGTCATGCGCGTGTCGCGCCTGGGCCAGCAAAACGGCAATCGCCATTGATTTCGAGCGCGCGCAACGACTGCGCGGGATATTGAAATGAAAACCTCCATTCACACCAGGCAAGCGCCGGCCGCGATCGGTCCGTATTCGCAGGCGGTCGAGCAACACGGGTTGGTCTTCTGCTCCGGGCAGGTCGGTCTCGACCCGGCGTCGGGCGCTCTCGTCGAAGGCGGGATCGAATTCGAGACTCGGCGCGTGCTCCAGAACCTCGGCGAAGTGCTTGCTGCCGCAGGCCTCGATTTCGTCGATGTAGTCAAGACCACCATCTTCATGATCGATATCGCCGAGTTTAAAATCGTCAACCGCGTGTACGGGGAGCATTTCGTTCCGCCGTATCCGGCCCGCTCGACCGTGCAGGTGGCCGCGCTGCCGCTGGGCGCGCGAATCGAGATCGACGCGATCGCGCTGAAACGCTGGTAGTCACGCACCCGTCGCGCGCCCCTGCACCCGGATCGGGAGAGCAAAGGGAAGAACTTAATTGAATGTGAAACCCACCGTGGGTTTCACGCTTCCTTGGGCAGGGGCCAGCCCCTGCACCTGAGTCAGGAGAAGATGCGGGCTTCGCCCTGTTAGAAGGGGGTAGGGGGGAAGGCCGCGCTTCTTTTGTGTCATCCCGAGCGAAGGCTGCCGGAGCCGAGGGACCCCGGATCTGATCCCGTGAAGACCGATGCGCGCGGAAACAACAGGCCAAGTCTTCGCGGCCCTGCCGCGATCTCCCCATAATCGCGCCGCTTTCCCGCCGCGCAACGAGCGTCGGCAGATTTCATGCGGCGCGCTCCTCTCCTCACTCATACTTCTAACAGGGCGAAGCCCGCATTTTTGTCTTAACATTGGGTGCAGGGCTCACCCCTGGCCGTTGGCACGGCTGGCCAGTATTAAGACCCGTTGGCACGGGAGGCCATTATTAAGACACCGTGCGCCCGCGGCTCTGCCGTCGCATAGTCGCGAAAAGATGCGCTGCGCAGATTTTCGCGTCTTGTCGCTGCGGGTGCAGGGGCCGCAGCCCCTGCCGCCCACCGCGCAGGTGATTCTTCTGTCGCGCGCGGTCACCCCTGCAGAATCGCGAGCGCGGCTGCGTCGAGAAATTGCCCGGACGGATCGAGCTTGCGCGCTGACCGCATCAGGCGCGCCGCGTTCGCCCGGCGCATCGCAGCCGACAACGGCGCATCGAAGAGCCGCGCCTTGTCCAGATCGATAATAATCACGGTGAAACTCTCGCGCGTTTGTGTCACCAGCAGGTTGTGCAGATTCAGATCGGCGTGAAAGAGCCCCTTGTTCTGCATCGTGTCGATCGCCGCGCGCGCCTGCCCGAGAACGTGGCTGCGCACGAGCGGATCGTCGTCGGTCTTCAGGAACTCCCACAGCGTCATCCCGCGCACCGCACGAGTCAGAAAAAATCCTCGATAGAGAGCGGGACCGATCCATTCGATCATTGCGCCCATCGGCTCCGCCGCTGGAATTCCGCGCCTGATCGCTTCAACCGTCACCGCGAGTTCATTCAACGGGCGCGGCGCGATGCCCACGTAAACGTCGCTGAGGATCGATCCGATCATTCCGCCGCGACGGCCCCGGCGCGCGAACAGCTCGAGGCCGCCCGCGAGGTTCAGCCGAAATGCGCTCCGGCGATTTCCCGCGCCCGCTTCCGATGCGGACGCCAGTTCGCCGAGCTTTTGCACGATCTCCGCGCCGTGAGAGGCGATATCGCGATGAATCACCAGCTCCCGGCGTCCGATCCTGAACGCCGCAAAGTTCGGATCGGAGCGCAACTTCATTTGCGAAGGCGGTCTCATGCTTGGGGTGCCTGGCTCATGTCCGGTCTTCGGCTGTCGCTCCCGCTTCGAAGCCACAACGCGAACACGGCGGGCGCGCGGGGAATCGATCGTTTTCTTCGCGGAAAGCAGGCTGGCCGCGCGCCGCGGCGAGGTCACGCGATCGGTTTGGCTTCCTCGATCAGCATGATTGGAATGTCATCGCGCACCGGATACTCGAGTCTGCAAGCGCTGCAGACCAGGCCGTCCTGCTTCTCGTTGAGATGCAGGTCGCCCTTGCATTTCGGGCACGCCAGGATGTCGAGCAATTCCTGACTCAGCGCCATCGCGGAAATCCTCCAGGCATTTTCTTTCGTCTTCTATGCATCCGCCGCCGTCGCTGCTGCGCTCATGCGGCCCAGTATCAACTCGTCGAGCGCGCGCGCATCGGCCGCGTCCATCGTTACTTCAAGCCTGAGAGCGTATAGCGAATCGCGCGGGAACGGAAACCGCTCCAGCTTGACCAGGTCCTTCTCGGTCGTGACGACCAGGTCGGTGTCGCGCATCGCATTCACCATAGCCTGCCAGTCGGCGAGCGTGTAGGCGTGATGGTCCGGATAGTCGAAGACGCCGACCAGGTCCGCGTCGAGTTCGCGCAGCATCGCGTAGAACCCGCTTGAATCCGCCAGACCGCTTACCGCCAGCACGCGTCGTCCGCCCAGTCCCAGCGGAGTTTCGCGCCACACCCCATCCTCGGTGACCAGCAACGCGCGCGGCCGCACCGACGCGTGAAGTATTTTGCGCGCGGTTAGTTTCTTCATCTGCGACGGTCGAATTGCCGACGCGCCGGTTCCGAAGTTCATCACCACGATCGCGTCTGCGCGGCTGACCGCGCGGATCGGCTCGCGCATCGGTCCGGCCGGGATCATCCAGCCGTTGCCGAAGCCGCGCTCATTGCTCACCAGCACCAGATCCGCGTCGCGATTCAAGCGCACGTGCTGAAAGCCGTCGTCCAGGATCACCGCGTCGAGCGGACCGAGCTTGCTTAGCAGCTCGACGCCGTCGATACGCCGGCGCGCAACCGCAATCGGACCGGTGAACGACTTCGCCATCATCGCCGGTTCGTCGCCCGCATCTTCCGGTGAGATTTTCAGCTTGCCGCCGTCAGCCACCAGTTCGGCGCGTGCTTTGGATCGCGCGCGTTGGTAGCCCCGGCTCACGATTCCGACGCGCAGCCCGTGGCTCTGCAAGCGCTTGGCGAGAAACAACGTGAACGGCGTCTTGCCGTTTCCGCCGACCGTCAGATTGCCCACGCTCACCGTCATCACCGGCGCCCGCCGTTTCATCATCCGCCAGTACAGATGCCGTGCGGCCACGCCGGCTCGGTAGAATCCCGCCGCCGCCGCGAGCCCGAACCAAATTGGAAGAAATGGAGCGGGAAGATCCCGCTGCCACAATCGCTCGATTCGTGGGCGATTCGGACTCGGCTCACTTGAGGGCATCGGTCAGCCGAGATTAATGAGCCCTTCGAGCTGCTTCAAGGCGAACCGCGCGCCGCCCGACGACCTGCTCACCGCAGCGCGCGCGCGTTGGCCTGCCTGTTGTCGCGCCGCATCGTCGGCGAGCCATTGCGAAGTTTCACTGATTATGTCGCGCGCGTTTTTGACGATTCGTGCGCCGCCGGAACTGACCAGCGACGCCACTATCTGCTGCTGGTTCTCGTGATACGGACCGATCAGGACCGGGACATCGGCCAACGCGGGCTCGGCCGGATTTTGGCCGCCACGTCCCGGCGCGAGGCTGCCGCCGACGAACGCGATCGATCCGCGGCGATAGAAGCTGCGCAGCTCGCCCATGGTGTCGAGGATCAAAACGTCCGCGTCGCGCGCCGCGCCCGGTGAATTGAGTTCCGACGCCTTCATGTAATCGAGCGAGGCCGCATGCAGCGCCTTTTCGATCTCCGGCGTGCGCTCGAGATGGCGCGGCGCTATCGTCAGTGCGAGCTGTGGAAAGTTCTTGCGCAGTTCACGGTAAGCGCCCGCAATCACGGCGTCCTCGCCCGCCGCCGTCGATCCCGCGATAAAAATTTTCCGCCCGCGTGCAAACGCCATCAGCTCAGGACGAATTGGTTCTTCATTCGCCATTTCCGCCTGCGCCGCTTCGATTTTGGTGTTGCCGGTGACTACCACTTTTGCCGCGAGATCGAACTTCGCGTAACGCCGCGCGTCTTCGCGGCTCTGCGTCAGAATCAGGGTTGCCCGGCCGAGCGCATCTTCAAACAGGCCGCGCGCGCGCAGGTAACGACGCAACGATCGTTCCGACATCCGGCCGTTGACCACCGCGATCGTCGCGCCCGTCCGCGCGGATTCGATGAAGTAGTTCGGCCAGATTTCAGTCTCGGTGATCAGCACCACGCTCGGCTGCACGCGCTCCAGAAAGGATCGCACCGCGCGCCGATTGTCCAGCGGCGCAAGCATCCACGCCGCCGCACCCGGGATTCGGCGCCTGGCCGCCTCACGTCCCGCCGCCGTCATCGCGGTGATTGCCATGACCGCGCCCGGATGGTGTTCGAGCAGGCCGTTGGCGACCGGCCGAATCGCTTCGATCTCCCCGACCGAAGCCGCATGAATCCAGATTCGCGGTGCGCCCGCGGTATCCGGAAAATCGCCGTGCCCCATACGCTCGCGATAGTCCCGCAGGTTCGCCGGATGCGCGGCCAGCAGCGCAAACGGCAGCGCCGGATACCACAACAAATTATACAGCGCGCTTAACATCGAAGCCTCGTCGATCCACACACCTGACGAGTCGAATTTACGATCAGTGAGTATCAGTTAACGAGACCGCCATTGCCGGCCAGATCTTCGGGGGACATGAATTGAAGGTCGTAGAGCTTTCGGTACTCCTGCCCGCGCGCAAACAATTCGTCGTGCGTTCCATCTTCGACTATCCGGCCGTGAACGACTACGACGATCCGGTCTGCCCGGCGCACTGTGGACAGCCGATGCGCTATCACCAGCGTTGTGCGGTTTGCCATCAGATGCTCGAGCGCTTCCTGCACCGAGCGCTCGGCGGCGGAGTCCAGCGAGGAGGTTGCCTCGTCGAGGATCAGAATCGGCGCGTCTTTGAGCAGCGCCCGCGCGATCGCGATTCGCTGCCGCTCTCCGCCCGACACGCGCACGCCCAGTTCGCCCACCAGCGTGTCGTAACCGTTGGGCAGCCGCGTGATGAAGTCGTGAGCGTTGGCGAGCTTGGCGGCCGCGATTACGCGCTCGAGATGCTTGTCGTTGCTGCCGTACGCGATATTGGCGCGAATGGTGTCGTCGAACAGAAACGTGCTCTGCGTGACCAGACCGATTTCCGCGCGCAGCGACTTAAGCCGCAGCTTGCGTATGTCGATTCCGTCAACCATGACGCGTCCTTGCTGTACGTCGTAAAAGCGGGGAATCAAATCCGCCATGGTGGATTTGCCGCCGCCGCTCATCCCGACCAGCGCCACGACTTTGCCAACCCCGATCTCCAGGTTGATATCGTGTAGCACCCATTCGTCGCTGTAGGTGAAACTGACGTTCTCGAACGCGACGCTGTGCGGGCCGGGCCGCAGCTCGATTCCATTGGGATCGTCGGGCACCTCGCTCGGATGATCCATCATCTCGAAGACGCGTTCGGCCGCGGCCAGCCCCTGCTGAATACTGTTGTTGGTTTTGCCCAGCGCCTTAAACGGCCGGTACACGAGGATCATAGTCGTAAAGAATCCGGCGAATTGTCCCAGCGTGCGCGTGCCCGCCTGCAGCGATCCCACCGCCCACCAGACCACCGCGACCACCGCAATCGCGCCCAGCGCCTCGATCAGCGGCCCCGTAAACGCCTTGATCCGCGCCACCCGCATGAAAATTCGGAACAGCCGCTTGAGCTCCCGATTGAAGCGCGCGCGCTCGTAATCTTCCATCCCGAACGCTTTCACGACGCGATTTCCCTGGAAGGTTTCAAACAGCAGCGACTGCAAGCCGCTCAATTGCTTTTGCTGATTCTTGGTCTCGCGCCGAACTATCTTCGAAAGACTGGAGATCGGCAGAACGACGATCGGGAAACCGATGAAGGCGAGGATCGCGAGCTGCCAGTCGAGCCAGAAAGCCGTCACCAGCAAGGCGATCAGCGACATGCCGTCGCCGAAGATCGAAAACACGCCGCCGCTCAAACTCGAAACCACCAAGCCGACGTCGCTGATGATTCGTGCAACCATCACGCCGGTCGGCGTGCGGTTGAAAAAACTCAGCGATTGGCGTTGCAGGCTCTCGTTCAGATCGGCCCGGATATCCATCGTCAGCTTCTGGGATATATATGCGCTCAAATAGTCGTCGGAAAAATTCGCGAACGCGCGCAGCATGAACAACCCCGCCAGCGCTAATGAAAGCTCGCGCAGCTTGTAACCGGTGCGCAAATCGATCGCGCTCGAGCCTTTGAGATTGGCGACCAGATCGACCACCAACTTCATGATGAACGGGATTCCGGCGCTGGCCAGCGACAACACGCCCATCGCCACGCCCAGCAACAGCACGTACGGGAACAGGTATCTGCGGAGGTACGCCAGCAGGCGCCATTGCATTGGGGTAAGCAGCCTCATGCGGTCATCTTCGATCCGATCATCTCGAGCGCGATCGCCGCGACTCGTCCCGCGGCTCCCGGCGATCCGAGCTTCTCGCGCAATGCCTTCAGCGCGGCCACCGTTTCCACGCGTATCGTGTCGCTCAAAAGCGGCTCGGCGGCTCGTACCAGCTTCTCCGCAGTCACATCGCCCTGGATCAGTTCCGGCACGATTTGCCGGCCCGCCAGGATATTCGGCATCCCGATAAAATCCACTCCCGTGACCAGCATTCGCCCTAGGATATAGGTAAGTGGCGACGCTTTGTAGGCGATTACTTCGGGGCATCCGAGCAGCGCCGTCTCCAGCGTGGCGGTCCCCGACGCGACCAGCGCGAGTTCGCTCGCCGCGACAACGTTGTATGTGTCGCTCTCGACAATCCTGATTCCCGCCAGGTCCGTACGTCCAACCTCGGCGAGTTCGGCCTGGGTCAGGGTCGGCGCCAGCGCGAGCGCTATTTCAAGGCCGTGATCGCGCGCGACAATCCGCGCCGCCTTGACCATCGGATTCAGCAGGTAGCGAACTTCGGCGCGCCGGCTGCCTGGCAGGATCGAGATGATTCGCGCGCGCGGCGGGAATCCATGGCGCTTCAGCGTCTCCTCCCGGCTCTGGACCGTGGTGACCCGATCGAGCAGCGGATGCCCTACGAATGAAACGCGCTCGCCCGCGCTATGGAATAGTTCGGCCTCGAACGGCAGCACCACCGCGAGGCGGCCCGCGCGATCCACCAGCTTGTCGATTCGGCCGCGCCGCCACGCCCAGACTTGCGGCGTGATGTAGTAGAGCACCGGCACGCCGGCGCGCCTGGCCGTGCCGGAGAGAATGAGGTTGAACTCCGCGTAGTCAATCAGGATCACAAGGTCCGGCTTGTCCCGCCTGATGATTCGACGCAGTGCGCGAAACGCACCAATCGTGCGCCCAATCGTGGAAGCCAGTTCCAAAAGTCCCAGCCCGTGGATGTCCTCCGTCGCGACGATCGCCCGCACCCCGGCCGCGCGCATCTTCTCGCCCGCAATTCCGAACAGGTCGCACGACGGATCGCGCGCGAGAATTTCCCGCGCCAAATCGCCGCCATGAAGGTCGCCCGACGCCTCGCCCGCAACAATCATGATGCGGCGCCCGCGTGCGGTCTCTTTCAGGCGTTCATCGAGCGGCGGTGGCGCTTCGGCATTCAATGGCATCGAAGGAATTGTGATTGAAAAACACGGCGCCGCAAATAGCCCTGCCCGTGCGATTCAGTTGTCGGAAGCGAACCGCCTGCGGATCGCGTCGCGTATCTGATCGAGCGGTGAACCCTGCTCCGACATCCGTTGCGCCAGCAAGGCCTCCTCGGTGCAGATTTCGCAGGTCGCGCCATGGCGGCCGCGATAACAATCGAGCAGATTCTGATGACCGTCCGCCTTGTCACATCCGCAATAGCAATGCAGTTCCGCCAGTAGCGCGGGATGTTTCTCCGCAACTCTGTACGCTTGCTTTACCGGACCGATGAACTGGTTTGGATCGAGCGTCAAACGCCCCTGCGCCGCGTTGGCCGCGACGGTCTGTGCCTCCGCCCGCCCCGCGCAGCAGCAATGACCCGCGATGCACATCGTCCCGCGCGCGCCGCCATTCTCCGCCGATGAAGCGCCGAACGACGGCCACAGATATGCCAGCGCCAGAATCGCCGCAACCGAGGAGCCGAAAATGATTGCTCGTCTCATGCTGCATCTCTCAACCCTTGTTCAGGGTCTTTCTGAGGTCATCGACGATATCCTGGGCTTTTACGATTTCGCCGTTGTATTCACGCACCAACCGCCCATCCGGTCCGATCAGCATCATATCGACCAGGTGGCCGATCGAACCGTCCGGCATGACTTGCCGGATGAGCTTGAAGCCCGCCAGCGCTTTATCGATGTCTCCGGGACTTCCGGTCAGGAAATACCATCCTTTCTCGTCCGCCCCCTGCTGACGTGCGTAATCGAGCAACTGCTTGGGGCCGTCATGCTCGGGATCGACGCTGATCGAAACGATCGTGACCTTCGAACCGAGGTCGGGCCCCAGCCGGAGCGCGACGTTTGCCAACTTCGCCGTCTCCATCCGGCACTCCCCCGGGCACGAAGTATAGATGAAATCCACCACCAGCGGTTTGCCCTTGAGCGACGCGAGCGAGACCTGGTTGCCATTCTGATCGACGAGCTTGGTGTCGGTGAGGCAGCTCGAGGCGGCCGCGGTTGAGTCGCGGTGGCATCCAGCAGCCGCGAACAGGCTCGACATTATTAGTACGACAATGGTGAGTGATATGAGATTACGGTGAATACTCATACTATATCCCTACTGGTAAATGATCTTGCTATAGCTACTCAGATAGTCAAAAGAGCGAATCTCCGGCTTTAAGGTCTGCGGTCTTGATGCGTACGATTCCGGAATCGTCTTCGTGCGGCAAGCTGACGGGCACGCACGACGCTTTGCCTTCAGTCATCCGATCGATTGGGTAGTGATTCCCGCACACCCGGCAAATCAGTTCGCCGCCAACGACCCGGTAGCCGCGATGGAACGCGAAGCACTGGCGGCATGCGTCGAACACCGAGCGCATCTTGCCATCGACCCCGCGCGCGAGCACGAAGCGCAGCCGCTTGCCTGCGTCATCGGTGTAAGAGAAAAGCCGCGCGCTACCGGGACGCATCGCGGACACGTTGACAACGACTTCGTCGCTGCCGGTCACGGTTGTGCAATCTGAGGTCGCGATGAAGATGAGAAACGCGGCGGCGCCGGCTGCGAGCACCAGACCGCCGAGAATCTTGAGCCTGATCGGACGCATCACAAATCGATGCTGTCGCAGCGGACAGCAAGCGTCAAGGCGCGACCGAATCCGTCAGCATCACTTCCTTGATTCTCTCGGTTAGTTCCATCACGCGAAGCCCGTCCTCGGCGCTGACGGCCGGTGTGGACCTGCTGCGAACTGCCGCGACGAACGCATTGACTTCGTCGGCGAGCGGATCGCCTTCGCCGAAATCGATCTGCTCCGCCGAAATGGTGGGGAACTGAGCGCCCGGCGCCGGCGGAGTTTTGCGATACATCTGGATGCTGCGCGCCTCGTAGTCAACCGAGAGGTATGCGTCGGGCTGGAAGAAGCGAATCTTGCGTTCGCGCCGGGCCGACACGCGGCTGGTGACCAGATTTGCGATGAGACCGCTCCGGAAGCGGATGCGCGCGTTGGCGAGGTCGATTCGATCGGTAAGGATCGCGACCCCAACCGCCTCGAGCGACGCGACTTCGGATGGCGCCACCGACAGGATCACGTCGAGGTCGTGCACCATCAGATCGAGCACCACATCTACGTCGGTGCCGCGCTCGGTGAACGGCGCGAGCCGATGGCATTCCACGAAGCGGGGATTTTTCACGATCGAATGCAGATGAACGACCGCCGGATTGAACCGCTCGAGGTGGCCTATCTGAAGAATGCGGCCGCTCGTCGACGCCAGCGTGGCCAGTTCACGCGCCTGCACCAGCGTCTCGGCCATCGGCTTTTCCAGCAGCACGTCGATGCCCGATTTCAGCATCGCGGATGCGATCTCATGATGCGTCACGCCGGGCGACGCGACCGTCACGAGGTCCACCTTGCCCGCCAGCATCCGGTAATCGGCCAGCGGCGTCGCGCCCACTTCCGTCGCTACGGCTCGCGCCCGCTCGGCGTCGATATCGACGACGTGTACGAGCTTGATTCCCGAAATGGCGGCGTACTTGCGCGCGTGCAAGGTGCCCAGGCGGCCCGCGCCAATCACTGCGGCGCGCAGCTCAACCACTGGTTTCCGCATAGCCGTATAACGTCACGTTTTTCGCGCACGCGAGCTCGAGCGTGCGCTCGCGTTCGAGAATCAGCGCAACCTCAGCTTCGACGCCTAACATCGCCGCGCCGATCTCGGCAAGCAATTGCACCGTAGCCGGGCCAATCGCGGGGCGATCGAAGCGCATGTCCTGGCCCGGTTTGGCCGCCTTGGCCACCACCAGGCCCGCGCCCACCAGCCCGGCTGCGCGGCGCAGCGCGGCGTCCGTTCCTTCCAGCGCTTCCACCGCAGCGACCATCCCGTCGCGGACCGCGACCGTCTGGCCGATGTCATAGCTGCCGAGCCGGCGCGCGACCGCGAATGCGAGCTCGAGATCGCGGATTTGCGCGGGAGTCGGCTCGGGTCCGGCGCCGACGCCGGCGCGCGCGAGCCAATGCTCGATCATCGGGATCGGATCGATCATTTTGATTCCTTCGGTTTCGACTTCACGCGCGACGCCGCGGAGCACAGCGTCGTCGCTGAAGCGTCCGATTCCCGCCAGCATCTTAAGCGCGCGCGCGTCGGGCGCGAAAGAATCTTTCAGCCGCGCGCGTGAGATGCCGCCGGCCATCGCGGCTTCCGAGACTCCGGCATTTTTGAAAACGTCGACTATTTTCTGCAGCTCGCCGACTTTGATCCAGGTTACTTCGTCGGCCACCGAGTCAAGTGCGCGATCGCTTTCATTGAGGTGCGCGACGGCGATGATTTTTATTCCGCGCTCGCGTGCGGCGCGCGCCACTTCGAGCGGGAAGACGCCGTTGCCCGCGATGAGCCCGAGCTTATTCACGCTCGCGGCCGACGACTCCGCGCTTCGAGTTGTTTATGAAATCAACCAGCCGCACGACTTCGGCAACCGTACCGTACTCGTCCAGGACCTGCTTCACGGCATCGTCGCGCAGCATCTTCGAAAAGAACAGCGTGCGGATCGCGGACTTGAGCGCCGCAATCGTTTCGGGCTTGAAGCCGCGCCGCTGCAGGCCGACTTCGTTGACGCCCGCCAGCCGCGCGCGCTCGGCTCCCGCCACCATCGAGTACGGCGGCACGTCCTGCGCCACCTTCGCGCCCGCCGCCACGATCGCGTGAGTGCCGATGCGGGTGAACTGATGCACACCGACCTGGCCCTCGCAAATCGCGTATTCCTCGATCGCGCAGTGGCCGGCCAGCCCCGTGCACGCCGCCAGGATCACGTGGTCGCCGATGATGCAGTCGTGCGCCACGTGCGCGTACGTCATCACCAGCGTGTGACTGCCAATTTTTGTGATCATCCCGCCGCCTTCGGTGCCGCGGTGAATGGTCGCGAACTCGCGAATCATGTTGTCGTCGCCGATTTCGACGACTGACGGTTCGCCCTTGAATTTGAGGTCTTGCGGTTCCGCGCCGATGGCGGCGAACTGCCAGATGCGATTGCGTTCGCCAATCGTGGTATTACGCTCGATCATCGCGCAAGGCCCGACCACGCTGCCGGCTGCTATCTTGACGTTCGGTCCGATCACCGCGCCGGGACCGACTTCGACGCTCGTGTCGAGTTCGGCCCGCTTGTCGATGACCGCGGAGGAATGGATTCGGCCCGCTATCGGACTCGCTCCTCGACTTCCATCGCGGACAATTCCGCCTGGGCCGCCAATTCGTCGCCGACGCGCGCCACCGCCTGCATCCGCCACAGCGGACGATGAAATTTTAGAATTGTTACTTCCATCCGCAGCTGATCGCCCGGGATTACGCGGCGGCGAAAGCGCACTTTGTCCAGTCCTGTCAACATGAACAGACGCGCCGGGTCCCCGCCCACTTCATTGAGCGCCAGGATCGCCCCCGACTGCGCCAGCGCCTCGACGATCAACACCCCCGGCATCACGGGATGACCCGGAAAATGCCCCGCGAAGTACGGTTCGTTGAAGCTGACGTTCTTGACGGTTACGACGCGGCCCTTGACGAGTTCTAAGATGCGATCGACCAGCAGAAACGGATAGCGATGGGGCAGCAGCCCCAACACGCGCCCAAGCTCCGCGACTTTTGCGTCGTCAGGCACCGGGAATTACTTCGCGCATCTTGTTTCGAGCGGCCTACTTCGAGATCGTCGACCGCTTGGCCGCCGCCGAGCCGAAATCCGACGGAGCCGGCGCGCCGGCCTGCCCGCTCGCGCGCGATACCCCGCCGCCGGCGCCTTCGCCGACCGAGCCTATCGTCACGTGCATCGCGTTGTAACTGCGGATTAGCTGGTCGGTAACGTCGATGCCCGGAGCACCCCACAGGATCGATCCCTTCTCCATCACCATCGTGTAGCCGTCACGCTCTCCAAGCGTGCGGATGACTTGCGCAAGGTCATGCACGATTTTCGCCGTGACCGCCTGGTCCTTGGCCTGCAACTCGTCCTTCGAGTCCTTGTAGTCGCGCTCGAAGTTCTTGAGCTTTTCCACGTACTGGTCCTGCAGACTCTGGCGCTGATCCTGGTTCATCAGCATGCCCTTTTTCTCCATCTCGTCCTTAAGGGACTGGACCTCATTTTGCTGCCGCTGCAGGCGCCCCTCCACCGATGTGACACGGCCCTGGAATTCGGCCTTGGCCCGCTTGCCGGCGTCGCACTCATTGAGCGCTCGCTGCACGTCAACATACGCGAACTTCAGGTCGGCGTGCGCGGGAACCGCCGCGGACGTCACCGCAAGGAACGCACCGAACAACGCACCGATGAACAACCGTTGCCTCATACAGCCTGGAAAGCCTCCTGTTGACTACCTGCCTGGGACGCGTCCTCATCACGGCGCATCCCTCCTGCTTGGGAAATATACACAATAGTACTTCATCGAGCATCAAATCCAGTTGCCCACGCCCTGGTCGTCGCCCGATGTCGAAAAATCGATCGACGCTAGAGCGGGGAGCCGGCCCCGATTTCGAAGACGGTGCTCTTATCGGCCGGCCGCGCGTTAATCGGGAAAGCGATATCCACCGCCAGCGGCCCGAATGGTGATTTCCAGCGCACGCCGAATCCAAACGACGCCTGCAGCTTGTCGATCGCGATCGAATCCTTGAGCAGGAACGATTGCCCTGCGTCGCTGAATACCACTCCGCGGATTCCCAATCCCGACAGTATCGGGAACGTGATTTCGTTGCTCAGCAACAATTCCTTGCTGCCGCCGACGTCCTGAACGCTCAGCGGTCTGCCGCCCTGGTTGTACAGCGTCACCTGCGGTCCCAACGAATAGAGCTGATAGCCGCGCACGTCGCCAGGACCGCCGACACCGCCGGGGAAGAATCGCTCGAACAGTGGCAACTCGCCGCCGGTCCCGCTTTGCAGGTTGGTCCCGATGCCGAACGTGATTCCCTGTGACACCACGAACGTTCCCAGCGACTGGCTCTTCAGGAACGGGTAGAAATACCGGAAATGCGCGACGCCCTTGATGAATTCGTTGCCGCCGCCGACTCCGCCGAACTGCATGCTGAGACTCTCGACGGTGCCGGTGCGCGGATCGATCGGATTATCCACCGTGAAGCGGCGTATCGTCGGCGTAATTTCTGAGGTCTGCGTGTAACCCTTGTAGCGCGCGATTTGGTAAGTCGTATACTGGTTCAGCCCCGTGATTCCTACGCTCTGAAACGAGTAGCCCAGTCCCGCCTGCACGTCCTTGAGAGAGAACGGCCCCAGCTTCTTGAAGCCGAGCTCGGTCAGCGGATAGGTCGTGGTCAGGGTGAAGCCTGCCGACGACTGGTTGAAGCTCAGCAGGTAAGTTTTGTTGTCGAACAACTGCAGGCCCACGCCGAGCGGCATGTCCAGGAACCACGGCTCCGTATAACTGGCGCTGTAGTTCTGGAACAGGTAGCCGACCTGCGCGTTGAGGATCAGCGATTCGCCGCCGCCGAACAGGTTGGTGTTGCCCAGCGTAAAGTTGCCGAACAGCGATTGATAGCTGTCGAATCCGCCCGCCACCTGGAACGACGCGGTGTTGGCCTCGCTCACGTTCACGTCGAGGTTTATCTTGTCGGGCTGCGCCGCCGGCGAGGTCGTGATGCGCGTGTCGGTGAAGAATCCCAGCCGGTCCAGCCGCACCTTGGAATCCCGGATCTCTTCGGCGCTGTACGGCTCCTGCTCCTGAATCTGGATCTCGCGGCGGATTACCTTGTCCGAGGTCTTGGTGTTGCCGCTGATATTGACGCGGTCGATTAGCACTTCGTGACCCGGATTGATCACGAACACCACGTTGACTCGCTTGGTGGTGTGGACCAGTTGCGTGCGCGGGTCGATGTTGACGTACGCGTAGCCCCGGTTCGAGTAGAAATCCGACAGCGCGAGCACCTGGCGCTGCAACGCCGAGCCGCGGAACAGTTGTCCGCTCTTCATCGTCAGCAGCCTGCGCAGTTCGCGGCGCGGAAACTTCAGGTTGCCTTCGATGTTGATTCGGCCGACGCGGTACGGGGTGCCCTCGTCGATGGTTATTACGATCGTAATCTGCGCGCCGCTGCGCACCACCTGCGGCTGCGCGACCTGCACGTTCAGGTAGCCGTTGTCGTAGTAAAACGCCGTCAGCCGATCGACGTCCTCCTGCATTTTCTTCCGATCGAGCGCCCCCCATCCGGTCAACCAGCTCAGCAATTTGCTATAGGTTCGCGTTTCCATATTGCCGCTCAAAGTGGACGATGAAAACGCCTTGTTGCCCTCGAACACGATCTTGGTGATCTGGACCTTCGATCCCTCGGTCACGTCGAATTCGCCGAACGCCGTGTTGTCGGGCTGTGGGATCGCCTTGAAGACTACTTTGGCGTCCGTGTAGCCCTGGTCCGCGTAAACCTGCGTCACGCCGGCGATCGTCTCCTTTACCGCGATCGGATCGAGGATCGACCCCGGATGCATCTTCACCGCCGCGACTATCTTGTCGTCGTTCGACCGAACCGCCTTCATCCCGTAGAACTTGACGTCGGTAATTTGCGGGCGCTCCCTCACCCGGTACACCAGCACGCTGCGGCCGCCCTGCTGCTCTACGCGGGCGGTCACCGATTCGAAAAACCCCATCCTGTAAATCGACTTGATGTCCGCGTCGACCGCCGTCTGATCGAGCGGCTGGTTCGCCTGCTGCGTGATGTGGATCAGAATCGCGTCCTGTTCGACGCGTTGATTACCGGCGATCTCAGCCTTGGAGATTATCGGCGCCGGGCCCTGCGCACGCGCGCTGACGGGGGCGAACAACGAAAACGAAAACGAAAACGAGAACGCCGCCAGCACCACCAGGATTAGCGCGCCGCCCGGCGTCCGCATTGCGCGGCCGGCCGGCAATAGCCCGCGGGGCGGGCGATGAAGCCCGAAAGATGACGGCGCGCGTGGCGGGCGCGCGTTGAATTTTCCGGATGTCACTCAAACACACCAAAAGCGCCGCCCAAACTAGCCAATCGCTCCCCGCATGTAAACCGAATGCCCCGAAGCGGCTAAACTCGATTGTTCCGGTGCCTCACATGGCAAGGCGATTAGGGTGAGGGACATTTGTGCGGCGCCGATTCTGCTTACTCGGGGGCAGGGGCTGACTGCTGCCGGCGCTCGTCCACCAGCTTTCCTTCATGCAGCCGCAGCGCGCGCCCGACGCTGCGCGTCAACTGCTCGTTATGGGTTGCGATCACCAGCGTGATCCCAAGCTCGCGATTGAGCTTGTGAAACAGCTCGTGCACTTCTTCGGCGGTATCCGGATCGAGATTGCCCGTCGGCTCGTCCGCGAGCAGCAGCTTGGGCCGCAGCACCACCGCGCGCGCCACCGCGACGCGCTGCTGTTCGCCGCCGGACAGTTCCGCTGGCCGGCGCCCCAGCTTGTCGCCCAGCCCGACGATCTCGAGCATCTCGGCCGCACGCCGGCTCGCTTCGGCGTCGCTGATGCGGCTGATCAACGCCGGCATCATCACGTTTTCCAGCGCCGTGAAGTCCGCCAGCAGGTAATGGAACTGGAAAACGAAGCCGAGCTTCAGGTTGCGGAACTCCGCCAGCGATTTCTGATCGAGCGCGAACAAATCCTCGCCCTCGAAATAAATCTTGCCCGCGGTCGGCTCTTCCAGGCTCCCCATGATATGGAGCAGCGTGGACTTGCCGGTTCCCGATTGCCCCACGATCGCGATCTCCTCGCCCGCCTGGACCGTCAGATCGAGACCGCGCAGCACGCGAATCTCACGATCAGCGTCATAGAATGTCTTGTCGAGGCCGCGCACCTCGATTAGGCGCCCCTTCGCCTGGTTTGGTTTTGCTTTCGTTGCCACCGCGCCGCGCCCCTCACTCATAGCGAATCACCTCGACCGGCGAGAGCTTCGCCGCCTGCAATGCCGGGTAGATCGACGCAAGCAGGCACAGCACGATCGTCGCCGCCGCGACCGCGATGAAGTTCCATGGATTCAACTCCACCGGTACCGCGTTCACCATGAACATGTCGGCCGGCAGATGAATCAAATGATACCTGCCTATCAGGTACGCCGTCACGAATCCCGCGCCATCGCCCAAAACCGTGCCGATCACACCCAGCGCCGCGCCTTGGCACAGAAAGATTGACGCCACCGAGGCCGCCCGCGCACCCATCGTGCGCAGGATCGCAATCTCTTTGCGCCGCTCCATCACCACCATCACCTGCGTCGCAATAATGTTAAAGGCCGCCACCAGCACGATCAGCAGCAGCACCATGAAATAGGTGAACTTCTCCAGCTTGAGCGCGGAGAACAGCGGCGCGTTTGCCGTCGTCCAATCCGAGACTTCGAAGTCAGGCCCCGCCATCGCCGCGATCCGGCCGCGTATCGCCGGCGCGTCAAACATGTTGACCAGCCGCAACTCGAGGCCGCTTTCGAGCGACGCATCGTCGGCCAGCAACGCGCGTCCGTCCTTCAACGCGACGAAGATCAGCGTCGAATCGAACTCGTACATGCCCGAGTGAAAGAACCCCGTCACCACGAATCGCTTGAGGCGCGGAGGCCCGATTCCTGTTCCCAAGCTCGCCGGCGAAATCAGTATTACCGGGTCGCCCGGCCTCACCCCAAGCTCGAACGCCAGCGACTTGCCGATGATCGCACCGGGCAGCTCGACGCGGCGCTTGACGCCCTTGTCCACAATCGTCACCGGATGCGTCGTCTCGAGGTCCGCGAGCGTCCCGTTCTCCAGCGTGTCGCTTAATTCCTTGAGCACCGCATTGTCGTGCGGCTGGACCCCGCGGATAATTCCGCCCGACACCAGCCCCGCGCCGCCCGAGTCCGTGCTCGAGACCGCCATCACCTGCGACGTGACGAATGGCGCCGCCGCCGCCATCCCCGGTAACGCGGCGATCTGCTTCTCGAGATCGGCCGGATTCCACACCCCGCCATCGCTGCGCTCGATGGTTATCTGCGGCGTAAACGTGAGCAATAGGTTGCGCAGGTTTTTCTCGAATCCGCTCATCACCGATAGCGCCAGCGACAACGCGAACGTCCCAAACGTTATCCCGACCAGCGAGATGATCGCGATCAGCGACACGAATCGTTCGCGCCGCCGCGCGCGCAAATATCGCAGGCCAATCAGGAATTCGTAGCGCAACGCGTCACCTTCGCAGCCCGTCGTCGAGCCTGCAAGAATCGGTGTCCCTCGGCTTCGCTCGGGATGACGGAATAAGGCAGGCTCGCCTCTTTTGTGTTCGATTGAATCAAATCGGGTCGGTCATCGTCATAGTCGCCGAGCCCCGCAGCCATTGCAACAATTCCAACAATTCCGGGTTGCGCTGCGCAGCGGCGGTGAAATATGCTCACGACGTTTTGACCCGAAATGCGGAGGATGCTCGGATGAACCGTCTTTTGGCTGGGGCGTTTGCCGCCGCACTGCTGATTTTCGTTGGCAACCTTCGCTCCCCCGCGTTTGGCGCCGATCCCACGGGGCTGCCTGAACATAATACAATTACAATGAACTTCCAGAACGTGGATATTCCGGTTCTTGCCAAGTTCATCAGCGAGATCAC
Source organism: uncultured Pseudomonadota bacterium (assembly GCA_937889395.1). Taxonomy (GTDB): domain Bacteria; phylum Desulfobacterota; class Binatia; order Binatales; family Binataceae; genus Binatus. Next base: position 968 of record CALAOW010000129.1, on the reverse strand, counting down.
CGGCCGCAACTTCATCATCGACGAATCCGTGCGCGGCAAGGTCACCATCATCTCGCCGACCAAGGTCACTCCCGAACAGGCCTACTCGATCTTTCAATCCGTCCTCCAGGTAAAAGGCTTTACCACCGTTCAGGCCGGCAAGGTCATCAAGATTGTGCCCGCGCGCAACGTGCGCTCCTCCGCCGCGCTTACCGAATCGAAAAACCCCGCCGAGACCAAGGGCGACGAGTATGTCACCCGGATGGTGCGGCTTAAGAATATCGACGCCGCTTCCGTCATCGGCGTGATCCAGCCGATGGTCTCGCACGACGGTCTGGTCGCCGCGTTTCCCAGCGACAACACCGTCATCGTCACCGACGACGCCTACAACGTCGAGCGACTGCTCCAGATAATCGGCAGCCTCGACGTGCGCGGCGAACAGCAGACCATTGTCGTCATTCCGCTCAAGCTCGCGTTTGCCACTGAGCTTGCGCTCGAGATCGATGCGCTCATGACGGCCAAGATGCAAGGCGCCGGCGCAAGCCCTCAAGGGGGGATGCGGCCCCAGATCGGCGTCGCGCCGTCGGCCACCGGCGGCGGCGGGACGGGTTACAAGGTTATCCCCGACGAACGCACCAATTGCCTTATCGTCATGGCGCCGCCGCTTCAGATGCGTGAGATCCAGGAAATAGTCGCCAAGCTCGACGTTAATCCGCCGCTGGCCACCTCGCGAATCCACGTCTATCGGCTCAAGAACGCGCAGGCGCTCGAGATAGTCCAGGTGCTCAACACCCTGCTCAACGGCGGCGGCGGCCCGACCACCATGTCGCCCACCACCGGCAAGGGTTCGCTCGGCCGCTCCAGCTTTAACAGCGCTGCCAGCGGCGGAATGGGCGGCAGCTCGGGCTTTGGCGGCATGGGTGGCGGCATGGGCGGCGGTGGCGGGATGGGCGGTAGCGCGAGCTTCGGTGGTTCCAGCGGCGGCGGCG